>JAUWRB010000090.1 GCA_030610785.1 Promethearchaeota archaeon | reverse complement strand
CTACACCGTTTGAAATAGTGTATAAATTCGTCATTGATTCGGGGGCCTTTATTTCGTATGCACCTGATTTGATTTTAAATTCCCTTAAAATCAAGCCAGAATTTATGGGTTGGTTTGCATTCCATTCGTTTGATAAGGGTCCTTCCCTTCTTGGAATGAAAGGCATTCTTGAAAAGGCTGGTATCCTAAAAAAATTTAACGAAGATCAACTCATATTACAAATGTCTTAGGGTTGATTTATTCATTCCTCGCAATATAATTTAATATTTTTCACCCTAAGTTTTAAACGAGATCGTTACAAAAGAAATAATATGGTTGAATCTATGGGAAATAGAAATATAAAAAAAAAAAATATTAAGGGATTTGAAAAAAAGAAAGAACAGAAATTAATTAAATTAGCAAAGATCGCTTTTAATAAAACTATGGTCGAGTTTTATTATCCTCCCTTGAACGAGCCAAATTATGTTTTTGATTACACCCATTTAGAGGGTTTTTATATAGATCCTGAAAATGGATGGCAGATTACAATGAATTTGGCAAATACGCCTCTTTTTATCGAAGATGAAGAATACACGAATTATTTCCATGCGATAAGCATGCACGAAGTATCTCATTATCAAATCATTCCTTACGATGGTCTTATTAACGCTAAATTGTTAAAAGCGGCAATGAAACACGTGAATCGAAATTTTGCGCCAATTATAGTAAATGTATTTGCTGATTTAATCATTGATACAAAATTGCATCACAAGTACTCGGATCTCATGGAATGGGAGTTAAAAAAGACCTACAATCATGTTACGGGCGGAACTGAAAAAAAAATGAGCAATTTTTCAAATTTTTTATTTCAGGCTTACGAAAAAATGTGGAATTTCGAGATTTCCGGAAAAGACAAGCATTCAGATATTGATTCTTTAGTGAATAAAATTACTGACACGATTTTAAAAGATTTTGAAGACGAAACGACTTGGGAAAAGAAAGTTACTAAAATTGCTTCTTATATGAAAGACTTAGTTAATAACACGTTTACTTTTATAGGAACTGATGGTATTCTTGATAAGGGAAAATCTAAAAGAAAAAGCCCAGATGGAAGAACTACGATTGAAATACCGGAAGATGTCTTGGAACTCATGGATAATCCATTGGAAAATAAAAACATTGATAAATTAAAACAAGACAATGAGGATGAATTAAGGGAAAAAGCTGAGAATTTCGCTAAAGATACGCCTTACTCTGAATTTGGCGCTCCAGCGGGTCAAGCAGGTCTTTTAATAGATGGAACTCCTTTAGCAACTTGGTATAGAGGTTTAGCAAAAAATCTTATCGAAATTAAAATATTTGAAGAAAAACCTGGCGGTCAAGTTCCAGTATATCCCGAAGTATGGCGAATTGGAGATCCTATCGAGGAATTAGACGTTGTTCAAACAATTTTAACGAGTCCTATCATAATTCCAAATATAACCACAAGAAAATGGGTTTTTAAAAAAGGACCGGGGCGTTTGGAAGAAAAACAAATTCCAGATTTGTTAATTGTATTAGATTCTTCAGGATCAATGGGTTGGAAATACATGGTAAGATCTGCTAAAGGGAGGGGCCCTTATCATACAGCATTAGTTGCTTCCTTTGCGGCGCTTCATTTTGCTGCTCAAAAAGGTGTTAAGTTCAGTATCATAAATTTTTCAAATCGAGCAGATACCTGTAATTGGACAAGCGACTATCGAGAAGCTGAAAGAGTTTTATTAAGGTACCAAGGCGGGGGAACTTTTTTACCCATAGATGCAATAGTAAAACAATGTAGTAAAGCCGAAACAAAAGCTCTAGTTTTAGTGATAACAGATTTCGGAATATATAATTGGGCAAAATCAAAAAAGGCTTTAATTGAGCTGGCAAACCAAGGCCATCATATTGTTGGATTCTTTATAGGAGCTTCAAAAATCCCTCAAACGCGCTTTAAAGACTTGTTGAACAAAGTTACTTTTTATCCAATAAGCAACGTTAAGGATTTAATTAATTTGGTCATAGAGGAAATTAAGAGATATTATTTATAATTGCTGTTAAAATTTAATAATTCCTCTTTAAATTTAGTTAAAATTGCTTCTTTAAAAGATTTAAAATCAATAATCTTCATGATTATTTATTATCTATTCTATTTTGGATAATTGTAATATTTTTTTTCAAAATTTTATTTCTAAATTTTTTAATCATTTAAGAATAATTTCTCTCTAATAAAATATCTATAAATCAAAATTTCGTGAACTTGCAAAATAGATTTGAGTTTAAATTGAACTACCATTGTTTAAATGATATGGTTTTCTTTTGCTAAGATTAGATAAAAAAAATAAAAAAAAGAGAGACGATATAAACTAAAAAACTAATTTTAATTTTTTAAAATGTAATTGTACCAGTATTTTCATCTAAATTAATGATTCCCGCAAGTGCTAACTGTTTTATCGTCCTTACAGCCATTATAGGGGGAAAATCGAGTTGTTTTTTCAAATCATCAAGCTTACAACGTCCTTTCTGCATTATCGCTGCTAATATGTCGACTTCAGGGATGTCTTCATCGGAATGCGCTATTAAGAATGAGGTGAAAAAATTATTTTGTTTTAATTGCACTAATTGTTTTTCTAATTCGTCCATTCTTTTTGCAAAGGTCGATTTTAATTCATTTTCTCTGTTTCCATTGTCTATTTTTTTCTGTGTCAAATTAGTATTTTCCGATTCTTTCGCAATTATCTTTTCATTTATAGAATCAATTTTGGTGGAAAGATTTTCCAGTTCTAATTTTGGTTTATTTAGACTATCAGTAATTTTTAATTCTTCGCTTTTTAATTCTCTGGTTTCTAAAGTTAATTCCTCTTTTTTTGAATTTAAATCTTCTATCTTTCTATCTAATTCCTCGGATCTTGTTCTTAATTCCGTGAGTTCTGATTCTTGTTCCCGAATTGTGCCTTGTAATTTGGAGTTTTCTTTTTGTTCAACTTTCATTTTTTTCCAAGTTAAACTCAAGTTTTGAATAATTTCATTAAAGTGTTTTTGCATGACTTGATGGAACATGTCAAATGATCCCTCAAATCGTTCAATAAAAGATAATATTTCTTCTGCGCTCATTTTTAGAAATCAACCTCCTCCTTTAATATTATTGTTCCAGCACTCTCGTCATATTCGATTGGTCCATTTTCCTTGATTATATCATTAATTATTTTCTTTGCTTGGTTTTCCTTGATGTCTAATGCTACAATCATGTTTTTAAGGGTTATGGCAGTATCCTTTTGTAAGGTTTTAACGAGTTGATATTGAGTAGAACGGATATAATCTTTTTTTATTAATGATTTCATGGCTTGAACTCTATTTTCAAAGTTTTTAACAAAATTCTCTTTTTTATCAAAATCGTTTTGTAGCTGTATTTCATTTTCTTGAATTTTTTCCTCGAATTTTACTTGTATTACAGTTAATTCTTGAACTCTTTCGTTTAATTCCTCTATGCGTTGACTTCTTTGTTCGTAATCCTCTCTTTTCGTATTGATTTTTTCTTCTGTTTCTTTTAATTCTTTTTGTAAGACTTGGAGTTTCTCTAATAATACCTTACGATTTTTTGTTAATTCTTCGTTATTTTCGGTTATTTTTTCAATATCTCGATCATTTGACGAGATTTTTTTTTTAAAAGTTTCAATTTCATCCGAATTTGAATCAATTTTCTTGATATTCGCGTTTTTTTCATTTTCGAAAGTTTCAATCATTTCTAATAAATTATTTGGTTGTTCTAATAATTTAGGAATAGAATTTGTATTCAATAAATTAATCTCATCAACAATAGAAAGGATTTTCTTCAATGAAGACTTGGCGTCAGTTATATCTGAAATTTTTATATCTCCTCTAAAATAATTTTAATTTTTATACTAGTTTATAGTGTATTTATTTTTAAAATTTTTACCTATTTATTAAAAATTAGAATTAACACGTGAATTCTTTTACATCCCGGTCCAAATAATATTAGTAATAACTAAAATAAAAAAAAATTCGTGTATTGAGGCTTTTTAAAGCATTATATCATTTTCATCTAATTCTTGATTTCTTCTTAATATCTTTTTATTAAATTCTCTTAAATATACCTTCATTAAGTATCTTTGATTCTTACAATAGTCTAATTTTTCTCTATCAGTTAAGTTCGAACAATTTTTTAAAATTGAGTGTATTTCCTCAAGCATTACGAGATTATCTTTTTCAATGATTTTTGATTCTTGCTTTAAAAAACCATGAAATTCCATTTGTTTTATTCTTGAAATCATCATACCTCAAAAATATGCCTGTATATATTAAAATAACATAATTTTTTTTTTTAAATTTGTGTAATATGTAGATGATATGTCAGTTTTGTGAAATTATTACAGAAATAAATAGTGGAATAACTCAATATCTTAATAATAATGATTATAACTCTATTAATGACATAAAAGGATTAGCTCATCAATTTGCAAAGATGGTCTCGTATTTAACTCAGATGAATTAAAAAAAATTGAGGATTTTGGGAAATTTAAAAGAGATTTTGCAGGAAATAAAGTTTATTCTTAATTAAATAGAATTTTGTGTATTCTTAGCCTGTTGACGTAGTCTTAATAGATTTAAGCCAGATTTACTCCCAAATTTTGCAATAATTAGAATAGATAATAGCATATCCATGTATAAGTATGGTTTTTCTGAACTAATATCATTTTCTAACACCTTTTCCAATTTTGTATGAAATTCAGAGCTTAAAGAAATTGCTTTTTTATACTGCTTTTCCGACAAATAGTGAAAGTTAATTAAATTATGTTCCAATCCCTCCATGAGTAAATTAATTGTTTCAATCACCGACAATTCTTCCATTGCTACAGATGTTAGAAGCTGATTTTCTATCGCCTCTATAAAATTGTTTAATTGTTCTGAAATCATCTTGATTTTTTTATACTCAAAGGAATATTTTACTAAATTTTCAAGAAGAGGTTCCCAATTATTTTCTCTTATTGCTTTTTCCAAATCAATCTCTTTTTTCTCCATTAGTGAATCAAAATTTTGACTTAATCGATAATATTTCCTTTTAATATTACCTGGTTGAATTTCATCATCTTTTGTGTATGATTTAAGTAGTCTTAATCTAATTAAATCTCTTGTACAACGAGAAATATGAGCTTTACTTTTACCTAAATGATATGAGATTTCTGTAAGGCTTAATTCATTATAGATTTTCAATAAAATTAATATTCTCAAATCTAACTCATTTCGAAAAATATCTACTAAATGCCTTTTGGGATCTACTCGCTTAATTATTTTTACAAAACTCATGAAAAGATCTTGAACATCTTTCTTATTCATGGCAGATATTTCTATGGAACCTATTAAACTCTTTGAAGATGCTAACTTATTAGCATGTTCTATTGAAATCTTTCTCTTTTCCTAAAGATCCACTTTATTGTCAATCATTAAAATTGGAATGCTTACACTTTTTTTACTTTTTCTAAAAATTTTTATCCATTTATCTAAATTCTTTAAACTAGATTTATTGGTTATATCATAAACAAAAATTCCTCCAGCAGCACCTTTTATAAAATCTTTATATAAATCTTTAAATTTTTCTTTGCCCGTAAGTTCCCAAATTTGTAATGTCACTTCTGATCCATCCATGACTAATGTGTCGTGATAAAATGACCCTCCTATTGTTTCCTTTGAAGGTACTTTAACACTTTCATTACTAATGGAAGCCAATTCTTTAAAATATTGGCTATTCAATGTGGATTTGTATCGTTGGAGAAATCCCAGAGACACTAATAATGACTCTCTCTCGCATATAAAAAACTTTACTACTTGGGCTTTTCTAATAAGTAATTATATTTTTTAAAAAAAGTCATTCAAACTTTTAAATTATAAATCTCTAAAAACCCTGCCCATTTAAATTTATATTTTATAATATGATTTCTAAGAAAGTTTTATAATAATTCGATAGTTAGTAAGATTTCCTATTAAATTATAATGAGTATCTTTTTAATTTCCTTTTCTTTATCTCTTATTGGTAATAGAATCTACTAAAAAAACCCTTCTAATTAAAAATTCAAAATAAATAAAAAAAAGAGAATTAATAATCAAAAAAGAGTGAGATAAGAAATGGGCGTAAAAGATAAAAAAGAATTTGAAATTGCTGAAGAATTAGATACAACGGGTTTATATTGTCCAGAACCTCTATTTGAAGTCAGAAATCTAAGCGAGAAGTTAGATATAGGACAATATTTTAAAGTTATAGCGGATGATCCCGCTGCTGAAGAAGACTTACAAAGATGGGCTAAGAGAACTGGCACAGAGATTATAGATTTTGTTAAAGAAGGGAATCTATTAACATTTACTTTTAAGAAAAAAATATAAAAAAGTGAGAAATATGGGAGAACAAAAAAAAATTTTATATATACAAACAAGCCATGACCCTGAACGACAATATTCCCCATTGGTATTAGCACAGACTGCAAAAGCTATGAACATAGAAGCAACCGTTTATTATTTAGGTACTGGATTAAAAATCTTGAAGCCTGGAAATGCAGATGTAATTAAACTAGGGGATTTTCCAAGCGTAAAAGAAATGATTGATAAAACGCTTGAAGCAGGAATAGAAATTTTAGTATGTGAAGCTTCCAAAAGAATGTTAGGCTTGGAAAAGGTTGATCTAATTCCTGGTGTTAAAATTGTTGGTGCGGCCACTTTAAATGATCTTGCTTTAGAAGCTGATGCGACAATGTGGTTTTAATTTAAAATTAATACTTTTTCAATTTTTTTAGGTTATATATAAAGGAGGTATGAGAAATGAGTATATATTTAGATTATCAAGCAGCAAAACCAGTAGACGAAAGGGTAATTGAAGAGATGCTACCTTATTTTAATAAAAGATATGCAAATCCCTCATCGCTTCATGGAGATGGAGATATTGCTACTGATACTTTAAAAAAGGCGCGTCAAAAGGTCGCAGATTTTATAAACGCACCTAAAGCGGATAGTATTTTATTTACATCAGGAGCAACAGAATCAAATAACTTAGCCTTAATTGGATCGGCCTTGAGAAATAAAAAAAAGGGAGACCACATTATTATATCGGAGATTGAACATATTACAATATTAAATATTGGTAAGTTTTTAGAGAAACAAGGATTTAAAGTAAGCCGAGTTCCTGTTGATCGGTTTGGAATAATAAATATAGAAAAATTAAAACGACTGATTAATGAAAGAACTATTTTAATTTCAATCTCTACGGCAAGTAATGAGATCGGTTCTTTACAACCAATAGAAGAAATAAGCGATATTGCTTCTGAAAAAAAAGTCTTATTCCATACAGACGCAGTAGCAAGTGAAGCAGTCATTCCTATCGACGTTCAGAAGGTGCCAATTGATTTAATAACTTTATCATCAAATGATATTTATGGACCAAGAGGTGTCGGAGCCTTATACTTGAAAAAAGGTGTTCGTGTAAACCCAATTTTAATTGGTGGGGGACAAGAAAGAGGGATGAGATCTGGTTCAGAAAATATGACTGGAATTGTCGGTTTTGCAAAGGCCGCAGAAATTATGAAAAAAGAAATTAAAGATGAAGCTGCACGAATAAATTTATTACGAGATAAGTTAATAGGAGGGATTCTTGAATCAATTCCTAAATCTTATTTAAATGGTCATCCAGAAAAACGTCTTCCTAATAATGCTCATTTCAGGTTTGAATACATCGAGGGTGAATCCTTAATATTATCTCTAAGAGATCAAAATGTTAGTGCTGCTACAGGTTCTGCGTGTTCTTCAAAAACTTTAGAACCTTCTCATACTCTCATTGCAACGGGGTTATTGCATGAAGAGGCTCATGGAAGTCTTTTATATACTTTAGGGAGGTTTACAACAGAATCAGATATAGATACTGCAATAGAAGTATTACCTGGAATTATTAAAAGATTAAGAATCTTATCTCCTTTAACTCCTTTAGATTTGTTAAAAAAATATCAAGAGGCGGAAAAATAAATGAAATCAACAAGTTATTCTGAAAAAGTTTTAGACCATTTTAGAAATCCACGAAATGTTGGTGAAATTGAAAATTCAGATGGAATTGGAAAAGTTGGCAATCCAGTTTGCGGTGATTTGATGTGGATCTATATTAAAGTGGGTAAAAATAACAATGGCGAAGAAATTATAGATGATATAAAGTTTAAAACATTCGGGTGTGGTTCAGCCGTGGCAACATCTTCCATGATCACTGAAATAGCTAAAGGAATGACGCTTAATGATGCTTATAAAATATCACGAAACGATGTCGCAGAGGAATTAGATGGTTTACCACCAATAAAGATGCATTGTTCAAATCTTGCTTCAGATGCGTTAAAGGCTGCAATAAATAATTATCGAAAAGGCACAAAACCAGATATTGAAATAATTACATCATGTCAACGGGAATTAAGAATAATTCTTGGTATTGACGAATTTCTTGGTAAAGGCGTACATGAAGAAGTTGACGATTTATCCATTTTTAATAATAAGAGAGTTTTAATAGAAAATACGGGGAATGATTCTTTAGAGCTTGCGTTAGAACTAACAAAATATACCGGAAGAGTAGTAGTAATAACTTCTGGTAAAATCACACCAGGATCTCCTGAGTTAAAGAAAGAATTAAAACATTCTGATGTTAAAATTCTTTATGAATCCGAATTATTAGAAATAAAAGGTACTGACGATGTAGAGAAAGTTGTTATACACGACTTTGACGAAGACGAGAATTATGAATTGTTTGTAGATAAAGTAATAATACTATAGAAAAACTAATCTAATTTTTTTTTAATTTTTTATTAATCAATCGTAGAATAATCAATTATCCAGATTAGTGCAAATGAGTAATACTTTACAAATTTTTACGAATTTATATGTTTAAAGTAAATAAATCTCTCGTACTTTTAAATTTTAAAAAATAATTAAACAGACAGACAAAAAAATATGAATTATTATAAAATAAAAAAAATAGAAAATTAGAAAACTTAGTTGTTTTTTTGTAGGTTATTTGTTATTTTTTACAATTTCTCTTCCGAAGGCTTGACATTCCTTTAGTGCGTCATCAGTAGGGTTCCATAAAGCACGAATTCCATCATTTATTATTGAGAATCCTGCTTTTTCTAAAAGGTCGTTTAGGACTTTTACAGATTCTCCACTCCAACCATAACAGCCAAAAGAAGCTGCTTTTTTGTTTTTAAAACCTAAACCCTTTATTTCTTCTAAGATTGCCGCAATAGAAGAAAGAATTCCCTTACCAACGGTAGGAGAACCAATTAAAATGGTTTTTGATTTGAAAACCTCAGTTATGATGTCATTTTTATCATATTTCGATGTGCTAAGTATTTTAACGGTTATTTTATCATCAGCTTCACGAATTCCCTTAGCGATATGTTCAGCCATTCTTCTCGTTCCATGCCACATGGTATCATAAATTATCGTTATCTGATTTTCTTGATAATCATTTGCCCATAAAGCATATTTTTCTACGATTTGTAATGGATTGTCCCTCCAAATAACACCATGACTTGTGGCAATAATATCTATAGGAATTTTAAGGTCAAGAACTTCTTTTATTTTTCTATCAACAAACATGCTGAAAGGTGTGAGGATATTGGCATAGTATTTAATACATTCGTCATAAAGTTCATTTTGATCTACAAGGTCATTATACATGAATTCACTTGCATAATGTTGACCAAAAGCATCGTTGCTAAATAAAACATTATCTTTAGTTAAATAACTCGCCATGCTATCTGGCCAATGAAGCATTCTCATTTCAACGAAAATAATATCTTTACCATTCCCAACAGATAATGTATCTCCTGTTTTTACCACATGAAAATCCCAATCTTTATGATAATGTCCTTTGATTGAGTTTACTCCGTTTTTTGTACAATAAATTGGAGTATTTGGTATTTCTCTCATGAGTTCTGGGAGGGCTCCGCTGTGATCGCTCTCAGCATGATTTGTTATAATATAATCGATCTCATCTAAATTGATTTCTTTCGATAGATTAGAAACAAACTCTCTTGAAAATGGCGTCCAAACAGTATCAATTAGCACATTTTTTTCTTCTTTAATAAGATATGAATTGTAAGTTGATCCACGATTAGTAGAATATTCATCTCCGTGAAATTTCCTTAGTTCCCAATCTTTGATACCTACCCAAAAAATATTATTTTTTATTTTAAAGCTCATTTTTATTACATCTAATTTTATTCTTGGTATTTTTTTAATTCAATAAATTAATTTTAAGATAATTTAAGTTAAAATAAAGTTTTGACTGAACATGTTCATAATTACTTTTAAATCATCTTCTTTCCATATTTTATCTTAAGTTATTAAAATTATTATTATTTAACAGCTAAAATAATTTTTATTTATAAGACAATAAATTAATAAATTGACAAAAAATAAATATCATATAAATGAAGAAAATCATTATAAAGAAAGGTTTATAAAATGAAAAAAACTGTAGAAAATTTGATGGCTGCATTCATTGGGGAGTCCCAAGCGAGAAATAGGTATACACTCTTCTCAAAAATTGCTAAGAAAGAAGGTTATGGACTAATTGCCAAAATATTTGAAGAAACTGCTAACCAAGAAAGAGAACACGGTGGTTGGAATTATAAAATGTTACAAGAACTGAAAAAGGAAGAGCCATTTGAAGATTTAACGCTTAATGCTGGAGGTCCTACTACTTACGGAACTACTGAAGAGAATTTAAAATCTGCTATTGCAGGGGAAGATTACGAATGGAAAGAAATGTACCCCGGATTTGCAGATGTTGCTGAAAAAGAGGGACTACCAGAGATCTCCAAAAGATTAAGAGCTATAGCTATTGCCGAAAAGCATCATTCTGAACGTTATGGCAAGCTTTTAAAGTTAGTTGGTGATGATGCATTCTTTAAACGAGGCAAAAAAATAGTATGGGTTTGCATGGAATGTGGTTACGAAGTAGAAATGGATGAATTGCCTAAAAATTGGTCATGTCCATCTTGTAGTCATCCTAGAGCCAATTTTAGAAAGAAAAGTGAAGATTTCTAAAAAATTATAAAAAACAAATTCAATTGGTGTGAAAATATTGAATGAAATTTATAAATGTGAAATTTGTGGGAAGGTAATTGAAATTTTAATTGGGGGAAGTCCTGAGACAATCTGTTGTGGAAAACCCATGATCCTAATGGAAGAAAAAACCGATAATTGGCAAGGAGAAAAACATGTACCAAAGATCACGAATGATGGTAATAATATTACTGTCGATGTTGGGATCTCTATGGGTACACCTCATCCAATGACAGAGGAGCATTGGATTATGTGGATTGATTTAATGTGTAAGGATGACTGTTATAAGAGAAAATTTCTAAAACCAGGAGATGAGCCAAAAGCAACCTTTATCGTAAAGGAAACAGATGGTCTATGGGCACGAGAATTTTGTAATCTCCATGGATTATGGAAATCATCCTAAAAAATTTAAATATATACACCTTTTTTTTTTATTATCATGTAGTTACTCGCACTGCAAATAATAGTCATTGCTTGCTTTATTATGGTTATAATTGCATTGTTTAGAGAGAAAACCGATTTTTTATAACATATAGTATGGCAGCAATGTTTTTAGCTGTAGTCGCCACTTTTATTTTTTTACCTGATGCAATTATTATGGAGGAGATGATTCTAGCTGTTGAATGGGAGGTTATTTTTTTCTTGATATTCTTGTTTGCTATTGTAGAAATTCTTGAAGATAAGAAGATATTTC
>JAUWRB010000271.1 GCA_030610785.1 Promethearchaeota archaeon | reverse complement strand
TCAGTTTCTTTTAATTTTGGACCAACTATTTCGAAAATTTGTCGCGTGATTTCTCCTGACATTATTAAATCGGGAAGAAAATATTCTTTATTTTCGAATCTTTCGCCGATTTTTTTCATTGCAGTTTTTACCTCTTCCATTATAACCATTGGATCTTCGTTGTTCGTAATTTTTTCTTTTAATAAATCTATGGCTTTTATTTCGTTCAATTCTACTATTTCGTCAATAAAATTAACCAAATTATTTCATCTCTTTAACTTAATTTTAAATTTGTTTGAGTTTTGCTTTTAGATCATAATAAATAATATATAAAACTATCTAAAGTCCTTATTTGAACCTAATATTTTACGAAGAATTAACTAGGATAATTCTCCTAGTATGTTCAAGGTAATGCTTTTTAAAGATTAATGATTATCTAGAGCTTATAATCCTACAAAATTTTCCATTTAGCTTCATTCTTATTGATTTTGGATACGAAGAAATCCTAAGATTATTTTAGAAAGTTATTAGATGAGAATAAAAAAACTTTCAAAAAAGTATTGAATAAAATTTTTAATCCTTTCTTACTTCTTTTTGAAATATGACAAAAGAAATTGAGTTTTATAATTTTGTAATTGTAGGCGGTGGACCGGCAGGGTTAACGGCTAGTATTGTTGCCGCTAGAAATGGATTTAAGGCAGTGGTTTTAGAAAAAAGTAATGTTGCAGGTCCAAAACCTCGTGGTGAAGGAATAAGCATATATCCCTTATTAGACGAAATTTTAGGAAAGGATTTCCTTCAATCAATTGGCTTTAGATCTAGCGTTGCAAGTACGTGGCATAGTCCGGGAGATTTACAACAGACCAAAACGCCTCGTACAAGACCTCATTACTTTTTTAAATGGCGGGATTATATAGATAGACTAGTGGATTTAGCCCGTGAATTAGGCGTTGTAATTCTTCTTAAAAGCGAAGTTATTGAGCCCATTGAAAAAGATAATATGTGTGTTGGAGTAAAATATAAAGACGAAAACGGAAAAATTCAAGAAATTCATGGAAATGCGATATTTGGCTGTGATGGACACGAGAGCGTCATTGGAAAACATTATAACATACCTTATGATACTCAAATAAATTGTCCGATCGTAAAATGTCTAGTTAGTAATGCTAACATTGATATTAATAAGACGCCTAACCTACAGTTTTATTTCATTGGAAATGGGGATTTGGAATATGCTCCAAGTTTTCCTCAATGCGTGGTGTATGTATTTCCATTAGGAAAAAAAGAAATAGAAGTTGGATTAATGCTTCGTTTGAACAGAGTTCATAAAATGAAAAAAACTGTTAAGATTCCAAGCAATAGCGAAATAATGGAAGTTTGGCAAAATTTGAAGCAAGACTATCCCGGTTTTAGCGACTTTTTTAAAGGTGCAAATATTGATTATGAAGAATTAACAGCCCTTTCAAACATCCGAATGGTTAAAAATTACATTCCAACCGCAGGTATCATTTTAATTGGAGATAGTGCCGGATTTGTTGATCCCTTCGGTTCTTCTGGGTTAATTTATTCTATGGAAGCCGCAAAATTTTGGGCAAACATATTATCTACTAAAATTAATGAACTTTCCGGAGGAAAAACAGAAGTTACCAATCACTTAGAGGAATTATGGAGCTCTGAAAATATTGAGAAATATAAAAAGAAATGGGAAAACAATCCAATATTTAAACACATTAAAAAATCATATGGTTTAATTGGAAAGTTTGAATGGTATATCTTTAAACATCTACGGACTTCAGAAAGAATTAATAAAAAATGGAAATTAATTTCGAGACTTTTGAAAATGCCTGAAAAATGAATTCTTGAGTTTTTTTTGACTTTTAATGGATTCTTTATTTTAAAATTTTTCTTTAATTTAAATAAATCATCGAGGACATTTGATTTTGTTGGAAAAAAAATAATATAAAAAAATCATTCTAAATATTCTTTAATGAAATCCCACATGGTCTCATTCACTTTAGCTGCGGCTTCAACAATAAATCCGTGCCCAACACCTTCAAATATTTTTAATCTTGAATTTGGAATTTTTTCGTGTAAAATTTCTGATTCTTGAAATCTTATCAGTTTATCCTTGTTCCCTGCCATAATTAAAGTAGGTTGTTTAATTTCACTAAGTGAATTTAGAGTATCGTGATTTTTTATGGCTGCCGCTTGATTAACATAATCTTGGACTCGAGTTGGATTTTCCACTATTGCGTTTCTAATTTTCTCATAGAGATTTTTATCTTTTTTTAGTTTTTTCCGAAAAGATAATGAATATAACGAAGTCAATCTCGTTTTAAACACTGCTTCAGGATCACTAAAACTATTCTTAATTGCATCACTCGTGTCGGTTAATGGGGAAGGATGTGATTTTGCAGTTGTAGCTAATAAAATTAATGTTTTAACTCTTTCCGGATATTTTAAGGCAAAATGTTGAACGATCATTCCTCCCATGCTAATACCACATAAATGAATTTTTTCTTGGATACTCAAGTGTTCGAGTAAATTTTTAATATCTTCAACAAACATTTCAATTGTGTAGGGATAATCTGGTCTTGAACTTCTTCCAGTACCTCTGTTGTCCATTGAGATTACTGTCATTTTATATTTAAAATAATCAATTTGAAAACTCCATCCGTTTAGTTGAGAGCCAAATCCAATTATCATTACTAAAGGGGGTCCTTTACCTTCTTTCAGATAATTGATTTCCATATCATCGTGCTTACATTTAAGCATTTTTATCACTAGATCATTTTTTTTTATACTTTTAATAAATTTTGTAAAAATTCAATAATAATATTTTATACACACTAGTAATTTTTCTTTTACTAATTAAATTGTTTAAAACTCAGCAAAGTATCTCATTTAATTAAAAATTATTATGATTAGAACTGATTTTACATGAATTTTTAATAATTGAAAAATTGTTATGGATAAATGGATAAATAAATAAGTAAAATTTTCTTAATTTTACTTAATTTGTATTATATAGAACCCCATTTTGAGATTGACGAAAAAGGAAGAGTAATTTGTCAGCGACACTCAAATTATGCTTACCATATCATGCCCGGTAAGACTTATTTTCAAGAAAAAAATTTAGAGCATATTTTGACGTGTAAAACATGTAAACACTATTTTGATAACGATTGTTATTTTCCAAAAGAAGAAATAGATAAAATTGAACATGAGAGACTAAAGCGAAGTATTTTCTTATGCAAGATGTGCGGGAATAAAATTGACCGAATGCTTACAGTCATGCAAAAATTATATTTTGAAAAGAAATATAACATGGAGATTCCGTTAATATGCTGCTTGTGCTACGAGAACCTCAATAATGATAATTTTCTTGTAGAGTCTAAAAAGTGGTTTTACAAATTTCTATACATGACGGCTGGCCAGATTTTTTTCATATTTTATTTTTTCTTGTCATTTTTCA
>JAUWRB010000056.1 GCA_030610785.1 Promethearchaeota archaeon | reverse complement strand
GAATCTCTTAAAGATGAATTTAAACAAGAGGGTTTTGTTTTAACTGATTACGAGCCTCAAATATTGGTTCTTGCTTTCGACCAAGAATTAACATACGATCGTCTAGTTAATGCTTCTTACTTGCTTCAAGATGGAATCCCTTATATTGCTACTCATTTGGATGACAAGTGTCCTACTGAAGATGGATACATTCCTGACGCGGGAGGTATAGCTGCCCTTTTATATAAAGCCACTGGAAGAATGCCAAAAGTTTTCGGAAAACCAAATAAAGAAATGTTATTATTTAAATTGCAGCAATTGGGTATTTCGCCTAAGGACGCTGTAATGTTTGGAGATCGGTTATATACTGATATAAAAATGGGTATTGAAGCGGGAGTTACCACTTGCTGCGTATTATCCGGAGAAATAACTTTAGAAATGATTAAAAAAAGTGAATTTAAACCTAATTTTGTCATCAATGGCATCTGGGAATTATTAGATATTTTATCGTAGAAAAATCAATAAAGATTTTATTTTTGAACGAAATACTAGATTCGAAATTTTTAAAATATATCAGAAATTAATCAATTGTAAATTGAAATAATTTTTGTTAAAAGAAATTTTATTGATTAAAGATATAATGGTAAGTGAACATGTCAGAGAAAAAATATATTTATACCTTTAAAGAAGGAAACAAAGATATGAAAAACATCCTTGGTGGTAAAGGTGCTAACTTAGCTGAAATGACAAAATTAGGTTTAGCAATCCCTCAAGGCTTCACGATTACTTGCCAAGCCTGTCTAGATTATTTTAAGGATCCAGTTGGATTTATCGAAAAGATTAGAACTAATATAATGGATAATATAAAGGGAATGGAAGTAGAAAGTGGTAAGACTTTTGGTGCAGATAAAAACGCTCTTTTAATAAGTATTCGAAGCGGTGCTCCAATGTCAATGCCCGGAATGATGGATACGGTCTTAAATTTAGGTTTAAACGATAAAGCCGTTGTTGGCCTGGCAGAAGAGACGCAAAACGAGAGATTTGCTCAAGATGCTTATCGTCGATTTATTCAAATGTTTGGAGATGTAGTAATGGGCGTTAAATTAGAGCATTTTGAACGCATATTAGATGCCCATAAAAAAGTTAAAGGTGAAAATACTCAAGATACTGACTTGACTATTGATGATTTAAAAAAAATCATTGAAGAATATAAAATCTTATATAAAAAAGAAATTGGAAACGATTTTCCTCAAAAACCAATAGACCAACTTTTTTTCGCCATCAGAGCTGTATTTGATTCATGGAATACTAGAAGAGCTGTAACATATCGAAAAATGAATAAAATTCCTGATTTTGGAACTGCTGTTAATGTTCAATTAATGGTTTTTGGAAATAAAGGATGGGATTCTGGTACTGGTGTTGCTTTTACGAGAGATCCATCAACTGGAGAAAAGAAAAAGTTTGGAGAATACCTTTCAAATGCACAAGGTGAAGATGTAGTTGCTGGTATAAGAACTCCTAAGAAAATTGAAGAAATGAAAGATGAATTTCCTAACATCTATAAAGAACTGATGGAAACAATGGAAAACCTTGAAAAACACTATAGAGACATGCAAGATATCGAGTTTACAATCGAAAATAGAAAACTGTATATTTTACAAACTAGAAATGGGAAGCGTACTCCTCAAGCATCAGTAAAAATCGCAGTTGACAGGTTTAAAGAAGGATTGATTACCAAAGAAGAAGCTATAATGTCAGTTGACCCTAATATTGTGTCAAACTTATTGTTTGAAAGTATTGATGAGAAAAAGGCAGATTTTTCTAAGTTCTTAGCACAAGGACTAAACGCATCTCCAGGAGCTGTTTTTGGAAAAGTCATTTTTGAGGCAGATGATATTGTAGAGTTGGAAAAAGAAGGTGACCTGGATATAATTCTTGTTCGACCTCAAACTAAGCCTGATGATGTACACGGATTATTTGCGGCTAAAGGGGTCTTAACTCAATTTGGTGGAAAAACGTCTCATGCGGCAGTAGTAGCGAGAGGAATGGGTAAGCCTGCTGTTGTAGGCGCTCAAATAATTGAAATTGATGTTGATAATAAGAAATTTACCGTTAAAGATAAAGTTATTAAAGAAGGCGATTTCATTACGATTGATGGTACAACTGGTAAGGTATTTGAAGGAAAAATGCCATTAATCGAGCCAGAACTTACAAGTGAATTTCAAGAATTATTATCCTATGCTGATGAAATTCGAAAAATTGGTGTTCGAGCAAACGCCGATACTCCTGAAGATGCACGAAAAGCTATCGAATTTGGTGCTCAGGGTATCGGACTCTGTAGAACAGAGCACATGTTTATGGATGTTTTTAGGCTGCCAACTGTCCAAAAAATGATCTTGGCAAAAACTGATGAAGAACGTCAAGAAGCTTTAGATAAAATTTTACCAATGCAGAAAGGCGATTTTTATCAAATTTTTAAAATAATGGCGGGAAAACCTGTAACTATTAGGTTGTTAGACCCCCCATTACACGAATTTTTACCTGAACTGGAAACTATCTTGTTAGAACATCAAGAACTTAAATTAACAAACGGTCCCAAAGAAGAGATAAAGGACAGAGAAAAGCTTATCGCAAAAATTCGGTCAATCTCAGAGGAGAACCCCATGCTTGGACTTAGAGGTTGTCGTTTGGGAATAACATGGCCACAAATTAATGAAATGCAAATTAAAGCAATCTTTCAAGCGGCATGCGATTTGAAGAAAGAAGGAGTCGATGCTAGAGTGGAAGTCATGATTCCACTTATAGGAATGGTTAGCGAATTGACTCATGTAAAAAATGATTTAGTTAAAATCGCAAAAGAAGTAATTGATAGTTATAATATAGAACTTGATTATCTGTTTGGTACAATGATCGAAGTTCCACGTGCGGCATTAACTGCTGGAGAAATTGCAAAAGAAGCGGAATTTTTCTCTTTTGGAACAAATGATTTAACACAGATGACTTATGGCTTTAGCCGGGACGATGCAGAAGGTAAATTTATTCCAATTTATCTACAGGAAGAAATAATGAAAGAAAATCCGTTTGAAATTTTAGACCAAGAGGGTGTTGGCAAGTTGATGAAAATGGCAATAGAATTGGGGAGAAAAGCGAATCCTAATTTGAAGCTAGGCATATGTGGTGAACATGGCGGAGAACCCAGTTCAGTGATATTTGCTCATGATATCGGATTAGATTACGTGTCATGCTCTCCATTCAGGATTCCCGTAGCTCGGTTAGCTGCAGCTCAAGCAGCCATCTTAGAAAAAAAAAAAAGCATGTAATATTTTCCTTTTATTTTTGATTATTTTTTTATATCATTTCAAATTTTATTGAAACTATTAACAAGAGTGTATTTAAAATTAGTAAAAATTTTATCCATTCATGTATTAACTAGCTCATAAAAAATATTGAGATGGTTTTATGACTTTAACTTTAGACGAAAAAATAGCTTTACTAAAGGAAGTTGGAGAAGAATTTATTAACGAAGAAGAAGCCCGTAAGATGATCGCTTGGAAAACTGAACACAATAAAAAAATATATGCTTACGATGGTTTTGAGCCTTCTGGAAACATACATATCGCTCAAGGGCTTTTAAAGGCAATTCACGTGAATAAACTAACTAAGGCAGGAATTATTTTTAAATTTTTAATTGCAGATTGGCATGCTGCTGCTAATCATAAATTTGATGGAGACTTAAAAGTTATTGAAAGAGTTGGAGATTTCTATATAGAGGTCTGGAAGGTTTGTGGAATGGATTTAAGTAAAGTGGAATTCATCTATGCGTCTGAAATTGTGAAAGACCCCAATTATTGGCAATTGTTGTTAAAAATTGCCATAAAAAGTTCCTTAAAACGAGTAATTCGATGTACTCAAATTATGGGAAGAAGTGAAACTGATAAATTGACGGCATCTCAAATATTATATCCTCTAATGCAAGCTGCAGATATTTTCTATCTTCCCGCAGATATATGTCAATTAGGTTTAGACCAGAGAAAAGTAAACATGCTTGCAAGAGAGGTTGCTAATAAAATAAATAAGCCTAAACCGATTGCACTACATCATCACATGCTCATGGCCTTAACAAAACCACCTAAAACGGATTTAACAGGAATAGAAAGAGCGATTCAACTTAAAATGTCAAAATCAGATCCTGATTCAGCAATATTCATGTTAGATACTCCCACAGATGTTAAACGCAAGATCAACAAGGCGTATTGTCCTCCAAAACAAGTCGTTGAAAATCCTATTTTAGAATATTGTAAATACATTCTTTTCGAGCGAATTGATACGATAAAAATTGAAAGACTTGAAAAGTATGGTGGTAATATTGAATATGGCTCATATATAGAACTAGAGAAAGATTATTCCAAAGGAAATTTAAATCCACCTGATCTAAAACCTGCGGTTATAAAATATTTAAATCAATTGCTTAAACCCATTCGAGAGCACTTTGAACAAGACGAAAAAGCAAAAAAATTATTTCTTTTCGTTCAGAATGCATATAAAAAAATGAAATTAAAATCAAAATAAAAAAGACGAGAGTTATTTTACTTATCATGGTAAAATTACTACTAATTGGCGATTCCCATATACCTCAACGAGCAAAAATAATTCCTGAAAAAATTCACGATAAATTGAGTGAATTAGCTGAAAAAGAATTATTTGATTATACTTTCTTTACAGGAGATCTCATAAAATGTTCTGAATTTATAAATTTTTTAAGTTTAAAAACATTGAACGATTTATTTATAGTTATTGGAAATATGGATTACTTTGGTGGAAATCGGGACGCTTCTATTTATCAAAAATTAAAACTTACATTATTTGATAACGAAAAATTAGTAATAGGATTAACTCATGGCCATCAAATATCTCCTAGAGGAGATCATTCGCAATTAGAGCATCTTGCTATTGAAAACAATTTCACCATTCTAATATCCGGGCACACGCATAAAGAAGAGATATATTTAACAGATAAAGGAATTCTATTATTAAATCCTGGAAGCGCTACTGGAGCTTGGTCTTTTGTTGCAAGTGGTATACCATCGTTTTTAGAAGTTAATATTAACGAAAAAACTAAAAATTTCGATGTGAAATTATTTCAATTGGAAAGAAGATCAGATAAAATTATAGAGAAAAAGTCTTATTTCATGTTCAATAATAATCGAATTCAATATAAGTTTTAAATCTTTATTACTTTTTAGTATAAAGTTATTACACTATCCATTTTTTACATTATTGAAAAAGTATTTATTATTTGTCTGCTTTAACTTTTTTGTGGAAATCATGTCTGACATTCATTATAATAAGGAAAAAGGGTCTAAATTAAAATTATTTACCCCCGGACCAGTATTTGTTCCGGAAAGAATACTTAATGAGATGGCAATACCAAACGATACGCATAGATCTAAACCTTATGAAGAGATGCACGCACTTGCTAAAGAAGGCCTTCAAAAAGTTCTTTACACAAAAAATAAGTGTTTAATTTTTACTTCAAGTGCTACGGGTATCATGGAAGCTTGTGTTAGGAACTTAGTCAAAAAAGACGAAAAAGCATTAGTTTTGTCAATTGGGGCATTTGGTGACCGATGGTATCAGATTTGTGTTGAAAATGGAAAAAAAGCCGTAAAAGAGGGGGTAGAGTTAGGAAAAGCGATAACTCCAGAATTTTTAGAAAAAGTATTGTCTAAAAATAATTATTCCGTAATTTTTATTCAATCCAACGAGACCTCAACAGGAGTATACAACCCTCTTGATGATATAGTTCCAATTTTAAAAGATTCTGGTGCCTTAGTGTGCGTGGATGCTACATCCTCAATGGCGGGTGTTAAAGTCGAAGTGGATAAATTAGGTATAGATGTGTGTTTGGCATCAGTTCAAAAGTGTTTTGCTTTACCACCAGGATTAGCTGTTTGTTCAATATCAGAAGAGGCAATTGAAAAAACGTCTCAAGTTAAGGAAAGAGGTTATTATTTCGATTTTCTAACCTTATTAAAGAAAAATGAAGTTAATCAAACACCTAACACTCCACCAATTCCTCAAATTAGAGGTTTAGTGGCGCAATTAGATCATATTTTAAATCACGAAGGATTAGAAAAGAGATTTCAAAGACACTTACAGTTAGGAAAGCGAACAAGAATGTGGGCTCGCGATGCAAATTTAGAAATGTTTCCCGAGAAAGGTTACGAATCAAATACGGTCTCAACAATAAAAAATACGTTTAATATCGATTGTGCTGAACTGGTGTTAATGATGCTAAAGAAAGGTTTCCGAATAGTTAATGGATATGGTTCCTTAATGGATAAAACGTTCAGAATTGGTCATATGGGCGAAATTACTCTTAAAGATCTTACCGAAATGTTAAATGCTTTAACGGACGTAATTTCTGGCTTAAGATTAAAACAACTCAAGTGAATTGAGTCTTTTTTTCTATTACTTATTTATATATATAAAAATTATTGATATTTCTCTTTAATAAAATGAATAAAAAATAAAAATTAAAGTAATTTATTTTGGTTGTTTAATCTTGTCTAATACAAGTATTTTTGGAAGTTTTAATAGCAGTCCAAGATTGCGACCGGTAGTTCCGGGTTTGAATCTTAACTTTTTCAGTCCAAACCTATTTTTTTTCGTTACCATGTGAACTATTGAATTTTCGCCGTTAGAAAAAAACATTAAATCCTCAGGAGCCGCCATTACATCCAAATCGTAATTATCTTCTAGCTTTCCCTGTCCAATTTCAAAATTTCCATTTTCACCAACTAAACTCATCCAAAAATAAAAATCCTCTTCGATTTGTAATCCTAGATTTATTCTCCCCTTGAAATTGTTAAGTGTCTTTAAATTTTTTGGATTTTTTCGTTTATCTTCTATTATGCTTAGAATTACTCCTTTAAAAGTTGCAAATAAATTTTCTTTTTCCGAATCTTTCATAATTTTATCACTCATTTAGCTTGTTTTAAAAATCTAATAAATATTAGAATGTTTTTTATTTGATAATTAAAAATTTATGCTATTAAAGATAATTTTATTTTAATAAAAATATAAGTTTTATTACTAAATTATATTTTAAAAATTGAATCCAAAATAAAATCAATAATTTAATCTAAAAAATAAAATCCAAAATAAAATTAAAGGTGGAAAAAAGAAAATGTGGTATTTTTTTAGTCCAAATATTATTTATGGTGAAGATGCATTAGATTTTTTGGAAAATATTTCGGGAAAAAAGTGTTTCATTGTATCTGATAAAAATCTTGAAGAATTAGGTTATATAAAAATATTAACAGATAAACTTGATAAATTTGGAAGGCAGTATGAAATCTTTAATGATGTTAAGCCGGACCCGAGAGAAGAAGATATTTTAGCAGCTAGAGAAAAATGTATTTCGTACGCACCTGATATAATAATTGCTTTAGGCGGAGGCTCTGTTATTGACACCGCTAAATCTGTTTGGGCATTGTATGAATATCCTCAATTTGTTGTCGATGACCTTCATCCATTCAACCCGGATTTATATAACCTTGGTAGCAAAGCGAAGATGGTTGCTATTCCTACCACATCAGGTACTGGAGCAGAAACAACTTGGGCCGTAGTTATATCTCGATTTGAAGATAATGTCTGGAAAAAATTAGAACAAGCTCATAGGGGTTTTACGCCTAATTACGCTATCGTTGATCCTATATTTCCTTCTGGCATGCCTTCTAAATTAACTGCAGGTACGGGATTTGATGCACTTGCTCATTCACTTGAAGGATTAACGGCAGTTTGGAGAAATGAATTTAGTAACGCCTTGAGTCTTAAGGCTATCGAATTAGTGTTTAAATATTTACCAATCGCTTATAAGGACGGTAATAACATGGAAGCAAGAGATTACGTGCATCAAGCAGCAACTATAGCTGGTTTGGCTTTTGGCAACTCTCAAGCACACCTAGGACATGCAATGGGGCATTCTTGGGGCGCAATCTTTCATACTCATCATGGTGTAGCTGTAGGTATTTTTCTCGTATATATTACTCAATTTTGTTTGAACAATACGGACGAGAGCGATCAAACCGCTGCAATATTAGGAAAGTTGTCTAAGCAGTTAGGTTGGTCTAAATGGGAAGATGATGATAAAAAAGCAGCATATATTGCAATTGATAAAATTAAAGAGCTCCAAAAACAAGTTAATTTGCCTTCGAGACTTAAAGATTTAGAAATTTCAAGAGAAGATTTTGATAAAAACCTTGATATGCTAGTAAGCTTATGCTTTCAAAGCTCATGTTCGGTAATGAGCCCGAGGGGTTCAAACGCCTCAGAGTTTAAAAAATTGTTTACTTACGCCTACGAAGGAAAAGATATCGATTTTTAAATTTATTTTTTTTTTTTCTTTTTATCTTATTTATTATTATTTTAAATGATTTCACGCTTTTATTCAAAATTGGTTTTTTAATTAAATTTAAATTTAAATATTTATCTCTATTAAAACAGCCTGAAAAATGTGGAGTAAAAGTATTTTATCATTATGAATAAAAAAACACATCGAAAGAAATTAAACTCTTTCTTTAATAGTTTTTTGTATAAAGTAAATTAAATATAATAAAAATTAAATGTTAAATTATTAATTTTAACATATATCCAAATAATAATAAAAGAATTTATGGAGTTAATTAAAAATGAAAGGATTTGTTGGAAAATTACTAAAAGTTGATTTAAATAAGAAAGAAGTAAATGAAGAGCCGTTAAACGAAGAAATTGCAAGAGATTTTCTGGGGGGGACGGGATATTGCGCCAGATATCTCTACGATTATATCGATAAAGATACTGATCCTTTATCTCCGGATAATATTCTAATGTTCATGACAGGACCTTTGTGTGGTTCTACAGCTATTACAAGTGGTAGATTTACGGTATGTGCGAAATCTCCCTATACTGGAATTTGGGGCGAGTCAAGTTGCGGGGGTTTTTTTGGACCCGAGTTAAAAAAAGCAGGATACGATGGTATAATCATTAGAGGCGCTTCTGATAATCCTGTTTATCTTGAAATTACAGAAAATGGTGCTGAGATTAAAGATGCGTCGTCTTTATGGGGAAAAAATATTCTTGAAACGTCAAAAATTTTAAAAGAACAATCCGGGTCAGATTTTACTAGAATTGCTTGTATTGGTCAAGCAGGAGAAAATTTAGTTAAATACGCAATAATTGGTTCAGAAGAAAAGGCTGCTGGAAGGACCGGAATGGGTGCGGTCATGGGCTCCAAAAAGTTAAAAGCAATAACCATTAGAGGTAAAAAAAGAACATACGAAGCTGCTAATCCTGATGAATTTAAAAAAGCCGTTGAAGTAGCGAGGGAAAATGTGATGTCTTCATTTGCAACTCAAATGTTTGGTATTTTAGGTACCGCTGGTGGAGTAGATAAATATAATGTAGAGGGAGAATTGCCAATAAAATATTGGACTTTAGGCACATGGGAAGGCGCATATAAAATTTCAGGAGCAACAGCATCAGAAGAAATATATTCAAAAAATTATCCTTGTTTTGCTTGCCCTATAGGCTGTGCTAAAAAAGCAATAGTCAAAGAAGGGGAATATAAAACAGAAAATGAAGTTGCATCTCCAGAATACGAAACTATAGTAGGTTTTGGTTCCTTGATATTAAACGATAATCTTTCATCAATAGTTAAAGCAAACGAGTTATGTAATGATTATGGAATAGATACTATTAGCAGTAGTAGCGCGATTGCCTTAATTTATTATCTATTTGACAATGGAAAAATAAAATCAGAAGATATTGATGGTTTGGAACCAAAATGGGGCGAAATAAAACCAGCTTTAGAATTGTTAAAAAAAATAGCGCTTAGAGAAGGTATTGGCGATGTATTAGCAGACGGTTCTAACGCGATAGGAAAAAAATTTAACATTTCGCAAGACGAAATCGCAACTGTTTATGGAATGGAAGTACCATACCACGATTTAAGACGCTGTTATGGAATGGCTGCTGGATACGCTTTAGGGACACCACGAGGTCCGTGTCATACTTCTTGTGATGTATATTTTGCATTACTAGGGATTCCACTCGAAGATTTTGGCATTAAAATGATAGATTGGTATCAAGACGATGAAGAAATGGCAATTTTGAGTGCTCGTCTCCAAGATTATCGTGCTATTTTTAACTCATTAACCATGTGCATTTTTGCTGCTCCTACTCCTTCAATGATTCTTGAAATGATGCAAGCAGCAACAGGTATGGAACATGATATGGAAAAATTTAAAATATTAGGCGAAAGAATCTACATGATTAAGCGTTTATTTAGTTTAAAAATGGGAATTACTCCCGCCGACGATAAATTACCTCAAATTTTACTTAAACCATTAAAGGAAGGAGGATCTGCCGGTAAATCTCCCAATTTTCAGCAATTAAAAGAAGCTTATTATAAATATAGAACATTTAGTTTAGAAACTGGTCAACCAAGCCAAGAAAAATTAAAAAGTATAGGATTAGATAACCTATAAAACATTTAATTTTCATTTTCTTTTTTTTTTGTATATTTTTTTTTAAAGAAAAGAACTCTTATAACAAATAATTCTTTTTCTTAAAAGTCTTATCCGTAAAAATGTAAATCTTATCTTGTCCGTTATCCACAGCATTATCGTTAATTTTTAATTCGACTTGAATAATATTACTTTTCGTTCCTCTCGGTGTTTTATTAATACTTTCTCCTTTATAAACGAGCAATTTTGCTTTTTGATGCATGTAAGTGTCAGTAAATTTTCCCATTATTATAATATCATCGTTTTTCGTTAAATATCCATTATCTATAGATATTAACGCAATTCCCGTTTTTGGAAAATATTTATCAACTTGCCCCACCTTAATATATCGATAATGAGATAAATTAGCTGGAGATTTATGCTGATGATCATCTTCAGTAACTCTTTTAAAATAAAATCCTGGCGTAAATCCCCTATTATATACCTTTTTTAATTCAGTCACCCAACGACCTGCTTTCTTTTTTGTAAATGTTCCATTATAATAAGCCTCAATCGCCTTGCGGTATATTTTAGCCACAATTTCCACGTAATGTGGATGTTTCATTCGTCCTTCTATCTTAAAAGCATCTACATTTGTTTCAATTAATTCTGGAATGTAAGCTATTGTACATAAATCTCTCGAGTTCATGAATCTAACGCCATCATAAATATACTCTTTTCCGGATTCCTCCCTTACCCACCATCTTCTTCTACAAGGCTGGATACAATTACCTCTATTTGCTGATTTTTCTTCCGTACCGCAAATGTCTTGAGAAAAATAGCACCTCCCGCTTATAGCCGTACACATTGCTCCGTGAACAAATATCTCAATTTCTGTTTTTATCAAATTTCTTTTTATCTCCTTTATTTTCTCTAAAGATAATTCACGTGCTAAAATAATCCGTTCAGCCCCTAAATTCTCGTAAAAACTCGCAGCTAAAGAATTAGATACATTACATTGTGTTGATATGTGAAATGGAATCCCAATTTCTTTAGCTATTTGGATTGCCGCAAAGTCATGAACGATTAACGCATTAACTCCGGCATCTTTGGCTTTTTCTATAATTTCGCGTAGTTCTTTCAACTCGTTATCGTACATTAAAATATTTGTTGTTAAATAAGTTTTTAAATCGTTTTTAAGACAGAAATCCACAACGCGATTTAAATCTTCTAAAGCAATATTTTCTGAACGCATTCTCATGTTAAATTTTTCAATTCCAAAATAAACTGAATCTGCATTATTGATTGCAGCTTTTATTGCTTTTATATTCTTTGCGGGAGCTAATAATTCAACTTTTTTCATGTTTAATATTAAAATTAAAATTTAAGAAATAATAAAAATATCAGTGTAATTAAAATATAATTTGCTATGAAGTATTTATTTTTAATTTACATGAATAAATTATAAAAAACTTTAAGATATAATGAGAATTTTGATTTTTAATTCATGACTGAGGCAAATAAAAATAAGATAATATCTTGGTTAAAGAAGAAAAAACGCCTTCTTATTGGTATTGGCACTATAGTTTTAATAATTTTCATGTTTCTTTTTGTAGATTTTTTTAGTTTAATCTTAAAAATAGCTACAATTGGGCTATGGGGTTTATTATTATTAGTGGCAACTTATACAATTGCATTTATTTTAAGGGCATATAAATTAAAACTTGTTTTTAAAGGACTTAATCAAGATATAAATTATTCTACCGCTTTTTTTTCAATTGGCATTTGTTTTATTATTAATGACTTAACTCCAGGCAAAGTTGGCGATATAGCAAAAATCTTCGTTATAAAAGACCAAGAGAATGTAAAATTAAGTGAATCAGTTAGTGGAATTGCTGTGGAAAGAATGTTAGATCTAATATTATTATTTTGTATTAGTTGTTGTGCTCTAATTTACCTATATTTTAATAATCTTAGTGAAACCGGAATTACGACCATTTTAGGTCAAAATATACAAATATATCTTGCTATGGGTGCAATTCTAATATTAAGCGTTTTAATCTTTTTAATAATTCTAATCTATAAAACAGAACTTATTCTAAATGTAGTAAGAAAAATTTCAATAAAATTAGCTGAATTATTAAGTCGATTTTTAATTAATTTCAATGAGAGTATAAAAAAGTTTAAAGATAATAAAAAAACTTTTATTTATATTGTGTTATTAGGTTTCCCAACATGGTGTATTGATGCGTTAATTGTTGTAATATTTTTCTATTTATTAGGATATCAACTAAATGTAATTTTATTAGTTTTAGCGATAATATTATCTTTTTTCAGTAAGACTATTCCAATCACTCCTGGAGGCTGGGGTATCTCTGAAAATGTTGGTGCATTATTTATTTTTCTATTTTATCCTGAAATACCGTTTGTAGAAATATTATCTATTTTTATCATTGATCATTTATTTAGGAGCTTCTATATCTTTTTCTATGGGGGATATTCAATATTTCATTATAATTTCAATTTGAAAGAAATGGAAAAACTAGAAAATATTAATAATTAATTTTTTTTTGAATCTGTATTGCTGCAAAATCATGAACTATTACTGCGTCTATGCCAGCATCTTTAGCTTTTTTAATAATTTTTCGAAGTTGTTCTAATTCATTATCGTAAATTAAGATGTTTGTGGCTAAGTATGCTTTCAACTCGAAATTGTGGCAATAATCCATTATTTTATTAAGATTTGTTAATGATATGTTTTCCGACCACATTCTTATGTTAAAATTTTCGATACCAAAATATACGGAATCAGTATACTTAGAGGCAGCTTTAATTGCTTTAAAATTCTTCGCAGGGGCAAGTAACTCTACTTTCTTCATAAGAATATAATTTTATACTTACTTATCTAAAAGAGAAGAATATTATATTAAAAATTTAGCAAAATAAATTTTCTAAAAAACTCACATTACCATCAACTTAATAGAAAGCAAACATTCACAAATAAAGAGGAATGGAGCGGGGAAAAAACAGAGAACAGAGAGATAAGATATATTTGCATCAATTATTTACACTAAATGCGGCCCTCGTGGAATACGAATATATCCCATTCACTAATTTGGCAAGACGCCCCTTGTATAAATTCTTAATGATAGAAAAGAAAAAAAAGAGAGCGGATATAGAATCCTTGAAGGCAAGCGTAATTCAATTCAAACCATTTTGAGTACGTTTGAGTAAAGTTTTTTTTTTATTATGACCTAAAAGGTATTATATCCCAAATTTTTATTAGTGTTAATATAGATAATTTTTAATCATGTGTTATGAAAAAGAGAAAAACCGATTAGAAAAAGTTGCTAAATGGTTTTCTGCTAAAGGTGATTATACTTCAATATTAGTAAAATACGCATATAATTCTTTTAAACCTTTTTTTAAAGGTGAAAAATGCTTAGAATTAGGTTGTGGAAACGGTATTATGACAGAACATTTAGTAAAAGTGTTTAATCGAGTTGTAGCTGTAGACGGCTCACAGAACATATGTGAAGTTACTAGAAATCGTATTAAAGCCGATAACCTTAAAATAATATGTTCTTTATTTGAGAATATTGAATTTAGTAAAGAATTTGATACAGTATTAATGGCACATATTCTTGAGCATGTTGATCAGCCAATAGAGTTATTGAAAAAAGTAGGCAATTGGATAAAGAAAGATGGCGTGGTTTTAATATGTGTTCCAAATGCAAATTCAGTTCATCGACAATTGGGATTAAAAATGGGTTTAATAAGTAGATTAGATGAATTAAATGAGACAGATATAAAATTGGGGCATAGGAGAGTTTACAACTGGGATCTTTTTAAAAAACATATAAATGCTTCTGGATTAAAAATTAAGCAAACAGGGGGTATTTTCTTTAAGCCATTAAGTAATTCTCAAATGATGGAATGGTTTAATGAAAAACTCATGGATGGATTTTATGAACTTGGTAAAGATTATCCTGATATTACCGTATTGATATATGCTGTCTGCCAAAGATAAAGAGGTTTAAGAGTAGAACATGAACATATTGATTACAAGTATAGGAGCTAATACGGCATTAACTGCAATAAAATTATTTGATAGAAAAAAATGCCGGATTATTGGTACTGATGGTCAAAGCTCTTATCATTTAGCAGGTAGTAGTTTTTGTGATTCTTTTTATCAAGTTCCAAGAGCCGAAGAACCAGAGTATATCGAAAGAATGAATGAAGTCTGTATTAAAGAAAATATAGATGCCATCATTCCTATCTATGATACAGAAGTTGAGATCTTAGCAAAATATCGAAATAAACTAGAAACTAAACTGATTTCCTCACCATATGAAACAATTAGAATGTGTAATGATAAATGGGAAACTTTTAAATTTTTTTCTTCAAAAAACATTCCCACACCAAAAACTTGCTTAGATAATGTCTCAGCTAACATTGAAAGCGATGTAATCTATAAACCCCGGAGGGGAATAGGAAGTAAAGGTATAATTGATGATGGGCAGAAGTATGAATCAGTACCACCTGATTATTTAGCTCAAAAAAAGATTATTGGTCAAGAATATACTATAGATTGTTTTTGTGGAGAAACGGGGGATCTAATTTATGCTGTACCCCGAAAAAGAATAGAAGTACGATTTGGCATCTGTTATAAAGGAGAGACTATCTATAATAATATTTTCATAGAAAATATTCATAAAATAATAAATAATATAAAATTTTATGGTCCAATTAATATTCAAGTATTCCTTACTGATGAAAATGAGCAGTTTTTTATTGAAATTAATCCAAGATTAGGAGCTTCATCTATAATAACTAAAGCTACAGGTATAGATAAAGTTGTAGAGTTCGTTGCAGGTGATGATTGTGGGTGTGAAGAACGTAAGAACAAATGGAATAAGATACCAATGTTTAGGAGGCAAG
>JAUWRB010000011.1 GCA_030610785.1 Promethearchaeota archaeon | reverse complement strand
ACTATTAAATTATATAACAAGAAATACTAAAAAAATTCTTGGAAAAAAAAAATAAACGATAAAATTTAGAAATAAACAATAAAACCTAAAAATAAATCGATTGATTTTGTAGATCTCGGTATAATTTCATTGAAAGGACGCAAGACTCCTTGAAATTATTAAAAGAAATCAAAAACCTTCTGTAAAACAAAAATGATTACAATAAATACTATCAAGATTGGAACCATGAATAGTAAAAACATGTAAGACCCTTTTATCATTTGCCTATTCCACGATTTTACGCCATCGTTCCAATCTTCGCGAGTCTGTTGTTGCCATTTTTCTACATTTTTAACAAATTGCTCTTTTTTGGCGTCCCATTGCTCTTTATTTTCTAATTGTACTTTTTTAATATCATCGTCCCATTTTTGAAGTTGCCCATCCCAATTATTTTTTATACCTTTAAAGAAATTGTTAGCTTTTTCCTTATTTTTATCAAATGCTTCTTTATTTTTTACTGATTGCTCCTCTAACGATGTTTTAAAGCTTGTAAAACCTTTATTAATACCGGATACAAAATCGTTCCATCCCTTTAGAAAAGGATTTTCTTTTCCACTCTCTTTTTCTGAATTTTTTTCTTTACTCATATTTTTTATATAGTTTTATTATTATTTAAATTCATTAATTAGAATTGTTTAAATTTTATAATATTAGATACTTAAATATTTATTTCATGGACAACTCTTTGTTAAAACATTTGATAAAGTTTTAAAGTAAATAAAGATGGAATTCAAGATAATAAAAAAAACACCTTTATATAAAGCATTTTCGGAACTAGGAAAACGAATTGTTTTGCCCGATGGTATTTTTTATTGGTCAGGAAGAGCAAAAAAAGAAGCTGAATTGATAGGTACTATTGGCGCTGCTTTTGGATATGAAAACGATTTTATTGATGGAGGGCGCTCTGAATGGGTCCCTTGTTATTTGGAAGATATTAAGAATTATACTCAAAATTTAGAAATAACAGATGTCGTTCCTTACGCATCCATCGCAGGATTACCTGAAATAAGAGAAGTTTGGAAAAAATGGATCGTTAAAAAATCGTTTTACGATGAAAATACAGATAAAGAAAAAATAAATAAGCTTAAAAAATACATTACAACGCCTCTTATTACTTCCGGTGTAACTAACGGGATTTTTTTGACCTGTGCCATGTTCTTAAACCATAATGATTATATCATATCTCCTAATAAAAGATGGGGGAATTATGACAATATTATTACTAAATTTTTAAACGCCAAAATTAAATCCTTCGATTTTTTTAAAAACAATAAATTTAGCATTCAAGGTTTAAGAGATTCTATAATTGAAATATCAGATGTACAAGAAAAGATTGTGTTAATCTTTAACTTTCCAAATAATCCAACTGGATATGTTCCTACTTGGGAAGAAGCTGAAAACATTATCGAAGTCTTAAGAGAAGCCCAAAACTCTACGGGAAAAACAATAGTAGTATTAGTAGATGACGCTTATGAACCTTATGTTTATAAAGACGAGGTCATGAATAGATCTATATTTTACAATCTTCAACAATTAGACCAAAATATTATTCCCATTAAATTGGACGGCATAACCAAAGAGCTTTTAATGTATGGAGGTAGAATTGGGTTTGTTACGATGGGATTGAAACCAAAGTGGGTAAAAAATGACGATGAATTAGAGATTCTCAAATCAGAAATCAATAATAAACTTGAAGGCGTAAATCGCAGTACTATCTCAAATTGCAATCATTTATATCAAGCTATAACTTATAAGATATTTACCGAAAAAGGAATGGATAAAATCATCTCAACTCGCGAGAAAGTAAGACTTTTACTTAAAGCAAGATATGAAAAAATTAACGCTGAACTTACAAAAATAGATAGTCCTGACATATCAATTGACCCAAATTCTGGAGGGTTCTTTCTTTTCGTTAATATCAACCCTAAAAAAATTAAAGCATCTGAATTCGCAGATTATCTTTTAAGAAAATATAAAGTAGGCGTGATCCCAATCGAAAAAGAAGATGCCAATATTAACGGAATTCGAATTGCTTATTGTTCCATTGACCTTAAGCAAATACCAGAATTTATAAAAAGAATAAATTCAGCGTTAAACGATTTTTAACTATTGATATTTTTTTATTATCTAATTGAGATTTTATCAAATTTTTATAGTATAAAAATTATTAATATTTTTATAACCCGAATTTATAATAATAATAATTACAATAATAATTTTAACACAAAATTTAAAAAAAAAATAAAATTTGAGGTATCAATTTAATGAAACTATTTCTAATTAATCAAGGTGAACTCAAAGAAATTAATTTACCAGTATTTTCTACTGGAGATGTTTATTTGATTGACGATGAAAACACGATATACGTGTGGATTGGAAGCAAGTGTAGCGTTGATGAAAAAACTACAGGTGCTGCTCAAGCAAGAACATTAGATCAAAAAAGAGGGGGCGCCGCAAAAATTATCACTATCGACCAAGGTCAAGAATCTCAAGATTTCTTAAAATTAATCGCAGATATGGGTGCCATGAAGATTGTAGAAAAAAATATTGCTAAAACAATGCTTAAGGATGTCATGACCGGTGATTTTTCTGGGTTCTCAGAGCACATAAATGTCCTTTATAACGTTTCTTCCGAAGAATTTGAAAATATTAATACAATGAAGATGATCCAAGTATCCTTTTCTAAAAATTCTCTAAACTCTGAAGATTGTTACGTTTTAGATTTAGGAACTAAAATATATGTATGGCACGGAAAAACAAGTAACGTGAAAGAAAAAGTAAAAGCCGGCCAATGGGCTAGAGGAATTGATGTTGAACGTGCGGGCGCACAAAATGAAACCATTTTTGAAGAAGGAGACGATTCTGAATTTTTGGAAGCTTTAGAGCGGGGTGAAAATTATAAAGAATCTGACGCAGTTCAATTAAGAGCAGAGTCAGAATTAGAGCCGGAAACCGAAGCTGACAAAATTATTGCAGAAATTCAACCAGAAACTAAAGCAGAGATTAAGGATGTAAGTTCAGAGGAACCAAAAGAAGAACCTAAGGAAGAACCTATAGAGGAACCAAAAGAAGAACCTATAGAGGAACCAAAAGAAGAACCTAAGGAAGAACCTGCGATAGTTCCAGAGAGCAAAAAAATAACAGCTTCAAGCGCTTCAAGCGCAGCTCCAGGGATTCCTGGTCAAATAGATGATTCCGTAATAACTATTGAAAAATTAGAGGGAAGGCGCAAATGTCCTCAGTGCAATAACGAAAGTAAAAATCTTATCTTCGAATCAATCGATAAGAGCAATATCATTCTGGACTATCCCCGCATGTATGGCAAAAAATATCGATGCGGAGCATGTGGCTGTGAATGGCGCGAGAAATAAATGGATGTTTTGGTTAATTCAAACTTATTTTTTTAACTTTTTTTAATTTTTAGCATTCCTTAAAAATCTTAAAGTTGTTAAAGTGATTTTTAGGATTTATCCATGTTTCTACGCATTATTTTAATTTTTTTTTTTAATTCAACTAAATCAGTTTCCTTTTTATCAATTTCAATTTCAAATTTTAATTTTTCGGTTTTTAAGTCCTGAAGATCCGTTAAAATCTTGTCTTCTATTAAATCTGCTTCTTTTAATTTATTTTCAAGATTTAACACATTTTCTCTTAAGGTCTTTATTTCAGAGTCTTTTTCTTTTAGTTCAGAGTCTTTTTCTTTTAGTTGATCTTGAATATTTGTTAATTCTACTTTAAAGTTGGTGGATAAACTACCCGATTTTTTTTGGCTCTCCTCAAGCCGTGTCTCTAATCTTTTGATAAGCTCTGAATTTATTATTATTTGTTGATTTTTCTTTTCATTAATAATAACCAATTCATTAATTCTATTTTCTTTATTTATTAAATCTTTCTTTACAAGAGAGAATGTCTCCAATTGTTGTTGTATCTCGTTAATATTTTTATTAGACGAATTTAAAGAATTTTCAAGATTGAAGATCGTTTTTTCTTTTTCAGTTATGACTTCGTCTTTTTTTTCTATCAATATTTTGATTTTTTCAAATTTTGATTTTTCTACGCTATCACTTTGAAGGTAATGTACTTGTTCCATTAACTCTCTAATTTTTTGAATTTGATCGTCTATTATCTTTTCATTTTTACTAATAGTTTGTTGCTCGTGCGTTAAATATTGTTCTTTTTGCTTAATTAAAGAATCTAAATCTTGATTTTGTTCGGTTTGTTCTTTTAACATTAATTTTAAATTTTCAATATTTTGATTTTTATTTTCGATAGATTTGTATAATAGTTGAATTTTTTGTTCCTGAGACGCATCTACTTCAGTATTTTGTGATAATTGTTGAATTTTTTCTTCTAATTGTTGAATCACATTATTTTTTTCATTAATGACAGTATTAGTTTCGCTAGATTCTTTCTGCTGAATAAGATCATTTAACGAATATTTTAAATCTTCTATTTCTCTCTTTAAATCTTCATTTTCCTTAGATATACTAATAACTTCCTCGTTCAATTTTTTATTTTGTTCCTTGAACAAGTAGAGCTGTTCCAAATAATCGTCGTCTGAATTTGTAGTTTCTTCAACTTTTTCTTTCTCTTCGACCCAACCGAGGCTACTCAATGCATCTATAATAGTTTTATCTCCTTTTTCCTCTCGATCCTCTCGCTCGTCTGACATGTTATATTATATAAATCACGGTTTAATTTATTAAATTTTATTATTTTTATTATTCAATTAAAAACATATTTTCTATCAAAAAAAAATTTAGTAATATATCCAATGCTTAATGCTATAATAAAACTTATCTCTAAGGGAGTATTCAAAAAATTTGTTAAAATGAATTGAATACCTATGTTTTCAATAGTCGTTAGAATGGCAAAACCAAAATATTTAGCGAATTCTCTTGATGTCTCTTTTAATTCTAATCCTTTACGTTTAAACACGAAAAATTTATCTAATATAAATTTTACAATATAAGTGAATCCTACCGCTACGATTGAACCAATTAATTCGGACATGTGAAAAAGCTTGTTTGAGCAATAAAATGTCTGAATAAGGTCGATATGCCCAAAATTAGAACAAATGTACGGTGCTAAAAACAATTGATTTGATTTTTGGATTATATAATTTAAAAAAATCATGATTAACGCAAATATAAAGTAGAGCATCATTTGCTTTCTTATATTATCTTTCTCTTCCATTTTTCAGACTCTCGTTATTTATAATTCAGCTCCACAATAATAACAAAATTTAGCAATAGGCTCTTTTATTGCGCCTCTACAACTTGGACAATATCTTATTTCGGAATTTCTCGCAAATTTAGTTTTAGAATCGCTTTCTTCTTTATCTACTTGGTTAGGTTGAGCTTGAACATCGTATTGATAATCCTGATTTCTTTTAATTCGATTACTTGTTCTACACGAAAAAGGAAGAATGCAAAAGATTGGAAGGAAAAAAAAAAAATTACCGGTAAACGATAAAATTAGAAAAATTAGAAATACCGCAACAAAAATAAGGTTTATAAATATATTACGCTTCATGATGACTTGTTTTTAATTTGATATATTTATTTAACGGAAAAGTTATTGTTTTTCTTGCTTAATACGATCCTTCCAAGAATCCGTCTTTTCAGACGATTGATTTTCATCCGATATATTTTCTTGCTGAATACGATCCTTCCAAGAATCCGTCTTTTCAGATGATTGGTTCACAGTATTATTAGGTTGTTGATGTAGTGAAGGTTGATATTGTGTTTGTAGCGAGTCGGGTTTAAAATATTGATCAAATCCCTCAAGTTCACTTGAACCGGGAGATATTAGTCCCATTAACTCTTTTGCGAAGTTTTTACTCTTATCTTCCTTGCCTGTTAATTTTTTATAAAGTTTACCTAATCCATAAGAAAGTAGCGAAAAAGTTAACGAAAATAAGAAGTACGTGATAAACCAGTATTCATAAGGAGCGTAAATTAATCCTATAATAGAAAAAATACCGAGAAAAATCACACATCTAACACCCATTGGAATTAATTGTTTTTTCAACATTACTTTCATTAATTGACTTGTTTCAATTTGTAATTGTCTCATCATTTCCGGATCTCCCATAATTTGAGCGTTTTTCATTCGTTGTTGGAGGTTCAAACCATTATTTCTAATCTCTTTCATGTCTTGTCTTTTTAGTCCAAAAATTTTATTAAGTATAAAACTAAGAAAAACCATTCCTAGGGCGATAAACATGATTTGAACGATAATATCTAAATCTGACATAATAAAATCAAAATAGAATTTTAATTAAATTTTTGTATTATTTATTTATTTATTGAAAAGCTATAAAGCAAACTGATTTTTAATTTGTGAATTTAAACCATTTTTATGGAATTATAATTGACCATTTAATGCGGCACTAATGTACTTTGCGTATACAGTTTTCCATCTTGTAGGCATGGAGGACATAATAGCACATCCAAGCCGACAGTGGCTACAAAAACTATAACTATCGTGCTTTCTCATTATTTCTCTTACTTCTATTGAATTGTAAATTGTTGCAATTGGATGCTTTAATGCGTTGAAGCTTTTTACGGGATGGATTTTACAGGGGTAATCAATAAAACCATCATGTCGTATGAATAAATAAGCTTCAGCAACATGACAACGTAAAATTTTTTGGTAAAATTTTTTGTCACCAAAACCGCCAAAGCCACCTTTTTCAATCACATCTACACTTATGGAGTCTGTTAAAACGTTTTTATACTCATTTCTTAAAGATTTGATTAATTTTGCCCAGATAGGGATTTCAGGAATAATTTCACTAATATTTTTAATCTGAAATTTTTTATTAGGAAAATCTCTAATTATATCATCACATGGATATAATTCAATTGAACAGCTTAAATTTTCAGCCAATTCACACATATCACGTAAAAGATGTAAATTATTTTTCATTACAACAGTAGATATGATTGGTTTAATATTATAAGTATTTGAAAGTTTAATTGTTTTAATTACACTATTAAATATACCCTTAATTCCTCTCATTCGATCGTGCATTTCAGCGGTAGGGTAATCTAATGAGAGTAATATGTAATCTAAGCCTCTTATATTGTTTTCTTTAAAAAGTTTTGGCATTAAATAGCCGTTAGTGGCAATGCCGTTAAGAAAATCGTGTTCAACTCCCATATGAAATATTAATTCATGAAGGTCGTGCCTCAGAGTGGGTTCTCCACCCGTTAATGAGAGCGCATTTACTCCTAACTCAGCAATTTGATCAATTAAATACTTAATTTGTTCCGTACTCATTTCATTTTGCGTATAAGATTTTGGTAAGGAAAAAATCGAACAAAAAGGGCATTTACAGTTGCATCTTAAAGTTACTTCAATTTGTGCGGAGTATGGAACTTTATTGCTTGTAAAATTATTAAGAATGAAGTTTCGAATGTATCTCATCCAATTTTTTAATCTTATCTTAGGAATTAAGGTTACACCATCATCATTTTATAATTCAAATTAAATAATTTCTTCTTATTTATTTAATAGGAAAAATTGTATTAGAATTAAAAACCTAATCATGAACAATGAAAAATTTCGCTTTTAATAAATTATTTTTTTTATAATTCTTTTAATAAATAATCAAAAATTTTTTAGATTAACAAATCAAGCCTATTAAAACTTTATTTCGATGGGATCTCGATAAAAAAATTATAAATAAAAAATGAGAAAAAAAAATTATTATAATTCAAAGCCACAGGATTTACAGATATATTTCTTGGCATAAATTTTAATGCCACCCATCTGATGTAATACTTGAGATTTATCTTCTACCGTATTAAAGGCAGTTCCATTACAATTTGGGCAAATTCGCCTTCCTTCGATAATTGGTTTTGCTTCTAATTTTTCTTCTTCTTCTTGCTTTTCGACAATATTAGAGGGTTTAATAGTTTTACTCGAAGTTGAAGATGTTGATACGCTTACATTTTTTTTAGCTCCTTCAGATTTTATAAGCGTGTCAAGTTTTATATTTATCGTTTCAAGCATGCTTAACACATTTTTTTCAAATTCCGACATTAAATCACTTTCTCCTTTAAAAATAAAATTATTTTATAAAAAGATCTAAGGCTCATCTTAAAAATTTTTCTAAAAAGAAAATTTATTTTATTATAGGCATTTAAATATTTTCAATTAATTTTTATAAGAAAATTACTATATAATAATAGGTGAAGAATAAATGACGACCATATCTGTTAAGAAAGAACTTCTGGAAGAATTGGTTGATTTAAAATTAAATTTTCTTAATAATGAAATAGATAAAATTTTATCCAAATGGAATCATGAATCAGCATCTAAAATCATACAAGATGCGAGAGATGGAACGATTGAGGAAGCTGAAGATGATGCAATTACTTTAAGACATCTCTTAGATCAAAGAGAAGAATTGTTTCATTTAAAAAAAGAGTGGAACAATAGTTAATAATATTTAATGTGAATTAAAAATTATTCTTTTTCAGTGTTATTGTTATTAAGCGCCAACTGTGCTCGTTCTTTCAACTTTGATTGGTTGTGAACAAGGTTCTTAGGGTAAGTTCTTAAAGCTATCCACCAACACGCCATGCCAGGTATCATGAATAACATGCCGATGGTCATTGCTACTGAAAAATCTTGACCTACAGACTCAAAAATGATTCCCACCACGAGAGGGCCGAATGAACCTCCAAGTTCCTCTACGAATCGATTTAGTGCATAAACAGAGCCTCGTGTTTCCGGTAAATTAATTTTATTGATAATAGGGGGTTGATTTGGGTCGTAAATCCCGGTAATAAAATTTCCAATGGCAAAAAGAATCGTGAAGAGTAAAATACCCGTGTTTTTAAAAGCGGCGTCTAGAGTCTCCGTGGAGCTTGCAGGAGAACCTTTTATCCAAAATATAACGATAAATAGTGGCGTAGAAAGTGTGAATTGAAGGGCTATTAATAAAATTCTCACGCGCGAATATTTTTTTTCAAGAGTATCCCCGATTTTTCCCCAAAAAAAGATGCCGAATAATTGAAAAGGAGATATAATAAAAAGAAATAATAAACTAGCTACCAGAGATGTCATGTGAGCGGGGCCACTAAGGAGGTAAGGATAAAAACAAAACATTATCATGGATAAGCCTAATATTGAAAAAATCCCTTCGATGAAAATTAGGGCGTTCGTCTTATTTTTAAGAATATTCTTAAAATTTTGCCAAGATAAACGATAATCATAAGAATATTGCTCGTTAATATCGAATACTTCCCGTAGTTCTTCCTCTTGTAAACCTAATCTATAGTTTTTTCCAAATATACCATAAACGACAATTAAAAATGTTATTAAAAGCCCTACAATGAAGAAAGGGATTTGCCATTCGTGAGAGAATAAACTGCCTAAAAATAATCCAAAGAAAACTCCTAAAAACATGGAGATGGATGCCCAACCATAAACTTTCCCTCTCTTATTTGGCGGTGTAGCATCTGCTATGATCGCTTGAGCTACCGGTATAAAACCTCCCGATCCGAAGCCAAGCAATAATTGCCCTGTAAGAAAGAGGTAGTAATTGAAAGCGTTGCTCGCAAGAAACATCCCAATTGCCCAAAAAAATAACGATGATAGAACTGTCAGCTTACGAGACAGCTTATCTGCTAAAATACCGAATATTAAACAAGCGACTGCCGAAGCACCCATTTGAAAAGTAATCAATAAACCCATTTCAATTGCTTTAAATGTTCCTTCTCCAAAAAAAAAATGAGAAATCGTTAGCAAGTTTGGTAGCAACAAATTTCTCGAAAATTCCTTGAGAAAAAACCCAAATAATATTAAAACAATAGTCCAATTTCTCGTCATATTTGTATAAATGGTTAAAATTCTTTACTTAGTGTAATTTTTAAAAAATTTTAAATTTTCTTTTTACATATAAATAAGATAATAGAAAGAATAAAGATTGAATTAACAATTTAGAAAATTTATTTAGAAAACGGAAAGAAAAGAGATCAAATTAGGGGATTATTATGAAAAACAAATTAAATACTACTGAAGAAAGGTTGGGTTCAAAAACTACAAAGATTGTAGTCTTAGGCACGGGAAATCCCGGACCTGACCCAGAACGTTCAGGACCATCTGTTGCCATTATAGTTAATAAAACACCTTATCTTATCGACTGTGGAACCGGAATCGTTCGGCGCGCTGCGGCAGCATTTCGAGCAGGAATAAAAAGACTTAAGACTTCTAAATTAAAAATTGCATTCATTACTCACTTACATTCAGATCACACAATTGGTTACGCAGACCTCATTCTTACGCCATGGGTCATGAGGCGTTCGTCACCGTTAGAAATTTATGGACCTAAAGGACTTCAAGCAATGACAGATAACATACATGCTGCTTACAAACTAGATATTCACGAGCGTCTGAATGGATTGGAACAAGCTAACGATATTGGATATAAAGTGAACGTGCACGAAATTAGTCCTGGAGTTGTTTATAAAGATAGGAATGTTACTGTAGAAGCCTTTTCGGTAAAACATGGAACTTTACAATCTTTTGGATTTAAATTTATAACACCTGATAAGACTATTGTAATTTCAGGAGATACAGCTCCTTTTAAAGGACTCGTAGAAAAATACAAAAATTGTGATGTTCTCATTCACGAGGTTTATTTAAGTGAGAGATTCAAAAAGTTATCGCCAGTTGGGCAGAAATATCACTCAAGTGTCCATACTTCATCTTACGAGCTGGCTGAAATAGCATCTAAGGCAAAACCAGGTATTTTAATTCTATATCATCAGATTTTTTGGGGTGGTAAAGAAGAAGCCCTTTTGGCAGAAATAAAGGAAACTTACAACGGCAAAGTAGTTTCTGGAAAAGATCTTCAAATTTTCTGAATAAAAAGAAATTTTAATATAATTCAATATATAGTTAAATAGTTCTATTTAAATAGTTCTATTTATATAATATAATCATGATACAAAAAACAATTTCATTATCAGAACGAGCATATAATTTATTAAGAGAAGAAAAAAAGGAAGGAGAATCCTTTTCTAAATTAATTGAGAGGTTAATTTCTAAAAAAAAAAATCCTTGGTTAACGATGCAAAATAAATTTGATCCCGAATTATGGGAAGGATTAAAGGAAAAATTAACAAAAAAAAGAGAAGAAAATCTAATGGATAATGAAAAAAATGATTAAAATTCTAGAAACTGATATTGTAATTGACTTTTTAAGAGGAAAAAAACCAGAAATAGATAAAAAAGTCAAAGAAGAAATAGAAAACGGAATAAATCTTATTATTTCCCAAATAACTTTAAGTGAGTTATGGTATGGAGTTTATAATTTAAAATCAAAAAAGAAGCAACTTTTAGAAGCAAAAAAAATAAACGAATTAGTACTGAATTTACATGAAATCAAGACATTAGATAAAAACTCAAGTAAAATATATGGTGAGCTTGGTGCAGAGTTAGAAAGAAGTGGATCTCGAGTGCCTCAATTTGATCTTTTAAATGCTTCAATAGCGATAGCGAATAAAATTCCTCTAATAACAAGAGATAAAAAGCATTTCCCAAGAATTAACGAAATCTCAGAATTTAATTTTCTCGAATTATGGGAATAAGATTTTAATTGTTGTGGATTGGTTTTTCTTAAAATTTTTGAAAATCAATAATCCCTTCTATGTTTTTCAATGGATTCAAAATAATCTAATACTGATTCTTTAATTTCAACAGCAGGAAAAATCAATCGCGATTTTCCAACGTATTCCATGGCGTCATTCCAGCCCCAACTCGGGTTTTCTTTTAAAAGCCACGCAACGATAATTCCTCCGCTTCTTGAAACGCCCATTGCACAATGGACTAAAACTTTTCCATCTTTTATGTGTTTACCAATAAAGGCTAAGATCTCTGCCAGAAAACTATGAGGGGTATACCAATCATCAGGGAATCCTTTAAATAAATAAGCAAATCCTTGAGGTCTAGGGTCATAAAGGTCTTCTTCCATTAAATTTACAATCGCAGTAATTCCTTCTTTTTTAAACCGCTTAAAATTCAATCGGGGCCAATAGGCGCCAATAAATAAGTTTTCATGAACTTTATATATCTGATCCATTTCTGTCATTAAATTTTACCGAGAAGTATTAAAAATTTATTCTTAATTATTTTAAAATATTGAGAAATAATACTATAAATCCTAATTAAAAATGAAATATAGATTTTTTTAATTAATAAGTAAAAGATATTTACAAATTTATAGAATTAATTATTTAGTAAGACCTATTTTTTTTATTCATGGATTCTTATAGCCTTTTCTAATAAATTTCTTAATATTAAATAACGATGAAAAAAAAAATTATTAGACTAATGATTTCTAGTTAACTTTTTAATAGCATTAGTTAGATTATATTATTGACAATATTAAAAATAATAAGTAATTTTAATCTTGCTATGGAGCCTATAGAGAAAAAAATTGATGAAACAATATTAGATTATAAAAAAACAAAAGCTCAATTGATTAATAACATTCAAGAAAAATTCCAGATCCAAATTGGAGATAATTTATTAGAGGAAATGTTAAATAACATGAATTTAAGAAAAATGATTTATGAAATTGAATTAAATTTATCTAATCATTTAAACTCCAAAAAGATCAAATCAAAAAATAAGATGTATTTCCAAAAAGATTGGGAAGTTCATGAATTTTTAAAAATAATTCTTTTATTAAAATTCGAAAATTTATCTTTTGAAAGAGAATGTGATTTATGGAATGAAGTTATTGAGTTATTAGAAAAAAAAATCAATAATCTAATCGAATCTACAGTTGGAGATACACGAGAAGAACTTACTGAATTAAAAAAATGTTTCTACATATTACTCAATTTTAGTTAGGTGGAATAATGTCATATATTTTTGAGCCAGAAGAATTCTTAGAAGTCGCAAAAAATCTTAAGAATAATGAAAATATCCCTTTAAAAGGAAGACTAAGAACATCAATTAGTAGAGCATATTACGCTGCGTTTTTAAAGTCTAAAGTTAAGCTTGAAAGTTTAGGTTATTCTTTCCCTAATGATAGTCGATTACATTATGATGTAAGAGAATGCTTAAGAATTAAAGTTAAGAAATCAAATATAGCAGCAAATTTAGAAAATTTATTCGATTATCGTGTTAGAGCAGATTATTTATTAAAAGCAAGAATTAATATAACTATTTGCGAGAAATGTATTAAACGATCGGAATATATTATTAATTTAATTGACGATTTATAGGATATTTTAGAGGAGTATTTTTTCTTCTATAACTATGAATCCTTTAAAGATAATAATCTTATTTTTTAAAAAGAATTAATAAAATACGAAGAATCTTTTTATTATCCACATCCCAAAATCTCATAATTAGTCACAGTATTGTTGTTTACCCACTATCACTTGAATTTATTAATGCTATTTAGTTTTTTAATTAATAAGGTAAAAGATATTTATGAATCTATGGAATTAATTAAACAAAAAACATATTTTATTAACTATTTTATCGTGAGATTGTTAAATTAAAAAGAAATAACGAAAATATAGAAATGAAAAAAAGGTCTATTTAATTTCGGTTAAATCACGAGTTGCTATTATATTGGCTTCTAAACTAACTACATTTTCAATGAGGATATCACCCATTTTAATTGGAGCCTTAATTATTGTCGTAGCAATTTCGTTTAATACTTCGTTTAATTTATTTTTTAAAATTGGAATGTTTGATCTTACGGGAATCAACGGCAAGAAACCATTTTCTACTCGCATTGTCGTAGTAAGAACTCTTTTTGGCGCGATATACTCTTGCTGAGCGTATTCTAACCCCCTCTTACAAGTATGTCCCTCGTATATAAGCTCTCCTTTCTCGTCCTTTTTCACTTGGATAATACATCCGGTTGGACAAATTATACAGCGAATTTCGGCTAAAATATCAGTTGAACATTCTGTCATTTTTTTTAACCTCTTTATATAATTATTCTCCCTCAATTAATACTTCCGGACGATCAATTACTTCAATTTCAATTTGCCCGCAAGCAGGGTTTATATTATTTTTTTCTAAATTAATCTTTAATTCAATCATCTCACTTGGAATAACGTGAATTTTTTTCCTTTTGTAAATAACTTTATTATTATTGTCTTTAAATTGTATAAGCTTTCTTCTACCAGGTTCTTTTACTCGAAATGTAAAAATTAAATCTTTTGAAATATCTTTTTTATTTATGAAATCCGGTTTAACATAATTCACATTTTTACCAGGTACGCATTTAATTTTTTCTTTATCGCTTACTTCTTTACCTAATCTATTTTTAATGTAATCAACGGCATATTCTCCTGCTCTTTTAGCCTCAGCAGTTACCATATCTACCAAATCATGTACTTGTAAAACATTGCCACACGCAAATATACCCTCAATTGTAGTTTCTAAATTATTGTCAACTATTGGTCCGTTATTACTAGATAATTCAGCTCCAGCGTTTAACGTCAATTCATTTTCGGGAATCAATCCCACAGACAATAATAACGCATCACATTCGATAAATTTGTCAGACCCGATTACACGATCAAAATTCCTATCTACTTTAGATACAGTTACCGCTTGAATTTTGTCTCTTCCGTGTATTTTAGTTATTGTATAGCCTGTAATAAGCGGAATGCCATAATCTTCAAGACACTGAACTTGATTCCTCAATAAACCGCTAACATAAGGTAAAATTTCAACTACCGCTTGAACTTTACAGCCCTCCCAGGTAAGCCTTCTTGCCATTATCATGCCAATATCACCGCTCCCTAGTATCACATATGTTTTTCCAGGTAAATATCCTTCCATGTTAACAAATCGTTGAGCTTGTCCAGCAGTATAAATTCCTGCGGGTCTAAAGCCAGGTATATTTATTGCCCCCCTTGTTCTTTCACGACAGCCCATTGATAAAATAATTGCTTTAGTTTTAATTTTAATGAGTCCTTCTTCATTATTCACAGCGTATATCGTTTTATTTTTTGTTATTTCTATTACCATCGTATTTAATTTATAAGCAATTCCTAATTCCTTAACTTCGTTAATAAATCTCTGAGCAAATTCTGGACCCGTTAACTCCTCCTTAAATTCATATAATCCAAAACCGACATGAATGCATTGTAACAATATTCCACCTAATTCTTTATCTCTTTCTAATATAAGAGGATTTAATCCCGCTTTTTTAACAACAACAGCAGAGGCCAACCCAGCCGAACCGCCACCAATAATCGCTACATCTATTTCATATTGTTTCATATTTAATTCCCCCCCTTTATTCTCTCTAATATAAAATCTTTAGTTTTTCCTACTAAGAATTGAGTATCTTCTCCTTTTTTAGTTATTGCTTGAAATGGTAAATTTAATTCTCTTGATAAAATTTCCATGACACGAGGGCGGCAGAAACCTCCTTGACATCGCCCCATCCCAGGTCTACAACGAAACTTTACCCCATCAACAGTAGTAGCACCAACAGGTGCATGGATTGCGTTTAAAATTTCTCGTTCTGAAATAGTTTCGCAACGACAGATTATTTTAGCCCAGGCAGGATCTTCAATAATTTTTTTATCCAACTCTTCCTTACTGAAATCTTTAAATGTTTCTGGTTTGGGTCTGATTGGATTATAATCTTCTTTAACTTTTAATTCGACTCCTAAAAGTTCAAGAAATTCTATTACTCTTTCGGCAATTGCGTAGCAAGAAGTTAATCCAGGAGATAAACTACCAACAACATTAATGAAACCATAAACATCGGTGTTGTCAATAATAAAATCTAAATTGTTTGGAACGGCTCTGAGGCCGCTGAAATTTCTAATTGAACTTCTTACTGGAATATTTGGCACCAATTTCAGGCCACCCTCTAGAATTTCTTTTAAACCTGCTGTAGTTGTAGATATATCACTTTTATCCGTAATGTTCTGAGCATTAGGGCCTAAAAACGTGTTCCCGTGTACTGTAGGGCACACAAGTATTCCTTTTGATACTTTAGTTGGAGTTGGAAATAAAATTTTATTTAAATGAAGTGCATTTCTATCGAATAAGATATATTCGCCTTTTCTTGGATTGATCTCGAAATAATCTAATCCTACCATCTTGGAAATTTTTCTTGCGAAAAGTCCTGCGGCGTTAATAACATTTCTCCCTTGAAATTCTCCGCCTACGCTCGTTTTAACATTAAAAACATAATCTTGATGTTTTATCTTTTTTACTTTTTGATTTCGAAAGAATTTTACACCATTCATGGCAGCATTTTCAGCTAAAGCAAAAGTCATTTCATAAGGACTAACAATTCCTGCGGTAGGTGCATGCAGAACTCCAACAACTTCATCCGTTAAGTTAGGCTCCATTGATTTTATTTGTTTTTTATCTAAAATTAACTCTAAACCCGGAACATCGTCTTGAATACCTTTTTTCCTCTCTTCGTTTAAAATTTTTATCTGACTATCTTCTAATGCTACAACAAACGAACCAATACGTTTCATGGGAAAGTTTAACTCTTTTTGAGCTTGAGTGTATAATTTATTTCCTCTTATACAAAGGTTTCTTTTAATATATTCTCTTGATGATGCATATCCCGCGTGAACTACACCAGAGTTTCCTTTTGTAGTCCCAGAAGCGATATCCGCTTCCTTCTCTAACAAACAGACTTTCAAATCATATTTCGATAAAGTTCTAGCGATACAGCACCCAATTACTCCACCACCAATAATTATTATGTCATATATCAATTTCTCGTTAACCTCATGAAATCTTAATTTTACTCGAATATAATAAAATAATAATTTTAATTATAGAATAAATAGATAACTTTAAAATTTATTAAAAAGCAAATAGTTTTAATTTTTACTTGAAAAATAGGCGTTATTAATAATCCTTAAATATCTTTATTAGACTATTTTTTTAAAGCTCCTCAGCAAAAACCTTAAAAATTATGATCATCAATGCTCAAATCAAAATTTATTTTGATAATTCTCTTTTTTTTTGTTTAAAACTATATTTTTAATTTAAATAAAAATAAGCCAAAATATATTAAAAGCAATTGTTAATAGAATCAAAATTTTTGTGATGGGGTTGAAAAAAATATTTTTTAACGAGTTATTAAGTTTTAATTCGAGCTCCCCTTTTAACAAATTTTCAACTGAACTGAAATTAGAAGTCGTTTCTTTATTCAAATGAATAGACCCTAGAAATTGTGGTCTCGATAAACTCTTAATAAAATTATTTATATGATTTGAAGAACATAAATCGATTCTGTTAACTTCGCGATTTTTCATGTGATTCGCATTATATCTTAAATCATTAAAATAATCCTTGTTATTATCTAAACTTGAGTCGTTTTTCTTCATTTGATCTTCTTTCTAATAGTGATATTAATTTTTATTTAATTAAAATATATCTTAGTTTTCTTAAATTTTTATTGGTTATCGAAAATATTTTCACCAAAAAGCGTTATGAAATTTTTTAAGAGTCTCTTCCAAAGAATCTTCTATTTTACTTTCAAAACTTTTAAACTTAGTAATTTCACCATCCCAATTATCTAATTCTTTAGAATAGAGTTCAAAAAACTTTTCTGAAACATTTTGCAATTCTTGTACAATTTTTTTTTCTTTATTTTTTTTCTTTGAACTTGCAATAAACAGTAATTGATTTTTCTTTACTATTGTAAAACGTAAATTACTCAACTCGAAATTTGAAATACCATCCTCAGAAAGCTTTTCTGCGTAAGCATTAAGCGCACTCATGAGGGCGCCAAAGAGCTGTTCATTAATTTTGGGATCATAAACGCGACTAAACACTGCTATACCACTTGGGTTCAGAATCCAGATATCTTGTAAAATTTTTACCAAGTATTATCACTCTTCGTATTTAAACCTCAAAATTTACTTTTCTTTGCTTTTTGGATTAATATATCCCAAATATGCCCCTAACATTGCTACTATAACAAAACTCCACGCTAAAAAGTAAAAAAGCGTAAATCCAGGGCTTCCTAATAATATAAACACTCTATCTATTAAAAAACCAAAAAGGACCAGCATGAAACATAAAGACATGATTGCTAAAGATAAGAACGCTTTTTTATAAAAGGTTTCATTAACAGATTTATAAGTTTCAATAGAACGCAACATGAAAGGAATATAGATCATCGATACGAATATGAGTAAAAAAAGAAAAGCAAAAACGTCTAGTAATGTATTACCTCGTTCGTAAATGATTAACGAGTAAAATCCTGTCCAACTCCCATAGATTATAACAATTATTTTCTGAGTTTGATTGTATCCTTTTTCAAAAACATTTACTTTTAATATGTAGGAAAAAAATATTGCAATCGTTATTAAAAAAAAACTAAATCTAAAATCAAGAATCCTTAAAATTATCCAAGTTAAAGGCGTATCAAGAGCAGGAACGGTATTATTATAAATATACTCTTCACCAGAATATAAAACGAGAACTTTTGAAACCCATGAAAAAATAATTGCGAATAAAAAATTTAAAAAAATGATAAATAAGTATAGCGTTAAACGATGTCTTTTTTCAAAGTATTTTCTTATTATCAAAACTAATAAAATCGAAGCAATAATTATTATTACTATTTCGTATATCATTCCCAGATAAATAAGTTCTTGCATATTCACATCCATATTATAATTATAGAGCGAGTGATATTTATATGTTAATTTTTATCTTTTGAGTTTTTACTTTTATTTACTTTTTTAAAAAAGTTGAAATAAAACTATTGATATACTATTTAGCATTATAATTCAAAAAATATTTTAGATTTTAATGTTTTTAAAATGTAAAAAGATAGGGAAAATGGAATAAAAAATTATCTTTTTCGTATAAATATTTAAAAAATGTGAAATTAATGATTTGGAAAACTAACATTACTGAAATGATTGGTATTAAGTATCCAATAATTATGGGCGCTTTTGCAGGAGTTGGAAGGGCAGAATTTGCAGCAGCTTTCTCAAATGCAGGCGGATTGGGTATAATAACGGCTTTAAATTATAATACTAACAAGGTTTTTCAGAACGAAATTGATAAAATGAAAAACTTGACTGACAAACCTTTTGGGGTAAATTTCTCCATAATGCCGCCAATAATGGCAAAAAAGCACCCTAAAGCGAGGACAGAGGAGACTTACATTGAATTTTTAGATATCGCAATTGAAGCAGGCGTTAAAATTTTTACTACTTCTGCCTATCAAGCAAATGAAATCGGTAAGAAATTAAACGATAATGGATGCTATTGGTTTCATAAATGCACGACATTAAAGCACGCAATTTCGGCAGAAAAATCGGGAGCAAATGCGATCACTTTAGTAGGAGTTGAGGGCACGGGATTTAAAAATCCCCTTCAAAATACAACTCTAGTAAATGTTACAATGGCAAAAAAATTACTTAGCATTCCGATAATTGCAGCAGGAGGCATTGGTGACGCACGAGGTTTTCTTGCTGCCTTAGCAATGGGTGCTGATGCTGTTTGTTTTGGAACGGCAATCATGGCAACTAAGGAATGCGGAGTTTCTCAAAATTACAAAAAAAAATTAATTAATCAAGATATTTTTGAAGAAGATTTCTATAGACAAATATTCCACCACGAGTTAAAAGATAAAAGCATATATAGCATGGCAGCAGGACATATCGATAAAGTGGTTTCTCTAAAAGAATTTATCGATAATATCATTAAAGAAGCTGAAAATATTCTCAATTCGTGGGGATTTAAAGGAAATCAATTAAATATAGCATGATAATTAACAAAAGTAAAAATATTAATCCTTCATCATTTTTTAAAAACATGAAATAAATTTTCAAAACACAACTCTAAGCAATGAATTTGGATTATAATAAAATCTCTGAACCTATACAGGAACAATTTAAGAAAATAGTCGGAAAGCCTTTTTTTTTCGATGAATTCGAGATAAGATGGACCTATGCCTTTGGAGGGAATATTTTTAAAAAGGATTGGATTCCCGATTTAATTTTAATACCTCAAAATTCTGAACAAATTTCTAAAATATTAAAACTTGCAAATCAGAATAAAATTCCTGTTACGCCAAGAGGAAGCGGCACGAGTTTATCTGCGGGAACAATGACTCCTTATAACGGAATAGTATTAGATTTAAACCAAATGAATAGAATTATTTCAATAGAGATTATAAACAATTTAGTTGAAGTCGAACCGGGAGTTATTTGCGATGAATTAAACGAGAGATTAAAAACACATGGATATTTTTTTCCTCCAGATCCAGCCTCGAGTTCAGTTGCCACTATAGGAGGCATGGTAGCATCTAATGCTGGAGGGGTTCAAGCCTTCAAATATGGTGTGACTAAAAATTATGTGTTATACATTGAAGTAGTATTAGCTAATGGAAAAATTTTAAATTTAGGTACTAAAGTTCTGAAATCGGTATCCTCCTATAATATAAAAGACTTAATTGTAGGTTCCGAGGGGACTCTTGGAGTTATAACCAAAATTGGCTTAAGAATTATTCCTTTACCAAAATATAAAAAATTAGGTTTCTTTATATTTGAAACCATTAAAGATTTAACCAACGCTACAATCGAATTAAGAAAAAAAGGGATCGTTCCAAATTTATTAGAATTCATGGATAAACTCACTGTTGAAGCTGTTTTTAATCATTTAGGAGGAGAGTTCCTGAATTATCCAAAAGGATATGTATTAATAGCAGAAGTAGATGGAAATAGCAATAATGAAGTCGAAGAAAACTTTTCAATTCTATTTGATGTGATAATTCAAAAAAATCCAATTCTGCATAAAATAGCAACCAATCCAGAAGAACGCGAGAAGTTGATAAACGCCAGAAAATCTGCACTTCCAGCGCTATCAAGAATAAGTCCATCTTGTTGTTTGGAAGATTGTACAGTTCAAATTTCTAATTTTGTGGAAGCTATTAAAAAAATTGAAGAAATACCTAAAAAAATCAAGGCTAAAAATTTAAAAGTCGCGGTATTTTGCCACATGGAAGGTAATTTACATCCAACATTCATGTTTAACGAAAATAATGAGCAAGACGTGAAAGATTTTGAAAAAGCCATTGATTACTTGTATAAAGAGATAATAATCCCCTTAGGAGGTACTTTAACGGGAGAACACGGGATAGGCCGGATTAAATCTCCTTATTTAGAATTAGAACACGGAACTGATGTTGTAGAATTAATGAGAAAAATAAAGAAATTATTTGATCCAAACATTATATTAAATCCCGGTATAGGTAAGGGAGATAATCGTAAGCTCAAAAAAATTTGGAATTTGAGGAATTTGAAAAATCAACCAAATAAAATTTTAGAATTAAATTGCATGAGATGTGGTTTTTGTAATATTACCTGCCCCTCAAAAATCTATTATAAAACTGAGGCTTATACTCCCAGAGGCCGTTTAAGTATTCTAAATGGATTAGTACATGGAGATTTAAAGTTAAATGATTTAATAATAGATATTTTTCATGCTTGTACACTATGCGGATTATGTCTAACAAAATGTCCCGCAGGTGTTAAAACTCATGAAATTTTTGAAAAAGCCAGAGAAATTATTCATAAAAATTTGGGTAAAAGAAAATGAAATTTGATTATGGAAAGAATGGATTAGAAATCGTGCTTGATCCTTCTTGGGACGCGACTATTCTTCGTCCTAAGAAACTAAAAATAATTGAAAAACCTATAGAAGCTATTCAGAATGCTATTAGAAAACCCATGGGAACATCATCTTTAGAAAAAGTTATTAATCAAAAGAAGGAAATTAATAAAATTTGTATCGTTGTTTCAGACTCCACGCGTCCAGTTCCTTCTTATTTAATTCTCGAAGCTTTAATTAAAGAATTAAACGCTCATGGTATAAGCGATAATCAAATTTTAATTTTAATTGCTACTGGATTCCATCGCAAATCTCGAAATGAGGAATTAGAAAGAATTTTAGGTAAAGATTTAAAAAAGAGACTTAAAGTTATTGATCATGTTGCTACAGATAATAAATCGCTTATAAATTTAGGAAAAGCCTCAGATAATACACCGATTTTAATTAACAAATATTATTATCAAAGCGATTTGAAAATTTTAACAGGTTATGTTGAACCTCACTTTTTTTATGGATTTTCGGGTGGAAGAAAATCAATAGTTCCTGGAATAGTTGGAGCTAAAACAATTCAATATAATCATTCGGCTGAAAATGTCGCCGATCCTTATTGTCGTTTTGGATTTTACAAGAAAAATCCCATGCATAGAAATGGAATGGAAATTGCGAACAAAGTAGGAGCAGATTTCACGATTAATGTATGTATTAATGAAAAGCATGAGATTACCCAAGTAGCAGCAGGAGATTTAGAACAAGTTCACGAACATCTCGTTAATTATCAATTAAAACACATATTTAGAGAGTTTTCTAAACCATACGATATTGTTATTTGCGGAAATGGCGGGTATCCTTTAGACCTAAATTTATATCAAGCTGTAAAAAGCATGGCAATCGGCGAAATGGGCGTGAAAAAAGGCGGAACTATAATTTCTGTAAATGAACTTTCTGATGGAGTGGGAATAGGGCAGGAGAATTTTAAAGAACTCGTATTTTCGGGTAAATCGCCTAAAAAAATTTACGAACAAATTTTAAGAAAAGAAATTTTTGTTCCTGATCAATGGGAAATTCAAATTTTGGCAAGAATTTTAATGAAAGCTGAAATATATATAATTTCTGAATTAAAAGAAAATGAAATAGGAAACATTGGATTAAAATACGCTCCAACTGTAGAGGACGCAATCGAATCGAGTTTAAAAAAACATGGTCAAAGTGCTAAAATCTTAATTTTACCAAGTGGCCCTCAAATACTTCCTATCTTAAAAAATTAACACGTGTTTGTTTGAATTTGCTAAATATAATTGAAATATTGAGTATTTTCCTCGCTTATATTTCGTTTATTTAAAAACTCATTAATATAATAAAAAAAATTCCCACTGAATGCCCATTAATATTATGTCTTTTTGAGTCATACATGGTTTTTAATTACATGATTTAAATAGAAAGCTATTTTAATAATTATTTAAATAATGATAAATAATATTGAAAAAAAAACATATTAATAAAAATCATAGATTTATGTACTTGAATTTTTATTATATTATTAAAAGTCAAGATTAAAAAGATCATTATTAATAATCGAAAAATAGTATTTATAAAGTGGATAAAAAATGTCAAATAATTATAAGGAGCGACTGCGTTCAAAAGCAAATTCCGAAAACAAAAAAGAACCCGAACAATGTTGTAGTAACCCTTGCATTGAATCTAAGGACGGAGATGACGTCTGCCTAAACTGTGGAATGATAATTGGTAGAAATCTCGTAGGAAACGAGAGACGTGCTTACACGGTTGAGGAAGTCAATAAAAGAAGGCGTACGGAGCCGCGTTGGAGGGAATTTGGTCCAAGAACCATGCTTCCAAATAGTAAAATTGATTCAAAAGGCCGTTTGATTGGCGCTAAAGGTAAAACTTTATTCTCAAGATTATCTAAGATCCAAAATTCGTTAATTTCCAGTATCGAAAGGAATTTTTGGGAAGCGAAACCAAAGTTAAAAATGTTAACTTCGAAAATGAACATCCCAGAATACATCAAAGAGACAGCGTGGAAGATTTATTCTGTAGTTGCTAAAAAGAAGCTCACAATGGGAAGGTCAATTGATGGATTTATTGCAGCTTCTTTATACGCAGCAATTAGAGTCCACGAATTTCCACGATTACTCGAAGAAGTATGCGAATCTTCAATGACTCCAAGAAGAACCGTGCATCGTTCGCTAGGAATGATTGTAAAAGAAGTGTTACCGGAATTAAATTTGAAATATAAACCGATTACAGCTGAACAACTCGTATTTAGGTTTGGAAACGATTTAGATTTGCCAATGGAAACTCAGAAGAAAGCAATCAACATGCTCATACGGGCTTCTAAAAACGGTCTTTTAAGAACCGGAAAGGACCCCAAAGGTTTAGCGGCATCCGTGATTTACATGGCAGCTAAAGCAGGAAATTGCCGAAAAACTCAAGCGGAAGTTTCTGCTATAGCAAAAGTAACGGAAGTAACCTTGAGATCTCGCTCCAAGCAAATCAAAAATAAATTATAACCAATTTGTTCAAATATTTACTCATTTTGAACTTGTTTTTTTTCTTTTCTCTTTTTTTAAAAATAATAATTTAAAAGTATATTCATTAGGCATTTTAGCTTAGTGAGGTTAGAGTAACTGAAGTAATTTTAAGTTATCACAATAAATATATCAAAAACAAGCTGCAATAGGATTACTAAAGTAAAAAAAAAAAAATTTAATTATTGATAACAATTATATATTGTATGTACTAATTTCTAAGCTGTTTCGAAAACAGTCGCCATTATACTGACTGATTATGAGTAATATTACTAAAAATGTAAACCAAAACAATCAACCAGAGGAAATTGCTGATACGCTAATTGAATATAACGGAAAGATTTGGTTTTTAAATGACGATATTGGATTTATAAACAAAGATGGCACCATTGAGATTAGAGACTGTAAAAAACAACTCATCAAGTACAATGGGTTTTCTATTTTTCCAAAAGAAGTCGAAGAACTTTTAATGAAACTCCCCGACATGTTAGAAGTTGCTATCTCAGGTCTACCTCACGATGAATACGATGATGTAATAAAAGCTTGGGTTTCCATTCGGGGCGATTCTGATTTGTCGCCTA
>JAUWRB010000210.1 GCA_030610785.1 Promethearchaeota archaeon | reverse complement strand
TTTTATGGCAACACTTATATGGGCAATTTGCACCCATATAATTTGTTCTTTTATTTTTTCTAATTCCATTTTTTTTTTTTTTTTTTTTTTTGTAAATTAAATCAATATATTTGTTAGAATTAATAATCTTTTTTAATATGTTTTTTTTTGAAATTTATTATATTTATATTACTGAATTTTACGCTTTAAGAATGAGGTAAAATCATGTTCTTCAAAACATATATAGTCTTTTTACCCGAGGATGTTTTTGTATTGAACGATTGGGAGATATTTACGACTTCTAAATTCTCCGGAATCTTGTTTTTAACATAATTTTTAAAAAAAATAATAAAATCGGTGTATTTCCGCTTAGATTCAATCCAAGCATAACCATCTTTCGCAAAATATTCGGGATTTTTTTTCGTGAATTTATTCACGTGACCTCTCTCGTTCAAAGGTGGGCCTCTACGAACGTAAGTTTTTGAAATCTTTAATTTATTACAATAAATGCATAAGTTATACTCGTTATTTTTTTCTTCGAAATAGACTTCAAAAAAGATTTTTCCAAACCTTTCAGCGCGACATGCCTCTTTTTCTCCGTTAACTTTAATATTTTCTCCTAGGGAGTATAATTTATCTCTATTTATCGTGTAATGAATATTATCATTGGTGTTTTTTAGCTCAACGATGTAAATCTTTGAAAGTATCGGATCGGAATGGTCTGCCAGATTTATTTCTGGAATTGGTTTTAACTCAAAAAAATCTTTACTCGGTCTTTTTATGAACTCAGTAATTTTCTGATTACAATATTTATACGCCTTTTTGGATATCGCAGAGGCAACGTTCCTATTCTTATCGATAGGATCTACGATGATTAAATAATCGTTTTGAAAATGAGTAATTTTCTTCAAGTCTTGGATGGATCTTTTATAATAGTCTAAAGGTTGTTTATCAAGTTTATTAAAATTTTTAAAAAGATTTTGAATCGTTCCAAAATAATAAATTAATAGTTCTGAGCTGTAGCCAATGAATCCAACTTTCCCTACTGCGCTTTTATCTCCATAGCTATAACAGCATTTGAAAAATTGTTTTAAAAGTCTCACATCGTTTTTTTGTTCTGGTGATAATTCGACTTTTATAAAATGTCCGTGCCAAGGTGACCTATCAACTGAAGTTATTGGTCCATATTTTTTAATATAATTCACATCTAAATCAAAATATAGAACAATATCAATTTTAATTTTAATATCCCGGGTAATGTAATCTACAGTAACATAGGGATGTTCCGCATATAAAAGACGGGGGTTTTTAAATTCTTTTAAAGTTAACGATTTAATTATCCAATTATTGCATAGTTCTAAGAAATCTTTTTTTGATGCTTTTTTTAATTTATTTTTACTTAACCCGATATATTTTGGTTTATATATTTCGTAATCTAATCCTACAAATAAATCGATATCAAAGTCATTTCTTAATTGAGTTTGTTTAATTCCAGTAGAACCTTGCGGTTCAATTTCGTTGTATTTTATATTTAACTCTTTAGCTCTTTTCTCTAATAAGTTCTTTAATTTTTTAACAATTTTAAAAATTAAATTTAATTCATGGTCTCTAGGTATTATCTCTTTTAATACTTCGTTAAAAATTTCGTTTATCAAGTTCTTTTAAATAATTTAATTGCTATTGATTAAAGTGAATAATCATCCTATTATTAATAATATTTCAAATTCCTCTAATAAAAATAATAATCATGAAGTCTAGCAATTGAACTACCATGGCCTAAAGGCTACATACCCCACCATGGATGATTTACTTTTCTCATTAACTGAATATATTCTCTGAGAACATCTTTCTGATCAGTTGTTAATTCGTTTAAGAATTTATCCATTAATTGTCTTACATGGGATTCGGGAACATATACAAACAGAGTCTCGTCTTTTTCTATGTCTTTTCCTATTTCTATACCCCTAATTGATATTGCTACTTCATCATCTTTTTCTGCTTTTTCTATATTTTTACCTCTATCTTGTATCTGGGATATTCGTCTTACTTTTTTACCCTTAGAAGTTATTAAAGAAACTTTTTGTTTTACGGTGCCCCCTTCTACCCTTACACCAAAAACAGCAGGATTTGAGCTTCTGAAGATGAATTCTGGAAACATTTGGAGTTTAGCAGGCATTATTAGTTCACTTAATCCTTTAGCAGTATCCTCAGCTCGTCTAATTTCAGAATACTCAATGTATTCCTCTAATAACCGATATATCACGTTATTTGTAAAAATGCGAATATTATCTTTATAAGCTTGTTCTTGGGCTTCAGGTAAAATTGGCACGTTAAAACCAAGCACTACAGCATGATATGGATCAAATTCCTTCACTATATTTGCATTTATTATGTCTCCTTTTTTAATTGGTCCTATATCTGCGATACTAATATTCACACCATTTTTAGAAAAATGGTTTCCTAAAGCTTCAAGAGATCCTAAAGTATCAGCTTTTAATACAACTCCAGCCTTGTCAGTTTTGATTCTAATTGCTTGAACTTCTTCTTCAATTTCATTATATACATTCTCTTCCTCAGATGGATCTCCAATTGCTTTGAAAGGTGAACCTGCTACAACATCTTCTATATTAGGAGCTAATATCTTAATTCCTGCGGCTGCGCTTATTACATCTTCTGAATCAAATCTCTGTCTAGGATCTCTAATCTCATCTAATGGTTTAGGCATGAATAACGCTCTAACTTTTGATTTGATGGGTTTTTCTAAACCACCTACTATAAATTCATCACCCTTTTTAATTATTCCATCATAAATTAGTACATCCATGGTTGTTCCTTGTCCTTTTTCTCTTTTTACTTCTAACACTACACCTTTCGCAGGACCTTCTGAGAATTTTAAATTTTTTGTAAGATATTGTTGGACCAAACCCATTAAAACCATCAATAAAGTTGAGATACCTTCTCCAGATTTAGCGCTTGTGGGCACGATAGCAATCTTTTTCGTAAAATCTTTAATTCTATCGTATCTATCAATACCTTTAAATCCCTCTTCTAAGAAGTTTCCTATAATTTGAAGTAATTTCTCCTCCAAATAATCTCTCACTAGTGGTTTCTGTTTTTTATAAGTGTCTAAAAAATCAGCATCTTTATTAGATTTCCAACCAGAAATTCGATCAATTTTATTTGCAGCTATAATAAATGGCGTTTTTTTCTCTTTTAATATTCTTACCGATTCCCAAGTAATAGGCATGGTTCCTGACATTACATCAATTACTAAAATAGCAATATCTGCAACGGCACCACCTCTTTTACGTAAATTCATGAATGCAGAATGTCCAGGAGTATCAATAATTAAAAGCCCTGGAAGTTTAATCTCTTTATCAGCAAATTCTTGTTTTGATTTTTTTAAAAATTCTTTGATATCTTCAGTTGGAAAATAAGATGCGCCAATATGTTGTGTTATACCTGCCGCTTCTCTTTGTTGCACAACGGTTCCACGAATATAATCTAAAAGTGAGGTTTTGCCATGATCAATATGCCCTAAAATACACGCGATAGGTGCCCTAATTAGTTTGTTTTCGTCAGCATGAACCATTTCCTATCACTTTCTTTATTTAATTTTTAAGCAAAAGTAAAAGTATTAATGAAACATGAGTTTAGAATTTTTTTATTTTTTTCTAATTAATCATGGTTGAGATATTTCTTCAAGTATTTAGCGGTATATGATCGTTTATTTTTTATGATTTCTTCGGGAGTACCCATGACCACTATTTCTCCCCCCTTCTCCCCGCCTTCCAGTCCTAAGTCGATAATATAATCAACAGATTTAATGATTTCCATGTTATGTTCGATAATAATTATTGTGTTTTTCATATCAACTAATTTTTGGAGTACTTTTAGCAATATTTTAATATCATAAGAGCTTAATCCCGTTGTCGGTTCGTCTAATATATAAAGCGTATTTCCCGTGCTTGTTTTTCTTAATTCCCTCGCTATTTTTAATCTTTGAGATTCACCTCCGCTCAATGTGGTTGAAGATTGCCCCAATTCTAAATAACCTAATCCTACATCAACTACAGTTTTCAATGTTCTTTTAAGTTTTGGATAATTATCAAAAAATTTTAGAGCGCTTTCAAATGTCATTTTAAGTATATCAGATATCGTCTGGTCTTTATATTTTATTTCGAGTGTTTCAGCGTTATATCTAAGCCCTTGGCATAAATCACATTTAATATATACGTCAGGTAAGAAATACATTTCTTTAAGAATATAACCAGTTCCTCTACATTTCTTACAATGGCCTTCTTTAGTATTAAAACTAAATCTTCCCTTTTTATAACCTCTCTCTCTTGATTCAGGTAATTTTGAGAAAATATCTCTTATAAAATCTAAGGCTTTAGTATACGTTGAGGGAACAGATCTAGGAGTTCGTCCAATTGGAGATTGATCTATATCTATTATTTTATCAATATATTCACTTCCAATTATTGTATCAAAATCTCCTGTTAAAACCCTAGAACTACGCTTATTTATAATATTGTGTAACCCTTTATATAAACAATCGATAATTAGACTTGTTTTACCCGCACCGGATACTCCTGTGATACAATTAAATATTCCAAGAGGTATTTTTAACTTAATATTTTTTAAATTATTTTCCCTTGCTCCTATTAATTCAATGCATTTTTCACCGATTTCGCGTCTATGTTTCGGTACTTCAATTTTTTCTTTTCTAGATAAATATCTCCCGGTTAAAGTATCAGCGTTTTTAATAACTTCAAATGTCCCTTCAGCTACAATTTGACCTCCATTTTCCCCTGCTAACGGTCCTAAGTCAATAATATGGTCTGCATTTCGAATTATTTCTTCGTCATGTTCTACTAAAATTACGGTATTTCCTAAATCTCTTAATTTTTTCAGCATTTTTATTAAACGAACAATATCCCGGGCATGAAGTCCAACAGAAGGTTCGTCTAAAATATATAAAACTCCAACAAGACTAGACCCTATTTGAGTTGCTAATCTAATTCTTTCGGCTTCACCTACAGAAAGCGTGTGTGATTTCCTGCTTAATTGAATGTAATCCAGTCCAACATTATCTAAAAAGGATAATCTTTCGTTAATTTCCTTCAAGACTTCTTTTACAATACTTTGTTGAATTTCATCTAACTCTAACTCTTTAAAGAATTTTATAGAATCCTTTACAGAGAGATTTGACAATTCTGCTATATTTATATTGTTAATAGTTATGGCTAAACTTTCAGGTTTGAGTCTCTGTCCGTTACAATGAGGACAATTAATCTTATTCATGAAGCGCTCATATATATCACGGCTCCCTTCGGAACTTGTTTCCATGTATCTTCTATGTAGCATCGGAATTATTCCTTCGAAAGGTTTTGTTATTTGCCACGATGATGTAGAACTATTTTTTTTTGTTTTATAATCGTTTTTCTCGCTTTTAAATAAAAATTCAATGTTTTCTTCTCCTGAACCATATAATAATTTCGCTAAGTTTTTTGGGTCAATATTTTGAATGGAAGTGTTCATGGTATCAAAACTATAATGTTTAGCAACTTGTTTTATCATTTGCCAAGAAAAACCGGTCGTTGTACCAAATCCCGGGATATTTCTAATGCCACTACTCTCAATCGGAACATCTAAATCATCCCCTAAAATAAAATTTTCATCAAATTCCATGACCGTGCCTAATCCATTACAATAATTACAGCTACCATGAGGAATATTGAATGAAAACATTTTATGACCGATAGGAGGCAACGAAATTTGACAATCCAAGCACGCATGATGTTCAGAATACATGTGTTCTTTATTATCAACAATTTCGATTACTACGATTCCATCAGTTAATTCTAAAGCGGTTTCGATAGAATCAGCAAGACGAGTTTTTATATTTTCTTTCATTACTAATCGATCTATTACGACGCTAATATCGTGCTTTACATTTTTCTCCATCGAAATATCTTCATCAAGAGTATATTGAATTTT
>JAUWRB010000119.1 GCA_030610785.1 Promethearchaeota archaeon | reverse complement strand
AAATCTTCTGATTCTTCAGATAATAATTATGAAAAATTTAATATTAAAATTAATTTAAAAAAAATCGCAATATCAAATCAATATATTCTAATACAAAAGGAAAAGTTGAAAAAGAGGATTAGGAAAATTCTCAATTATATTGAACATTTTAGGGATAACCCAAAATATAAAATTACTAAAAATGAAAAATTAATTCATACACGTTATCTATTAAGTTTATTATCATTAATTCAAAAAAATCCAGATTCTGTAATTGATTATAAGAAATGGCTTCAAAAATACTTAGAAGCTTTAGATAATTAATATACAAAAGAAACAGATTTTGAAATATTATTGGGGGGAAGAAAAAATTATTGAGATTGGTTAAAGAACTATTTAAAAATTCTAAGCCAATAAATCAATTGCTTTTAACTGATTTTAAATAAAAAGAGTTTTATAATCAAATAAATATATTACTGATTCAAATACTAATATTTCAATACTTTTATAATAATAAAGTAATAAGAAGGAAAAGTAATACTTATTCAAGAAAAAAAAGATTCATACATGCAGAAAATATAAGAATTAACCCTATTTTAATATAATTAACAAATTTATTATTAAATAAAATCAATTTTAGAATCTTGAATAATTTATCATGACTGAAAACGAAAGTGACAAAGTTGGTGCTCAATATAATTATTCCTTTGAATATATTCAAAAGAAACTCGAAGGAAAGAAAGACTCTTTTGGCATGCTCATGAAGGAAATAATAAGAACCGGTATTTGCACGGAATGCGGAACATGCGCCGCAGTATGTCCGGTATTAGAGTGGGATTACCTTTCTGGGCAACCAAAGTTGATAGGAAAATGTACTGGATGCGGAATCTGCTACAATCAATGTCCGCGCACTATAACGGACCCAATTCAGCTCATGGGCGAATTTAAAAGCGGTTTTGTGGCAAATACAAATATTCCTGAAGTTATAGGAGCCCAAGATGGCGGTACTGTGGTAAGCCTTTTATATTATTTGTTTGAAGAACATCTAATAGATGCGGCAATAGTAACAATGAAAGACCCAAAAAAGCCGTGGCATCCTGTTCCTCAAATAATAACAAGTAAAGAAGACGCAATAAAAAGCGCTGGTTCTATTTACAGTCATTCTCAAACTGTTGAAGCTCTAATGGAAGCCATTCGACAAGATTTTCGCTCTATAGCGTTTGTTGGAACGCCTTGTAATATCGATGCTGTTGATAAAATGTTTCATAGCCCCACGGGAATGTTGAAATATTTCATGCGATGTCATGTGTTAAAAATCGGATTATTTTGCATGGATTCCTTTGCACCTGAAGCATTATATCCATTTTTTGAAAAAGATGGCATTGATCTTACAAAAATTACTAAAATGGATATTAATAAGGGTAAATTTCATTTATACCAAGAAAATCAAGAAGAACCAATAAAATCTTACACTATTAAACAATTAGATAAATTTAAATCCTCAAGTTGTAATTTCTGCACTGATTTAACCGCTGAAAAAGCAGATATATCAGTGGGGTCGGTAGGTAGCGGAGCAAATAAAAATACCGTCTTTGCAAGAACCGGAATGGGTACTGAAATCATGGAAGATGCTGCTAAGAAAGGTTACTTAAAAATTGAACCATTTAACGCAATAAATGTTAATGCTGTACTTTTCTTAGCAAAATTAAAGAAGGTTTCTCAATATACCGTTCAAAAAAGAAAAGTCTTTATCGTAAGAGATATTGCGGAAAAAGAAGAAGCACGGATAGAAACAAAACAAGAGGCTGAGCAAACAAGTGTAAAGCCCATTCTTGGTACGAGAAAGGCTCTAAGCGTATCAAAAAGTTTAAACGAAAAAGAAAAGACGCTAACCTTATTAATAACGAATACAATAGGCTTTGTCTTAGAAGATATCAAAATAAGAGTTGCTACTGTTGAAGATCTCTTCGAATCCCGACCATGGATAACAAGCATTAGAGAATTATTTCCTTACGAGTCTCTCGAAATATCATATCCACTAGAAGTAAAAGAAGGACAAGTTATTTTAGGAAATGTGTTAGTTGAAGCATCAACAAAAATACATGGAAAAATATTTTCAAGAACTTTTAAATTAGCACCAAAAGAATAAAAAATTGAAAAAAATTTTATTTATAATAAAGTTAAATGAAATATATGATTATAAAAAATTATAATTAAGAGGAAAGTAAAAATCTTAATTTTTTTTTACTTCACTACTTAGTAAACTATTTTTTATTTCATTAATTTTAGACGGTCTCTACTTTTTTTATTTATATATTCTTGTTATTTTTAATTATTATGAAAGAAATTAAAGACTTAATAGAATAGATAAAAAAAGATTTAATGGAATTTTACGAGATCGATTTTAAAGAACGCCAAGAAGAAGTAGATAAGATAATATCTGAATTTCTAATGAAATCAAATAACTTTTTTAAAGAGATTATCAACACAAAAATTCGCCAAACGACTAATGCTCAAGAAAATGATATTTTTACTATTTCTGCATTTTCAAAAGAAGAAGAAGATTTCTTGATTAGTCAATATTTAAGTCCTAGTAATTTTAAAAAAAATAAGTGGAGTTGGATGGAAAAAGGAAAAAATGATATTGATCCCAAAATGGTTAGAAAGTATTTTATTTATGTTTTGCTACCATATTATATTGTCAAGGAAGACTTATCAAGGGCAGATTTGAAAATGTTAGGATTTAATCCGTTTTTGGTTAAAATTTCTAAAGGTCATATCTATTTATCAGAATTAAAAAATAAATTCAAAGGATTTGGAAAAAAAGATCTATTTAATTTATTAGGAAAAGATATTGCTTTAAAAAGGTTAAGAGAGGCACAAAAAAGAATCGATTGTATAATTAGAGAAAAACAAAGACATGAAGAAGAGTTTTTTTCAGATTTAGAGAGTTATTCTAATAATGTTAAAAAGTCCTTCTCCCAATCAAATAAAGAAAAACTTAAATGGATTTTATCCAGAATGTATAATTTTAACCCTACTTATTTTAATAATTTAAGGAAAGAGAATTTTACTTATTTAAATATTGCTAGGGAATTTCTTATCTATTTTATTAGAAACAGGTTTAAGCAATTTCATATTGGAGAAATATTAAAGATTAATAAAAGAAATTTGTTAAACTGGTTCTATAATTTATTGAATATGAATTGGAATCAAGCGAAATTAGAATATTTTTCGAAATTACTTTTTATCTCACATTATTCTGCGGGTAAAAGAGCTTTTGAGATGATTCCGATTTTATCCAAAAAATACAAGGAGACAAACCAAAAATTTGGTTTATCAAAAAATACAATCAGAAAACATATTACTGAAATTTGGAATGATGAATTTAAAAAAATGGATAAAAATTTTTCTTTACTTGATTTATTTTTATGGGAGAAATATTATCATAATATTGAATATCCCAGATATATTCTAAAATATAAAGAATTAATGAAAGCTACAAAGCCAAGAAGTATTGGCTATGGTATGAATTACATGTCATTTGAAGTTCGTATTATAAGATTTATTTTGGTCTTTGGATTATCTGCCTATGATGGATATGATATTCATAAACATTTAATTGAAGGGAATAAAGCTAGTCTTCATCATATTGATTGGATAAAAGGCAATGATAGAATAGATAATTTAGAATGGTTACCAGATAAAAATAGTTCTGATATTTCAAGAGAAGTTGGCTACATTTATCATCACCATCCTTTTGTTAAAACAGCAGAATTTAAGGAAGTTTTTGAAAATAATATTTTAAATTTATCCTTAATTTTTAAGGAAGATGATACTAAATATTTAGATAATTTATATAATTTTCCAAGAGAATCTTATAATTTAATCAAAGAACGAATTAAGAATATTGATTGGATAAATGGAATAAATTATTATCTTCCAAGAGGTACTTGGATAAAAAAGTTAAAAATTGATACTTTAGATTATTTTATAAATAAATTTCTTCACCCAAAGTTTCATAATATTTTAGACTTAATTAATGAAGAGTTTAATAGCTTTTGGGAAGAATATTTAGAAAAAAGAAAATTGCAACGAAATACTATGTAAAAAGCTTTTTTATTCCATCAGCGAGGAGTTGAAGCACGATGTAGCTCATTTAAATATTTAAAACAAGAAAATATTTTTATGGATAAATTATTAATTTAATGAAGAATAAGAAATTATTATAAATAATAAGATTTGTTATAAACTAATTAAGAGGAAAGCAAAAATATGAAAATAAGCTTAGTAGGGCTCGGCGGTTGTGGAAAAACTTCGCTATACTCGGTTGTGTTTGCTGAAAAAACCCCCCAAGATACTAAATCGTTAAGTCCAACCATCCTTTATGAGACAAGAAGGCACCCGTTCCTTGGTCTCCAAGTCGGCATATATTTTCATTGAGTTTTATTGCTCTGAAAAGTGCATTTGACTTTGGTGGACAAGAACAATATCGAAAGGAATATATGGAAAAGCCTGAAATATTTAGGGGAACGGACATTCTCATTACTATTGTGGACCTTCACGATCCTAATAGCTTCGAACAAGCTAAAGAATATTTTATAGGGTTATTAGATATTTATCGGAAAAACAACGAAAAACCCAAGATATATCTATTCCTTCACAAATACGACACGGAAGATTATCAGAAAGAACTTTTGGACACTAACGTGAAGAAAGCAAAAGAACTCTTTTTAGATTTATTTAAAGATTACGAATTTAGCCACATGTTAACGAGTATTTACGAGCAAGATAAATTAGCGAAAGTTTTTAGAGATATTTTAATTGCTTCTTACTCTGAATTAAAAGGACATGTTGAAAAAGCAGAAAAACATCTTGAAGATATCAAGGCAAAGATTATTGTTGCCGATATTTCTGGTAATGTAATTGTTCATAATGTTCAAGGAGTTAGCAGTGGTTTGACGCTTAGAGGTGACTTGCGGGACTTTATTAATGCATGTAATTCAGTGCGTGAAAATATCTTCATGTCAGATTCTGCCGAATTTAAGGGTCGAAATGAAGACGGAAAGGAGATTGAGTTATATATTTTTAAATACATAATTTCTGTATTGGTCATGAAATCCGGCGAATTAGATAGGGATTCGCAAGATAAGTTTAACACCTTGCTTAATGATATGAAGCTGTTTGCAGATTTGATAATCAGCGCTCATGTTGAGTAAAATTTTAACAAGAGAGATTATTGATTAGATTTTTTCTTTTCTTATTTATTACATGAAATATCATCCAATTAAGATGTTCCGAATTTCTTTTAAAGAACATTGTCGAAAACTATTTTTTGTAAAGGATTTTGAATGCACTTTCATTCTTTCTAAAATAGGGGCACTAAATTTAGAATAAGCTTCTGTAGTTGCCGTACCAAATATTATACTCCAAATAAAATACGTGAATTCGTCAATGTCTTTTCTTTTTTTAATTTCTTTAGCTTCCATGGCATCTTGTATAATTTTTTTTAATTTTTCTAAAAGTCCCATTTGTTGATAATTTTTTTCAATAGGTCCCATTATTTTTGAGGAGGGAACAGGAATAAAAAACATTATTTGGAATCGATGGAAATCTTCACTTGCAAACGCTAAAAAGTGTTCAGCTATTTTCATTAATAAGTCTAATCTTGTTCCTTCGTGTTTTTTAATGATTTCATCAAATTCGAATGAATAATCGTCAAAATATTTTTTACGAATAGCTATCCAGAGTTCTCGTTTACTCTGTATATACGTGTAAAGGAAGGTTTGAGTCATATTAAGGTGTTTTGCTAATTTTCTCATGGTTAAAGCGTTAGGGCCGCTATCAATAAATACTTCCTTTCCTACTTCGAGTATTCTTTGGAAATTCTTTTCCTTTTGCTCTTTTGTTCGCGCTCGAGTTTTTTTAACATTATTTTTTTCCATTAATCTCACCGTAAAAATTAAAAAAAGGAATTTAACATTACCATGTAAATTTATATTTAAGATAAAGTTATTTTTTTTTCTTTAATTACTTTAACCTCAATTTAAACTCAATGTCTTAAAAGAAAATTAGGATTTTTCTAATAGTTCGAGTTGTTTATTTGTTTTTTATTTAAATTTATTAAGAAGCGGTTTCAAATCGGCTAATTTACCTTTATAAGTTGGAACGGGTATTTCCGGGCCTAAGTTCGTGTGGGGACTTGGAACTAAAAAAGTATGCATGCCGAGATGTGCAGCGACCATGTCTCTATCTTCATCGCCAACCATCAAGCAAGCTTCTGGGGGATGACCGATAATTTCTAAAATTTGCTTGTAATAAAGTAAATTAGGTTTAGACGCGCGGCTATTCTCGAATGTTGTAATTAGACGATAAGGAAAGTCATTCACGCCTGCCCATTCTAGTCGCTGTTCGATAGTTATTGCAGGAAGAAGTGGAGTAGTAGCGATGACAACATCATAATTATTGTTGAAAACTGCCTGGACAACTGAGCGAGCTTCAGTTTTTCTTTTAGCGTATTGACGCAATTTTGAAAAACCTTGTTCGTAGAATTTTTTGAATATTGGATCAATTTTTTTACGGGAATACCCAATCAATGGAAAAAACACTTCAGCAAATACATTTTCATTAGTATCTCGGCCGTCATTTTGCTCGACAGCATTCATTGCCTTCATCATAGAAGTAAGAAATTTTTTTGGCGAAACAAGATGAGCTATAGTTTCACTTAATATCTTCACATAATGCGGAATAAAAAGCTTCAAATTAATATCCAACAATGTGCCGTCCAAATCAAAGAGTATTGCTTTAATTGAGCTGTTCAAACTTTTATTCATTTGCTTTTCTTTAAAAGTTCATTTTTTTTTTTAATGAATTTTAACATTAAATTAAATTATTAATTTTTTACATTTTACATTATTTCAATTATATTATTAAAACTCTCGCCTTCTTTAATCTTAACGAGAGCGTCATTTTCCGTGTTATTATATTTTATATTTATACAAAAATATAAATAAAAAGTTTCAATAAGATCTTTTAAAAAATATTTGAATTAATTAGTTCATATAATTTTAAAATAATAAATTTAATAGATTTGAATTAACTTAGAGGTAAATAAAATGGAAAATATTTGGATTATCCATAATTCAAAATATGGAAATTCTGAAAAATTATCAAATGATATTGCTGCAAAGTTAAAAGATAAATTCAATGTAAAGGTTGGCAGTATAAAAACCCTCAATCCCGAAGAAATTGCCAGAGATAATCCTGTAGCTTTAATAATTGGCGCAAGGATTATCGCGTTTAATACAGAAAGAAAAATTGCAAAATTCATTAAGAAATTAAGTGCTTATTTCGAAAAACCGATTCCGAAAATAGCTACTTTCTATACACACACCTTATCATGGACTGAGAAATTTTCTAGAGGCATGAATAAAGCTCTTGAGAAATCTACTTGCATCGGCAATGTTTGTCCAGAACTTCTTGAGGTTAGAATGCAAAGTCCAAAAGGACCCGCTGCTGAAGATCAAGATGAAAAAGTTCAAAAGTACATCAAGAAGCTTATAGAATTTTTTGAAGAATAATCTACAATTTTTTTATGATAATTAAATTAAAAAATGATTATGAAATAAATGAGATTATTAAAAGAAAAATAATCCTAGAAGAAGTTTTCTTCAAAGTTCGAAAAAATATATGTTTTGTTAAATTTTTTATTAAATCCTTTTTTCTTTCACTCTTTTTCTAAAGTTTATCCGTTAAATTTCAACGATAAATCGGTTCTTGCCAGCTGGAATTATTTTCACAATTTTCCCTTTTATAATGTTCATGTGCTTCACCAAATCCTCTGGAATATTTATCACTAATGACCGACCAGAAATTGTTACTTTCCTATTAAATGCAAACATCTCTGATTTTATCATATCAGTCCGTCGTTCCATATCTTTGACCTGATCTTCAGTAAAAATAAATTCTTTGCATTTTGGGCATTCATGAGCATTGACATTTCTTAAAGGTATACCTTCCTCATACTCATAACTGTCTAAAACCACTTCCTTAGCCTCAATATCACATTTTTTACAGATTAATTTTCCCATTTTCGATTTCTCCTCCAATACGCAGTAATTACTTCCTCTTCATTATTTTTATTAAAGAACCAAACAACGATTAAACTCTTCAAACCAAGTGGAAATTTGCTATACTTTTTTGTACCAAATCTTGCATCAGTTACCTCAAAGATAATTTCGCAATTTTTTATTGCTTCGACAACCTCGTTTTCTGTTATTCCCCTTTTCACCAATTGTTCTTTAGCATGCTTTAAAATAATTACCACTATTATCACTTATTTAATAAGTGATTTACTATTTAAGTTTTTTTATGAATACTTAACTTATTTCCATACTTACGATCTCTGATGTCAGAATATCTTTTATATAAGAACATTGAACCTCTCTGGAAATTGGAGAGCATTCCTAAGATTATCTTAAATCTTGTTAGAATTCTTAATTTAAAGCGTCTCCTTACGAGTTAGAAAAACATACCCCCATTTTTTTCCTCCCTCTCTTCAGATTCATTAATGTCGCTAGTTACATTAGGAAAAATCTTTTTTTCGATCTATAACTTGTAAACTTAATAATTAAAATAAAGATTTTTAGTACGGAAAAAAAAAATAATAAAGTGTAATTAAAAAAAATATTAAAAATTAGTTAGTTAATTATAGCATAAAAAAATTTGCCATCTCTCATTCGAAGCGTTCTTTCTGCGAGTGCGCCTACAACTGGATCATGCGTGATCATCAGAACCGTTTGGTTTAATTTCATTTATTTTATCAGTTGTTGGAGTATTCCTCGAATCAGAAAACTGAGCAAGAAGCATAAGGGAATGGTAATCAGGGAAACGATCACAAATTTCCAGATGTCTGCAATATTGACCGGAAGGAAAACAAGATTCAATAAGATATTTTAAAAAATATTATAATTAGTTAATGTAATTTTCAAAAAATAAATTTCTTGAAGAATAATCTTTACTCTTAAATTCTTGAGTTCTTAAATATTCTATACTCGCTATAAACTTTGAATAATCTTAATTTAAAGTGTTTAAAACACGAATGATTAAGAAATTCTAATGAAATCTTACAATATTTCATTAAATACTAATTAAAAATTCGTTAAACCTTAATTTTGATAATTAATGATAAATATTATTAAAATAATAACCTTTTATATTAATATAAAATTTCATTAAATCTATTTGATTTGTTTTAATCATGAAATTGGAGTTAAACGATCTAAATAATGGTTCTGTATTTATAGGAGATAAGCTTAAAATCCGAACCAAATATATATTTGATGAAAAAGAATCAATTTTTTGGAGCGGCATTAGATTAATTACTAAACCTCCTTGTTCGAAAGAACTTCAAATTATGAAAGAAGAGATATTTTCAAAAGGAATTTTTGAGGCGGGAGAATATATCCGAGAAAAAGCACTTCTTTTAAAAAATAATGTTATCCCTACTATAGAAAAGAGAAATTTAGAGTATAATATTGAATTATTGTTAAGAAAGGAAAATCCTATTAATCCCGATGTTGATTTAGTTCTTAAAAAGGTACAAAAAATTAATATAAAACTAAAAGAACCCATTCTTCAATCAAATAAAACCAATCCCATTTTATTTTCAATTTCAGGACTAAA
>JAUWRB010000171.1 GCA_030610785.1 Promethearchaeota archaeon | reverse complement strand
CATGAGCGATGCCTTGACTAATTTTTTATACTTTGAATTGGTATAAACTTGTTGAAATGCGCCAATAGAGATAAAAAATGCCGGAATAAATAACCAAAAGCCCCAATATTTTAGTCCAATAAAATCTATATTAAAAGTGTTAAAAGTTAACGCCAATATGCCAACAAAGATGAAAACTATGGCGATACCGAACATTCCTATTGCTGTTTCGTAAGACTCTTCGTGATAATATCGGTTATCGTATTTTTTACTTCCCAATTTTCTCAACTATATTTTTTTTTTAATATTATAAGGTTATTAATTATTTAAAATTACGAATTAATATTAAGTTTAATAGATCTTAAAAAAATATGTTCATGCGAAGTTTGAAATAAGTTCCTTATTCAAGTGGGGAAACTAGCAATTTTATTTGATAAATCTTTAAATTTAATCTTATAAATGTGTTTTTATATCTTAAATGTTAATAAATAATTAAAAAAAAAGAAAAAAAAAGTTAGTTTTTCAAAAGCCTCGTAATTTAACACCCAAATATAAAATAAACCAACCAATTAAAGTCAATACAAACCCGAGAATAACGCAGATTTCATTAATTAGTTGCGTTCCAATATTTATTGGGATAATAGTACAATAACCATAAAGCCCCATTAATCCAATTATTATTCCGATTATTTCTAAAATCAATGACATGATTAATGTTGTTTTTTTTGGAGGACTATACGCCATTTTTTTATCAATAAATTTATCTTATTTAATTAAATTTCAAGATAGGAAAAAATTAATGAAATCTTGATTATAAATATTTGTCTCTTTATTAAAGAATTCAGTAGTCTTCTCAATTAGTTCTTAAAAATGTATTTTAATAAAAAATGATATGATTTATAAAAATAATTAACATCACTTCATGTTTTAATTTTATATTCTTAAGAAATGGTTATATTTCAGTCAAAAGGCTTTTTTTCAACTATATTAAATTGTATAATCTTTCTAACATCCAATTATTAACATAATTTCAGTCTTTTATGTCGTTTTATCTAGAGAAAAGTAAAGTTTAAATATAAATGTAAACTATTTTTAACATAACAAATTTAAAAAAATCACATTGAAAAAAATGAGTGAAGAAAAATTTTCGTATGAAGGAGCTATAGATTCAGCGTATAAGAAGAAGACTATTTTGAAAGTCAATATATTTTTAATTCCATCATTTGGTTTCATGATCTTTCTATATGGATTGCTATACTTTTTTGGAATGTTTAGCATTGACATGTTTACATGGCTTAGCTTATTAACAGCTGTATTTCCCTATTTCGTTATAATGATTCCCCTATATTTTTACTTAGGAGCATATGTTCGGGCATATCATTTTAAAATCTCAGGGAATAACATAATAATATTTCACGGAGTTTTCACTAAAACAAAAGCAACCATTCCATTTAGCCGAATCCAAAACATCAATGTTGTAAATGGTGTTTTTGACAGGATGTATGGAATTTTTACAGTAAAAATTGAAACAGCGGGTCAAAGTGGAATGCCTTCTGGAGGTGGAGGGGGTTACATGCGCCCTGAAGGATTAATACCGGGTTTAAAGGATCCAAATATCATTGAGGATAAAATAAAAGAGATGATTATAAAATTTTCTCAAATTCCAAGCGGCCTAGAAGATAAGATATTTAAACCAGAGGAGTTAGCTTTTGATAACTTTATTGGATATATTCTTTCAAAGATGCGTGAAGCCGAGAAACTTAAGACATCAATCAAAGAATTACGTGAAAAAGCGAATATGACAGCTGCCAAATTAGCTGAAAAAGTAGGTGTTCCAATTCAAACGATTAATTATCTAGAAGAAGGAAGATATAATCCAAGTTTGACTTTAGCTTACAGAATAGCAGAAGTTTTAAATTGTAAGATTGAAGACCTATTTAAAATGGGTTAATTTAAATCAATAAATAAGAGTTTTTTCTTTTTTTATTTTATATTTTTTTAAAAAAAAGTACAGTAAAAATAATCAAAAAAAATTTGTCTTAAACGGTAATGGTGATACTTGTCTGAAATTCAAAAAAAAGTTGGTTTCTAAGATTAAAGAATTAAGAAAGGAACAAAATTTACCCCAACAAGAATTAGCAAGATTAGTTGGCGTTTCTCGACAAACAATTTATTATTTAGAAAAGGGAAAATACAATCCATCCTTAACTTTATCTTTTAAAATCTCTGAAATTTTTAATAAACCTATCGAAGAGATTTTTTATTTTGAACCTATAACAAAAGAGCTCTTAGGAAATAAAACATTAAACGAATTAAGCTATGCTGCTAAGATTATAGGAATTGATGTCGAAAGAATTATAAACTTAAGGAAAATAGATGAAAATCAATTATCTGAAATGTATAGCGAAAACGAATTAAGGAAGATTGTTGGTGCATTCGGATTAGAATATAAGGATCTTTTTCTTAAAGATGACGAGTAAAAAAGAAAGGAATTAAATTATTTCAAATGCTCTTGCCATCCAATAGATTACTAAATAAGAAGTAGGGACCGCTTGTCTAAGACCATTCCCATGAGGATCTCCTCCTTGCCCAGAAAATTTTGAGTGCTCCCAGACGAAGTAATGAGCTGAATATTCCGAGACTGTTAAGGGTAGTTGATACAAGTCTTTATCAAAATCAAATTCGTCTCCGATCCAGGAAAAAAGTTTACCATTAATATTATTTTCGAAGAAATCGTTCCATTTTTCCTTATTAGGATCAACTTTCATTTTTCTTATTTCCGGGTTTAAGCTCAACCAGCGCATTGAGTTCGGTCTATCCCAAAAGTTATGATTTCGGATTCCTTTATTCCATCCCGAGACTTGAAAGCGCCATAATTGGTCTAAAATGTCCCATTTTATGGTATCATCGTTATATTCAGGATCTTCGAATTTAGATGGGTCATTAATTAAGGTCATGAAGGCAAGATGAATTATATTATAGTAAGCGTTTCTATGATATCTTAAATAGTCGTAAAAACCAGTTTCAAAATTTTCAATGTAATGATTTTGTAATTGAGGATTATCTTCAAGAATGATTAATGAAAACATGACATCCATGCCAAAAGCGAGAGCATAAGTGCTTTTAAAGGTGTTCCAAATACCTCCCATATTTGCTCCATTCATTGACATGAATTTTGACGCGGCGTGAGAATACAACGATTCGTACTTTTCAGGAATGGCTGTTGCACCTATTCGAAGCAAGGTCAATTGCCAAGTACTTCCTTCCAAGTAAGGATTTAAATCAGACCCTACAGGTTCTCCTTCTCCACCTAATAAGAGCCAATTAGTTTTTTTAAAACCTTCAATCATTTGTTCAACTAATAATCTCACGCGCTCAACGCACCACTTACTATCTGCGTTTTTATCCGGATCGATAAATTTTAAAACGCAAGCAAATCCAAGATCATACCCCGCTAACTCGTCTCTACTCGTATGAAGACGAACGCGCCAGTTTTTATACTTTCCAGTGCCGTTAAAATGTCTTGGATGTTCTTCAAATAGGAAAGGATGATATTTTCGGTTTTCCGGAGAACATATGAATCTAGCTGGAGTGCCCGAGAAGTTAGGACCAATTCCACCGTTAGGTGCTGCTAACATGTCGCTAAATCCTGTCACGAATTTTTTTACCATGTTCGTGGCTCTTACAAGTTCTAACGAATTTCCATCGTCCAAAGCGGTTTTATATCTCATGCATTCAGCGGCAAGGGCGTAACCTAAATGTAATGCACCGTTATCCGTTCCGTGCCAAAAATCAACTTCGTTATAGTTTCTGTTTTTAAAAGTTACATCAACTGGGATGTTAGCAGGTGCGTGAGTCAATCTTAATTGAGATTCATAGGTTTGCGCCAATTTTTCCAAAGTATTTTCGTTAATTTCGCCCAAATTATAAAAATTATTGGTATTTGGGGGAGGCATGTTAAATGTGAAAGAAGCAACATCGTTTAAAATGTAGAGGAGCATGCCGGCATAAGAAAGAAAACCAATTAAAGGTATTAAAAATAGGCAAACAATAGCAGTATTTTTTTTTTTAAGATTTTTTCTTGTCCTTATCCTCATTTAAACCATTTCATTTAACTTAAATGCGTTGTTTTTTTAATTATTTTTTATATATTCATTTAGTGTTTTAAATATTTAAGTATTCAAAAATTAAATTATTAATATTAGGAAAGTGTATAATAACGAAAAATTCCTAATTTCTATAAATCAAGGATCCTAATTGTCTTGTAAACTGCTTTCTATCATATTTGAAGAATTAATTAATAAGAGTAAAATACTCGTAATAATAAATACATTTTTCTTACCTTCATAATTTTTTTAATTATTTAAAGAATTTAATTAAATCACTTGTAGAAAAAATCTCAATACGAGCTTGTTTTTTAAAATGATTATCGTTTGTCCAAATTCCGTCATTTTTTACTAATAAAGCTAGTGCAATGTATGAAACATCTTTTTCTTCAATTAATCCAATTATTTTAAAACTTTTGTCTAAATATTGTTTATAGTTATCGGCAGATATAATTGTTATTTTTTCAAGAAATTTTTGGATTAAAATATTAATCTCTTTCTCACTAAGATTTGATTTTTTTACTATTTCTGGAATGTATTTATTTAATTCTTTTAATAAAAATTCGGGAGAAAAATATTCAAATTTAGGACTTAAGATAATTTTTCTAGTAATAGAATCTTTAATTAATCCTGAAATTATGATATTTGCATCAATAATTAATTTCATTCTTTTTAATTTGTCATTAGTTTTTTATGCTTCTCCCACATTCCCTTTTTGATTTTATCGCTTATAATTTCAGCATCTTTTGAAGAAAGCGTGCTTTTAGAAGTTATTTCATCTGTTACTTCTAAGTCTTCGATATATTTTTCAATCGCAGAACGAGCAATAGAACTCCATTTAATTTCAGGATATTTTTTCATTTTTTGGAACAATTTTTCAGGTATGGAAAATGTTATTTCTGTCATTGTTCTTCTATAAGGTAAATGTCCAATTTACTTTTTATTTTTTGCGATTATTATAATTGATTATTATTATAATTGTTGTAGATAAATATAATGCTTAATACATAACAATTTTTCCCCCTTTTAGTCTCAAATTCTTGTTCGGTCATGCGATTCCAATATAGAAATAGAAAAAGAATTGTAGAGCGTGCAAATTAAATAAACTAATAGCCACAGCACGAGTTTCCATTAATTCCTTTTGAATGCCGCTTACACTCGTATATTTTTTTGAATATAATAATTGGTCAATGGTAGAAATTATAGGTTATTAAAAGAAGTGTCATTGATCTTTTCTTCCTCTATTTGTTTAGCAGTTTGAAGGATATATTTTTTAAAAATTCCTGGTATTATAAAATCATTGTCAAATATATCTCTTTAATTACTTTTTGAATTAATTCTTTTAAACTTAAAGCAGATGTAATTACTTGAGTTGAGACACTAAAGTTTTTTTAGCCAATTAGGATTATTTTTTAGCTGTTTATATACTTCAGCATCTCCAAGATCTCCTCTAAACTGCCCTTTTTCCATTTTTATTACTCTTACTTTCCACTTTCTTTCATTGATACCAAAATATATCGCATCGGGTATTTCTATTTCATTTCTTTTAGAAAATTTTATTTTTTTTAATACTTCAAGAATTTCCTTCGAAAAAATAAACACCCCACAATTGTTAAAGTTCGTATTAGCCGTGCCTTTAGGTGGTTTTTCAACCATTTTCAAGCAATAATCCCCTTCACAATAGATTGCACATCCTTTATAAGGGTCTTCTATGTAATTTGCTACTAGTATGAAATCATCGTTTTCTTTAATGAAAGTATCGTAAATTTCCTTATAAATCTTATTGGGAACCAAAATGTCACCCCATGTTAAAAGGAAATGTTGTTCTTTGATTAAATCTTCACATAATAATAATGCTCCTCCAGTACCATTTAAATTCTTTTGTTCGACATATTCAATATTAATCCCCCATTTATCTCCGTCTTGAAAATAATCTATTATTTGTTCTTTCCGATATCCGATAACGATTATTAAATCTTTAAAACCAGCATGAATTAATCCATTAACGATGTATTCTAACAATGGTTTTCCATGTACAGGGATCATTGTTTTTTGATAAATATCGGTAAAGGGTTTCAAACGCTTACCATAACCGGCACATAAAATAATGGCTTTCAATACGATTCAACTCCATTACTTGTTTTAATAACAAACGCTTTACCACCAGCTTCTTCAATAGCTTGTTTAAGTAATCTTTCTTTTCCCGGAGTGCCAAGAGCAAACATTGTTCCTCCAAAACCAGAGCCGTTTATTTTTGCGCCTAAAGCGCCTGACTCCATGCAATTAGAAATCATTTTATCAATTTTTATTGTAGATATTTTTATATTCTCTTTTAATTGCTTTTGATGCATGTTCAATAAATTTCCTAATTTTTGATAAAAAGTATTTATTTTTATAGAATTCCTCTGCTTTTCTAATAAATTCAAGTTATTTAAAATTAAGTTCTTGGCTTTAATTGTAATGTCCCGATTTATTATATTTCCAATTATTTTTTTTTGATATTTTTTTTTCAGATTTGGCAAAAATAGTTTTATTTCTTCGAGAGAAGTTTTACATGGATCAAAACCACGTACGGTTTCCTTTAGAGCATTAAAAGCTTCAATAGCCATATTTTTCACCCGGATTAAGTCTTCCACGGTATCTTTTTTCTCTAAGGAATTGCCCAAAACAAATCCATCAAGTTTTATATCAAATTTTGATAAATTGGGCGTTTTTTCTTCCGGTTTTAAATGAATCAAGTCACCGTAGATCGAGATAAAATGGTCCATCATTCCTCCAGCTTCGTTAAATTCTTTCACTTCTGAATAAAAACCCTCTATTGCTAATTGAAATGAGTTGAATGTTTCGCTACTAATTAAATTTAAAAAAAATAACCAAGCCATCACGAAAGCCGAAGAACTTGCGACTCCCGCGTTAATTGGAATATCTCCGTATATTGTAATGCGGTATCCTTTGTTAAATTTTATCCCTTTCCTTAAAAAGTGATTATAACCACTTCTTAAATAATCTCTATTTGAATTATATTCTAATTCTTTATTATTTAACTTAATCTCCATTGTATCGTTCAAATCAGGAAGATCAATGATAAAGATAGGTTCAGAGATCCTTTCTGCCCTTAAATATATATATTTAGATATCGCCATCGCAATCACCGGAAAACCAAGGTAATCTTGATGTTCTCCAAATAAACAAATACGCCCAGGCGCTCTGATTTTAATCATTTTATTATTAATAATAAAGGTCTAATTAATTATTAAGTTAAAATGAAATATCATAATTAATTCTAGGGAAATTAGTTTAGCTGTTCATAAATGTATTGTAATACTCACGTATTACTCTTCTTCTTTTTTTTAATATACTTAGTTATCATGTATTTAATTGAACGATGATTTTATCTAAGTTTATAAATTTTCATGATTAATAA
>JAUWRB010000093.1 GCA_030610785.1 Promethearchaeota archaeon | reverse complement strand
TTGCCTGAAATAATTTTATTATTTCTTCTAACTATAAATATTTATTTATAAATTTCACATTTTTTTGAAGGTTTAGTTGTTTTATCTTTTCTTTTAGAAAATTTCTATACCTTTCTCCTTCTTTTCTTCTTACTACAGGATGAGTTTTACCAAGGATTAAATATAAAATATTAGGGAATTTCTTAACCACTTTAGGGAGCGCTTCAATCACGTATTCATAACCTTTTCCAGAGTTTATGAGACCAAAAGATGATAGGATAATCTTATTGCTAAAACCCATTGACTCTTTTTTCTTTATGCTTGGAATAAATGGCACTGTTGGTGTTCCATGAGGTATGATAATAATATCCGTTTTTATTTCGTAATCTTCTCTGAGAATATTAATTCCATTTTTTGTCATAACTATAAAGCACGATGATTTCTCTGCTAGAGTGCGAACAACTTTCTTTAATTTATTATCGGGATTCGGAAGAATCGAATGTAGTGTTATTACGACAGGTACTTTCACATTCTCAAGAAAAGTTATTAAATAATCTCCATATTTACCTCCAAAAATTCCGAATTCATGTTAAATATTTATAAGCTTTATAGCATCAATCGCGTTAATCCTTTTTGCTACATCAATATATGACGAAATATCATTATCATTTATTTCAAATATAACATCTTCCGGGTAATTATAAAAATTAGGACCCTCATCATTCATGGCAACGATCTTTGATTTAAGGTTAGGAGAGAATTTTTTATCCATTGCGGATGTTAAATCCTTTGTAAAGGTAGCAATTCCACATTCTCTAGGAGGAAATGTACCTAAATATAGAATCCATATGGGGTCAAGACACAAATTAATAATTTTTTCTTTATTAGATTTCATTCTTTAGTTTATATTTTAGGATCATTATAATTAATCCTTTGTATAAATAATTCTAAATATTAAAATCTTAAAAAGAGCAAAATTGGATAGTTTTTTAAAATTTTAAAACATTTATTCTATAGCTTTTATTAATAGATCATCCAGTTCAAATCTACATAAAACTTTATTTTCTCTTGCTAACCAACCAATTGCCATCAATAATCTCTTTTCATCTTGGTTTAATAAATGCTTAAGTTGAGTCAAGCTTTTTTCTTCATCAATTGCCAGATCAAAAATTTCCCCTGCTAAAAAACCAATTTCAATCTCGATTTCAGATGCCAATAGTTCATTAAGAAGTTTACTTAATTTTACCGAAACTACACAGATTCTTTTATCAGCAGCACCATAATAAATATAAAGTTTATCATCAAAAATTGCTGTACCTGTAGGGAAGACAACATTATTTACATCTCCAAATTTTTCATAATCTTTTTTAGGCGAGAAAAATGGTTCTTTAAGGCGTCCAATTACTTTGGTCGGATTTTTTTTATCAAGTAGAGCTGCACTTGCATGATATATCTTTCCTTTATTTGAATCCTCTACGGAATGATATATCATGAGCCACCCCCTTTGAGTCTCTATTAATGGAGCTCCCGCTCCAATATTTCTTGACTCATATCCATATTTTGGCTCAAGAACAACATAATCACCCAATGTTTTTAGATAATTTTTCCAGTAATCGAGTGTCAATTGATTGAAATCTTCAAAACATATAATTTGAATATCTGGTAAAATTCTATGAAATAACACAAATTGATTATTAATTTTTTTTGGAAAAAGAAAGGTATCTTTTTCCCATAAGAGCACATCATCAGCAACAATATCCTTATAATATGACACGAAGAAACGATACTTCTCCTTTAACTTCGAAAAACTAAAATAATCTCTTGCCTCATTATATGTTATTTGAGGAGATATGAGTCCACGCTTTTTCCATGTTTTTAGGTCTTTACTAGTTGCATATGCTACTAATGCATTTTTACCATCATAGGCGGTATAAAAAAGATAGTAAGTTCCATCAAGATAAACTATTCTTGGGTCTTCTATACCGTGTTTTTCATAATCAAATTCCGGGAATAAAATCGGGCTTTTTCTCCTTTCTACGACATTCAAGGGACCTTCTAATCTACAATAACCAATGCTTGAATAGTTCCCCTCTTTTACAGCGCGGTAAAATAAATGTAATGTATTGCCCTGTTGTACTATTGTAGGGTTTAAGACTGCCTGGTTCTCAAATTCAAGCTCTGTTGCTTCAAGAATGATTCCCTTCCTTTTTACTGATACCATGACTAAATTTAACTGTTATTATTTTATTAATCTTAATATATTGCTAATATTTCTGATTGCAAATGCATAGTATTTTATTAAACTATTTATTAAAAAATAGATATTTATAATTCCTACTGCAAAAATAATTATTAAGTTAATTTAATACTCAACTTCGAAAGTAATTAAAATAAATATTTTAGATTGAATATTTAAACTTTTTTTTTATTAACTTTTTCTATTTTATTTTTATATTAGTTGTAATACATATTTGTCAGTCAATCTGTAATTTCGCCATTATCTAATATTATATCTCTGGTATATAATCCATGACTCAATGAAGGTCTAAATTAAAAAATATAAATTTATATCAAAAGGGAGATAAAATCAAAAATTCCACAAGTTAAATTCGTGTAAGAAATAAGAATATCTAAAATTTTATTATAAAACAAAAGATCATACTACTCTAGAGCAAACCTAATTATTATTATAGCTTGTATTGGATCTGATATAATCTTTATTTAAATATGGTCCCGATGGATCCTCTGAACGCCCGACTCGTATGTTATAATCACTTTTAATTCCTCTGCAGCATCTATCCCAATTCACAAATAAATAGTAATAATTATTATGCATGTAAATATAAGGAGCTTCTATATTGTTCTCATCATATTCGACACTACCATAATTAGCAATATGATGATATTCATCATTAAAGCTAATGATAATGTAAAAATTATAATATCAAATCTAAGAGTAAGGAGTGTAAAAAAGTCAGATTGTATAATAACCAAATAAATTATGCGACTATAATTAGGTATTTTCCTTTCATTAATATTAAACCTTTTACTTCAATCTTAAAAATATTTATTTTAATTTAATAGAAATATTCCATTCTTTTCTGAAAGTATTAACCATGAAAATTGGAGAATTGATTTTATCCCTATAATTGGTATATCAAATTCTTGAATGGGAATAATTTTTTTTTTTCCAGGAACATTTTGCTGCTCTCTATTAATAATTTTAGCAATAGCTTCTTGTTTTTGATTGATTATTTCAATAAATCCTTCAAAATTATTATATTCTATAATCCCTGTTATTGTTAATCCTTTGCCATGCCCAATATTATTTAATTTTAATAATGAGATTGTATCTTTATCAAGACCTAAATACCCAGAAAAACCTGTATCATAGAGGCAATGCTTTATAATGGAGTCCTGTGTATCCGGATTAATAATTCGAATTGGAATCCTAAATACATTTAATTTCTCATCAATTTGCCATCCACATAAAATATCCATTATAAATTACCTTTATAAATTCTTAATGTTTTCTTGAAATATTTTTATCTGATTTTTAGGAATCTCTAATTGTTTATTAGGCTCCTTTTTTAATAAAGAAATTTCTGAGGGTGTAAATGGACCTAAGATGTATGGTATTTCTCCGCCATAATTGAATTTATTTACATAATTAATCAAAGCATCTCTAAGAAGGTGACTGCGACTTCTAAAAAAACCCTTCTCTATTATTGTATCAACTTTCTTAAGAATTTCTTCAGGTAATCTTATTTGTAAAGTTTTCATAAAAATACTTAATAATTACAAATGTAATTGAATTTATTAATGTTTTTTTTTTATTAATGTGTGTGTTTTTTTCATTTTTTTTTGATTCCTCAATAAAATCTGTAATTCTTTTTTTCAAGCTTTCAATATCGTGTTCAGGAATTGTATTAACGATAAAATGTAATAAGCACTTATCTGGGACAGCAGACATTTTTTCTCCGTCATTAATTTTTACTATATTAATCGTTTTTATTTTTGAAGGATGACCCAGAAAATTTGGATATTTTGTTTCCGTTTTAAGAAATCTTTTAAAGGAAGCCGATTCTAATCCCTTACAACAAGCAAGAAGACGTTTATAAACAGCTTGTAAAGATTTCTTTCGAATTATTAAAGAAAGGAAGAATAAAAAGACTAAGAATTACATTGGCTATCCTAAATTTAAATCAAGGACTAATAAACAATCCTATACGACTTGTATTACAAATTAAAAAATAGATTCAATTTTTATCTTTTGCTAAAATTGATTCATAGACTTTAATATAATCATTAACCATTCTTTCAACAGTAAATTTTTTTTCAACCCATCTACGACATTCTGCACGATCAATGTTATCAATTTTTTTCAATGCCTTAATTGTCTCTTCAATAGAATTGACTAAAAATCCAGTTTTTCCATTTACGATTACTTCAGACATGCTCCCTTTATTAAAAGAAATAACAGGTGTTCCACAAGCCATTGCTTCCACAACCGACAGACCAAATGCCTCGGGAACATTAATAGGGTTCAATAAGGCATACGCTCCTCCTAATAACTCGTCCCTCTTCTTCGGACCAGCAACACCAACATATTTTATTAAATCATTATCAAGAAAAGGCTCAATATTTCTTTTAAAATAATTCTTATCTTGAATAATCCCTGCCAAGATTAATTTCATTCCAACTTTGAGAGCTATTTTAATAGCTTCTTTAGCACCTTTATCATGGTGTATACGGCCAAAAAATATCAAATAATCTTTTGATTTAGATTTAAAAGTAAATTGATCCAAATCAATACCATGATAAACTGTAGCTATATAATTCAAATCTGGAATCCTAGCAGCATTGCTAATGGAAACATAATAGCTCTGATTGTTGTATTTTTTATAAACGGGTAAAATTTTGGGAGATGAAATGCCATGGATTGTCGTTATAACTGGAGTGGATGTCATTTTCATGTAAGTTAAAGGTAGAAAATCAAAATGGTTATGAATAATGTCAAAGTCATCTCCCCTCTCGAATATCTCAGAGATATGTAAGCATTCCCAAACTTTGGGTAATAATTCACTATCTTCTTCATAACCACGAGGACAAACACTTATAAGATTTGCCTTAGTAATTGAATTGTTTGTAGCAAATAAGGTAACTTCAATTCCTTTCTCGATAAGACCTTCTGTTAATAAAGAAGCGACATATTCCCATGGACCATAAGATCGAGGAGGAGTACGCCATGCTATTGGTGAGAGTATTGCTACGTGCATAATTTTCCTCCTTATAAAGAATTATGCTTTTTAAGCCAATCAAGAAGCTCTGAAAGATTGGCTGTTGCTAAACCAATACAACTATCAGCACATCCATAATAAAGTAAGATTTTATCATTTTCTTGAATCCAACCACATGGAAAAACTACTTTATCTACATCTCCATAAATCTCATAAGATTCATTTGGAGAAAAAATCCATTCATCAGATCTAGCAATTAAATTACGCGGATTTATTATATCTAATAGTGCCAGCCCTAATCTATATATAATACCACTAGCAGTAATTTTAACTCCATGATAAAGAATTAACCATCCCTCATCAGTTCTTAAAGGTGGAGGCGATAAACCGATTTTATTTGCATCCCACCAGCTACCTTTCCTAGCTTTAATAAGTACCTGATGATCCCCCCAATGTTTAAGATCTGGAGAGAAAGAAATCCAAATATTAGCTTTTGGTCTTGGAAGGTATGAAACAGGTCTATGAATCATCGCCCAACGCCCATCAAAGCGAATTGGAAATAAAGCAGCATCTTTATCTTCTGGTGGCATCATAGGACCATAACGAGTAAAATTTTGAAAATCACTAGTAGTTATTAATGAGACTAAAGGCCCTCCCTTTGAATATGCTGTGTATGTAATAGCCCATAATTTTTTTTCCTCTAAAAAAATAATTCTTGGGTCTTCAATTCCCCAAACTTCTTCAGGGTAATCATCTGGGCTCGGTATTAAGGTTGGTTGAGAGTTAATCTGCCAATCACTAATTCCATTTTTACTTTGAGCTAATGTTAAATGGGAAATACCCCTTCTATCTTCAACTCGCATTAATAAGAAAATTATTTCATTAATTTTTACTGCTCCTGCATTAAATACTGAATTTGCCTTATAAGGAAGATCATTAATCGAAATAATCGGATTATGCGGATGGCGGTTAAAAAGCTCTTTTATTGTATTATTTTTCATTTTTAACACCCTTTAGAATTCAGGTTCTATTATTACTGGTATTCCAGAGATTTTGGCATTTCGTGCTACATTTTTTTATTACTCACTTATTTGTTCTGTTAAATCAATCTCAGTTAAATTATCTAACAAATACATATTTAGAAGGGCTAATAACCAAACTAACGTTGATTCTGCCCCCTGATTTATATTGGGACCTGTAGGTGTTAAAGCATCGTAACATCCTCCAGTTTTATAATTATAAAGCGAAAAATTCAAATCGTTTCGACCTAAAAACCATTCTAGACAATGACGTGCTTCTTTAATCCATTTTTTATCTTGAGTAATTTTAAACGCCTCAATACATGCTTCAAGTATACTCTCAGCTTCAAGAGGTTGTTGATCAAATCTCGCTTTTTCTCCGTTATGTGAATACCATCCAGAATTACCGATTGGAGTAAAGTATCCTTTAGAATTCTTTTGAACATTAATTAACCACTCTAATGACCTTAATCCAGCTTTAACCATATCTCCTCGCTGTAACCATTGCCCAGACATCATTAAAGCTTGTGGAATTTTTCCATTATCATAAGTTAAAGTGTCCTCTATCCATGGCCACTTATCACTAGCATTTGAACAATATATTTCAAATAAACGATTCGCTATTTTTTCTCGAAATCTTCTTATTTTGCTATCTCCTCCAAATCTAGCTAAATAAGCATGTATTCCTATCAAACCAAAAGCTAAAGCTCTAGGAGATTTAAATTCTGAAAGAACTGACACAGCTCTGTAAAAAATTCTTAAAGCTTGATCCCCGAACTCTTTTGTTTTTGATAAGGCGACTGTAACTCCTAAACTCCAGACAGACCGACCATGACTATCTTCAGATCCTTTATCTTCAAGCCATTTATGATCATATCCTAAAAAATTGCGAAATCGACCATTCTTTTCGTTGAAGGCGTGCAATAAAAAACTTAAATAGCAACAATCAAGATCCTTTAATAAATCATCTTCAATTAATAAATTTTGAGCTATAAGTACTACAATTAATGCCCTCGCATTATCATCTGTGCAATAACCATGCTTTCGATTGGGTATTATAAAATTAGCATGTTGCAAAATACCAACATCATCTGTTAACCTATCCAGATGATCAAATTTTGGCTGAGGTAGATCGAATGGTGAAGTTCCTAATGATTTTATCTTTAAAATGGTTTTTGGTTCTGATAATCTTTTTTCAACAACTTCTGCACATATCTCTATATATTTTCGAGCAACCTCCTTCCAAATCATATCTCTAGAAAACATATAGGCTTTTTTTCGCATAATATTTCTCTCAATTTCGTTATCTAGTAGGTTTATAATATGATCAGCCAGGCTTTCTGGATTCTTGAATGGTACTATTATTCCTTTTCCATCCTTTAAGATTTCCTCAGCATACCAATAGGGTGTAGAAATGATAGCTTTACCAGTTCCAAGAGCATAAGCAAGAGTGCCAGAGGCAACTTGCTCCTTGTTTATATATGGAGTTACATAAATATCAGCGGCTCCTAAAAATTCACATAACTCCTCTAATTCTACAAACCTGTTATAAAAAATTATATGATCTTCTACACCAAGCTCTCTAGCTCTGATTTGAAGAGAATAACGATATGATTCTCCATATTCTTTCTTTACATTTGGATGAGTAGCACCAAGTACAATATATGTCACATTTGGATGTTTTTTAACGATTTTAGGCAAGGCATCAATCATTGTCTCGATCCCTTTGCCAGGGTTAAGCAAACCAAAAGTTAAAATGACATCCTTCCCTTCAACTCCAAATTGATCTTTAAAAAAATTTGGGTCTATAAATGGAACATCCGGAATTCCATGATGAATTACATTAATTTTTTCAGCAGGTATCCCATAGTCTTCTTTTAAAAGCGTTTTAGCTTGATGGCTCATAACTATTAAACGATCAGATAGTCTACCTATTGTTTTAATAATTTTTTTAATGTTGGGTTTGGGATTCGGTATAAGAGTGTGTAATGTTGATACAATCGGCATATGTAAGTTACGAAGTAATGTTAAAATATAATTTCCATATTTCCCTCCATAGATGCCAAATTCATGTTGCAGACAAATAACATCAACTTTATTAACATTCAAAAACTCTGCAGCTAGTGTATAATCCTTCAATCGATTTGCATTTAATTCAAAGCGAACTTGATTAGGATAAGGATAACCTTCAGGTTTATCATTCATTGCTAATGCCAAACAACTACTTTTTGGTAATTCATTTGAAACTGCTTGTAAAAGATCGTTTGTGAAAGTCGCAATACCACATTGGCGTGGTATATAATTGCCAATAAAAGCAATGATTTGCAAATTTGGACGATATATTCTCTTTACACTCATAAAAATCTATTTTAAATTATTAACTGAGATTTTAGATACTATTAACTTAAAGAAATAATTTCTTATTTAAAGAGTTTGTTTAAAATTAATTTAACACTTCTATTATATAATTGGTTTACCCAAAAAAATATGTTGGTTTCAAATACATGTCTTCCACACCCGCTTCATGTGCCACGATCATTTGGAATAAGAACGCGATGAACTTTAAATTGTACTCTATAACCGAGAAATCTCTGTTTCTTCGCAGCGCAATACCCCAAACGAGCATAATATAAAATTAGTAAAGACAGAACAAATATAAAATTAGTAAAAACAGAACAATCTGAGTGGATCTTATTTGATGGGCATCATTCCATGCTTGCTTATATAATTGGGGATAAAAAATTTTTAAATGAAATACCACACTTAATTATCGAAAATGAGAATGGCCATGTAACTGATAAGGAAATTCTTGTATTTTTTGGTATCCATTCCAAAAAGTTAAAAGATTCTGATTGGAGAAAATATGTAATAAACTGGCAAGCACCAAAAGAAAAACAATTATGTAAGCGTATGCAAAGAAATATAGGTGAACTTTTAGATTCAATTAATCTTTTTAACAATAATAAAAATAACAATTAATTAAAAATTTGAAAGGAGAGAGCATATCTTTTTCATTTCTGTTTTTGGAAACTTTTAGCCTTGATATCTTATATTTAGATCTGAGCGGTTTAATTTGTCCAGATTCAGTAAGGGAATTTTATAAGAAAATTTATAAATTGAGAAGATATATTAAAATACTAGAAAATTTTCCCATTCTAATTTGAAAAAATCTAAAATATTGACGCGAACTGATGACATTGGTCAAAAATTCTCCTTTTTTTTTTAATATTTAACTTAAAATATCGATAAAATATATGAACTACAATAACGATAATAAATTTCTCAATATTTTTTTCATTTAAATTTGAAAAAATATATTTAATCTTGAAAAATTCAAATTCATATAACTAAATTTTTCAAATTATATAAAAAAAAAATGAAAAAAAAAAAGGGTAGAAAATAAAATTGATTGGAATCAAAAGCTACGGGGCTTATTTACCCCGTTATCTATTACCTCGTGAATTAATTGCTAAAGCATGGGATTTTCCTGTAGTTCCGGGCACGAAAGCTATTGCTAATTTCGACGAAGACAGCCTTACAATGGCGATAGAAGCAGGTTTAGATTGTTTAATCGGTATAGACCCTAAAAGCATTGACGGATTATACTTTGCAACAACTACTCAAGTTTACACTGAAAAAGAATCAGCTTCTTTTATTGCTTCGGTATTAGACATGAGAGAAGACATAATTACGACTGATTTTACCGATTCTACTAAATCAGGAACAACGGCATTAACTAGAGCTGTGGATACGATTAAAGCTAATAAAGATATAAAAAGAATACTCGTCATTGCTTCGGACACTAGAGAACCAGAACCTTCAACCTTTTGGGAATACGGATTTGCTGATGGCGCTGCGGCATTACTTGTAGCGGAAGAAGACGTGCTACCGCTTGAAATTATTGATTATTATTCAATATCCGCAAATACTACTGGACCTTGGAAGAGAGCAAATAAAGATAAATTTATAAGGACCTTTGAGGTAAAAATGGACGCTCGATTTTACACGAAATCTATAACGAAAGTAATGTCCGAGCTTTTAAAACGAAATAATTTAAATCCAGAAGATATCGGTGCTGCTGCTTATTACTACAATAATCCTAGAATGCATGGAAGAATTGCTAAAATGATGAAGTTCCCTCAAGGTGTCGCCCAAAATGGACTGTTCTTTCAAATCGGAGACCTTGGAACTCCAATGCCTTTCATGCTGTTATTAGCGGCGTTAAAAAGACCTAAACCAGATGCAAAGGTAATTTTGGCTGGATATGGAGACGGCGCTGATGCTATTCTAATGCAAGTTAAAGACAAAAAACTATTAAGAGACCTAACAAAAACGCATATGGGACTTACAGGATTTCAAAAATCAATGAAAAGCGTCAAGAATTACAACGTGTTTATAAATAATAAGAAATATCTAGAAAAAGATCGATACACTCGTAAAAGCAGTGCTGTGACTCTCTGGAGAGACGCACCTTCTATTTTAAGAATGTATGGCCTTAAATGTAAGAAATGCGGGGCTGTTCAATATCCTATAATGTATCGCTCCTGTTATATATGCAGAGCAGATGATCAATTTGACCAAATAAAACTTGGCTCAAAAGGAACAATTTTTACTTACACGTTAGATCATCTAGTAGGGGGCAGTTATTACGATGTTCCAACTCCGAGATGCGTTCTAGATATCGATGGCGGTGGAAGAGTTTTACTAGACATGACTGAAATGGAAAATCCTGAAGAAAATGTCAAAATCGGAATGAGAGTGGAATTAACTTTTAGAAAACAACACGAAGGTGCTGAATTTTGCAATTACTATTGGAAATGTTGTCCTGAGAGGGGACGAAAATAAAGGAGGTAAAAAAAAATGGCAAGAAAAGGAATTAGAGATAAAGTTGCAATAATAGGATGTGACGCTACTAAATATGGCGAACGATGGGACAAGAACCAATATGACCTTTTATTTGAGGCGACCCAGGGCGCATTGAAAGACGGTGGGCTTTCCAAAGACGAGCTGGATGCCGTGTGGGCAGGAATCTTCTATTACTTCACAGGGTTATCGGGGGCAACGATAGAGGATATCCTGAGATTGGACGGAAAGCCTATCACAAGAGTTGAAAATTATTGCGCGAGCGGCATGGATGCGTTCAGGAACGCTTCGTTTGCTATTGCTTCGGGAG
>JAUWRB010000088.1 GCA_030610785.1 Promethearchaeota archaeon | reverse complement strand
AAAATTCTTTAAAAAAAAATCGCTTTGTTTTTTGTTCGGATAGATTCGTATCTTAATTGCGTAATCGAACGTCATTAATTAATTTTTTAGAAGTAATTTTTATATTTAAATGAATATTCTGAGAACGATTAATAATTTATTACAAAATTCATCCATGGCCTAAAGGCAATGGTATTCTTTTGCTAAAAACGATAAAATTTTAAACAAACACGGATTCAAAATGACAGATAATGACAGATAATCGCGACATTTCTTATTTTTTTAAACCCAAATCAATCGCAATAATAGGTGCCAGTCCTACTCAAGGTAAAGTTGGAAATACAGTATTAACAAATATCATTGAATCGGGATATCAAGGAAAAATTTATCCAATAAATCCTAAATCTGAAGAGATTTTAGGATATAAAGCGTTTAAAAATGTGTTGGATGTACCTAATCAAATTGAGATCGCCATATTCGCAATTCCGAGTAAATTTGTGGCTTTAACTGCTGAAGAGTGTGGAAAAAAAAGCGTAAAAGGTTTAATCGTAATTTCAGCGGGTTTTAAGGAAGTAGGTGGTAAAGGAGTCGAACGCGAAGAAGAACTCATCAGAATTGCAAAAAAATACCACATGAGAATTTTAGGTCCGAATTGTTTAGGTTTTATTGGAATAAACTATAATGGTTCATTTGCTGCTGAAACGCCAAAAAAAGGGCACATTGCGATGATTTCACAATCAGGAGCAATGTTAACTGGGATGATGGACTATTCTATGAACCAATCTTTTGGATTTTCTTGTAATATTAGTTTGGGAAATAAAGCAGATTTAGGAGCGGTTGATTTTATTGAATATTTAGCAGAAGATGAAGACACAAAAGTCATTTTATGTTATTTAGAGAGTATTAAAGATGGTGAAAGGTTTTTAAAAGTTGTACCTAAAACTGCTCGAAAAAAACCTATTGTTATTTTAAAATCAGGAGTTAGTGAAGCTGGTGCTAGAGCAGCGACAAGTCATACAGGTGCTCTAGCGGGCGCTGATATTGCATATGACTTGGCGTTTGAAAAAAGTGGAGTTATCAGAGCCAAATCGATTGAGGATCTATTTAATTACGGTGAAATTTTTCTTTTTCAACCCATCCCGAAAGAAAATTCTTTTGCCATTATTACTAACGCGGGTGGGCCTGGAATTGTTGCTACAGACGCATTTGAAAGAGAAGGGTTAAAATTTGCCCAATTTTCAGAATCTATTCTTCACGATTTAAGAGATAATTTACCATTAGAGGCAGCTATTTTCAATCCCGTAGATATTGTAGGGGATGCGAGTCCAGAAAGATATAAATTTGCTTTAAAGACAATTTTTGGTTTAAATCGTGAAAATAATGATGCAAAACACGATTCAAATAGTATTACAACAAGCGGAGCCTTATTAATAGTTACTCCCCAAGCTCAAACGAAACCAACGGAAGTCGCAAAAATAATTTACGAGATTTCCTCGAAATTTTTAACGGATAAACCTATTGTTTGTTCATTTATTGGAGAAAAATCGATTAGTGAAGGTAGAAATTATTTAAAACAAAATCATATTCCATGTTACCATTTTCCGGATAAAGCGGCTCATTCGCTTAAAACCTTGGTAAAGTATGGTGAATATTTAAATACTAAGCCTATTGACAAGTTAGAGATTCCTGAATATGATGTTGATAAAGAAAAAGTGAAAGAAATATTTAAAAATGCTAGAAATGACGGCCGCATTGTACTTTTAAGTCACGAAACGAGCGAAGCATTTCGTTGTTACGGTATAAAATCTCCGAGATCGCGATTAGCTAGAACTCCAAATAAATCGATGGAATTACAAAAAGAATTCGGGAAATCTGTGTTAAAAATTGTTTGTCCGCAAATAATACATAAAACTGATGTAGGAGGTATTGCATTGAACATTGAAACGGAACAACAGGCATATGAAGCGTACATTCAAATTATCGATAATGCTAAAAAATTTGGACCTCAAAATGCAAAAATTTATGGTTGTGAAGTTCAAGAAATGATTGACTTTAAAAAAGAATCTAAAGTGAACGAATTAATTATCGGCATGTCAAGAGATCCAGGATTTGGACCCATGCTAATGATTGGAACTGGGGGTATCTACGCGAATTTCATGAAAGATATATCGTTTGCGTTATCTTATAAATTTTCTAAGAAAGATGCTAAAAAAACTCTTCAAAAAACTAAGATTTATCGTCTTTTACAAGGTGTCAGGGGTGAGCCCTCATCTGATATTGATGCTATTATCGATGTTTTATTAAGACTATCTCAGCTTGTCAAAGATTTTCCAGAAATCGTTGAGTTGGATATTAATCCGCTATTGTCTTTTATAAAAAAATATTCTGCAGTAGATATAAAAATTACAATAACTCGTTAATGAAATAATTAAAAAATCTAAATAATAAGAAAATGAACTAAAATTAGAAATAAAAAAAGTGAGAAAAAAAATGGTTAAAAGTATTTATCTCTGTTCGTTAAAAGAAAGAGTGGGAAAAAGCTTTCTTTCGATTGGAATCATGCTAAAATTACAGAAAGAAGGAAAAAAGTTTGCTTATTTCAAACCTCTCGGAATCCCTAAAGGAGCGTTTTCATATAAGGCAGACCTTGATGTAGGTTTTATACAAAAAACGATATTCAAAACCGATCTGCCATATGATATTATCTCCCCTATTTCGATACCTGAAACCTATTACATTGATGCAATTGATGCGAATAAAAAAGAAGAAAATTTAAATGCCATAAAAAAAGCCCATGATCAAGTGATTAAGGACGTGGAATATGTTGTTATCGAAGGTGCTCCAAGTATTAGAAAGTTTATAAGAGTTGGATTGGACGATCTTTCAATTGCCCAAACTTTAGGTATTAATGAACTTGTATTCATTGAAAGTGAATCCTCAGATAAATGTATTGATGATTTATTTTTCACTAAAAAGTATTTTGACTTTAGAGAAGTGAAATTTAAAGGGGTTATTTTTAATAAAATTAATTTTGATTATTTGGCTAGAATTGAGGAATTAAAAGAAAATCACGTCACAAGGTACGATATCCCGATAATCGGAATAATTGAAAAAAGTATTGAATTATTATCGCCGAGAGTTATTGAAGTTCAAGAGGCGATTGGAGGGGGATTAATTAACGAGGCGTCATCATCTGGATTAAACAACACGGTTGAAACTTATATCATTGGGGCAATGAACGCACAAGCGGCTTTAAAGTATTTAAGGCAAGTTAAAAAGGTTGCGTTCATTACTGGTGGTGATCGTACGGATCTGGCAATGGCAGCTTTAAATGAAAATGTTTCAGCATTAATTTTAACCGGATTTATTCAACCTGATGTCGCAGTTATTACTGCTGCAAATAAAAAGAACATCCCAATAATTCTTAGCCCATCGGATACTTATACAACAATAAGAAACATAAATAGAATAAAACCTGGAATGCAAGAGGACGAGATACAACTAGTTTTGAAATTAGTTGAGAAAGATATTAATTGGGATATTCTATTGAAATGAAAGAATTTTAAATTAAAAAAAAGGATCTTAATTTTAATTTTATTTTATAACACCGCTAACTTTGAGTCCATTTACAAGCCATTCCATGACCAATTCTAGGCCTATTAGGTTTTTTTTGGTATGTATTGTTGAATTTGGGGCATAAGTCTCATGATATTTTTCAGCAATGTATTTTAAGGACGGATTTTCACCATACCATTTCATTATGGATTCTTTTGTATTATGATGGATTTCTTCCATTTCATTTAAAATTTTTTCAAAATCATCGTCTTTCCATACTCCAAAATGACTTAACGATATAGAATTCAATTCATCTTTCAAGCTTCTTAATTTTTCAAAGGATTTTAGAAGTTCAGCATTATCAAAATCAGGTGGCATGAATACTCCAGTAACAGTTTCGCGATCATATCTATCGATTATTGCATCACCAGTAAAGATATTTTTATTCTTTCGATCTAAAACACCTATTGAATCACGAGTATGGCCAAATAGATTTATTACTTCTAACTCCAAGCCATTAAGATCAATAATATCTCCATCTTTTAAGGGAGTAACATTCTCGATTGGATCTACATTATAACCAAAAGTTTCGTTCAATTTATTGGGGTTATTTAAATTATCTATAGCATTTTTTGAAGCTAATGTTTCAAAATTACCCATTGCTTTTTTAAGTTTAGTAAATCCTTGGGTATGGTCCCAGTGGGAATGAGTTATAAGTAATTTGTTAATCGGGAATAACCCATATTCTTTAAGCTTATTGACAATTTTTCTTACGGATAATTGAACTCCTGTATCAATCATTAATGTCATCCCGTTATTTTCTATCACATAAACCGCAAGTTGTTTTGGCAATCGGAAGATAAGCCCGTCAATTAAAAAACTATTATCATTAAATTTTCCTTCAGAATTTATGAAAACCAAAATTATACACTCAATTTTAATATTAAAAATTTTTTACATTATAAATTATGATTTTGTTAAATCTGTATAAAAACCTTTTGGTTTATTGATAAGTTAAAAATTATTAAGTATAGATTAATTGGAAAATGTTTTTTATTACAAATTCAAGTTAAAAATATTTGAAAAACCGAATTTTTTTCTAAAATTTATCAAATAATTACAAAATATCTGAATTAAATCACAATTTATTACCAATTTTTTCCATAATGATCATTATTAATTCGATTAATTAAGCAAACTTAACAATTAAAAAACAAAATAATAATATTAATTAAAGGCTAGAATTACTTTTTTAGTCGTTACAATATCACATTCATGACAGAAAAATGACATCTTTAAATATAAAAATTACTTTTTTAATCATAGAAGTAAAAAAAATAAAAGGTTTTTAAAAAAATGGTAATAAAAATGAGTAAAGGAAAAAATGACGCTAATGAGATGGAATATTACCAAAATATTAAGAAATCATTCTCAGGATTAAAAGAAATCTTACGGATTAATTTTAATGAAAAAGATTTTTATTATCAAGCGGGCATGGATAATTTAGAAGCCCTAAAGGAAAATATTATTGATCTCTTGCAAAATTCGTGTAATTCTCGTGAAATAAGAATAAAATTACGAGAATTTGAACATGAAGAATTCGAATCTCAAGAAAAATTAATTTAATTGTTAACTTGATTTTTACCTACTATTTCTTTAAAATTAACTTTTAATAAAATGAGTATATTATATTATTTTATTTGATTTTTTTGAAATAACAAACAAGCGATTAAATAAAATAACTTTTTTAGAAATAATTAAAAACATTTAAATCAATATCTAATCATGACTAAAAAAGAAAAAATAGTATTAATAGGAGCGGGATCCATGCAATTTGGGGCAGGTGCTGTCGCTAATATAATGGCCAGCGAAGTATTAGACGGTTCTACGATTTGTCTTCACGATATTAACGCTGAATCGTTAGAGTTAATGCGTCAAGCGAGTCAATCTGCCATCGACGAAAAAAAGGCGAATCTAACCTTGGAATCTACTACTAATCGACCAGACGCGCTGAAAAACGCTACTTTTATTATAAACTCTATAGAAATCACTCCTCGATTTGAGTTATTAGATATGGATTATAATGTTCCTTTAAAAATTGGATGCAAGCAAGTATCTGGAGAAAATGGTGGACCTGGGGGTTTATTTCATTCCCTACGCGTGATTCCACCTATTCTTGAAATCTGTGAAGATATCCAAAAAATTTGTCCAAGCGCTTTAATTATTAATTTTTCTAATCCAATGAGCAGAATTTGCCTTGCAATCAAAAGAAAAGTTCCATCGCTTAAATTTGTAGGGCTCTGCCACGAAATTAAGTTTTGCGAGCGTCATCTCCCTTCAATGCTTGGAACTCCCTTTTCTAACCTTGAAATTAAAGCCGGTGGATTAAATCATTTTGGCGTGATATTAGAGATTAAATATCGCGATACTGGTAAGGACGCATACGCTGACATTAGAAAAAAAGGTCCCGACTTCATTAGAAATATACAAATGTGGGACACAAATTTAACCGCATTTATTTTAGAAAAGTATGGGTACTTACCTTATACATATGATTCTCATTATGGGGAATATATAAGGTGGGCGTGGGATCTTTCTGACATTAAGGGCGTGCGTGACTTCTGGGAAGGATATGGATCAATGTGCATAAAAAAGGAAAAAAGACTCAAACGATTAATAAGAAAAGGTAGAGGCGCAAAAATTATAAAACCAGATGACGAAAGTGCTATCCCGATTATCGAAGGGATTTTAACGGATGCTAATTACGAAGAACCATCTGTAAATCTTCTTAACAACGATGTCATAACAAACTTGCCAAGAGACCTTGTTGTAGAGTGCCCCGCTATTGTAAATAAGAAAGGTCTAACTCCAGTAAAACTCGGAGAATATCCAAAAGGACTTGCTGCGCTTTTACGAACTCAAGCATCGGTACAAGATCTCGTTGTTGAAGCCGTTATAACCAAGTCAAGGGATATTGCTTTACAAGCACTTCTGGCTGATCCGGTAATAGATAGTTACGCTCAAGCAGAAAAAATATTAGATGAAATGTTACGCCTTCAAGCAAAATACATCCAATTAAATTAAGTAAATTTTTTTTATAACTTAATAGACTTTTTATTATGATTAGATTAAAAAAAAGGAAATAATTTAATTTTTTTATATCTATCTTTTTATTTATCAGGTGCTTTTATTCCCAGCCATTTCTCGTAAAATGTATCAATATCAGGAAGGAAATTAAATATTGTCGGATAACCCGGTGGAACAGATTCGGTATCCAGCAATGTTAAACATCCAGGACAGAAATATTCTCGAAGTTCTTCCCATTCTGGATCGCATCCCATATATTTCGAGTATAATTCTCCTATATCTTCAGCCGTATCCCTTACTCTCACTCGACATTTTATCTTCCAATTCTCCCTATAATCTCCAAATTCATGTCCACAATCGCATTTTACAATTCTTTTTCCCTCTTTTGAAACCACGTAAAGATGTTCGTGAAGTGGAATGAGAATTTTTTCTTCCCACGGAACTCGTCTTTGTAAAATCCCTAATATCTTTTCAAATCTATCAGGATCCTTGCTTCCGCTAATAATGGGTCTAAGTTCTCCCCAAGTTAATTCCCCATTAATTAACCTTTCAAGAGTTTTTTCGTCGTATGTTGACATTTATTTCACCTCCATTTGGAAATCTTCGGGAAATTTCCAGAATTCTCGAAATTCTTTCGCCCATTTAATTGATAAATTTAAACTTTCTGAGTACATGCGCTTCACTGGCTCGCTTAACTTATCTTCCGTAATTTTCTTTTTCTCGTTTTCCCAATACTCATTAAAAGGTAGCGATTTTTCTTTTCTCTCGTTTCTTAACTCATTTTTACGAGTTTCTGTAGCTTTCTCGTCAATTATCCATTCGCCTTTAATTTCATCGTAATTCGCCACGACACCGTAAATACTGAGAATCTTATCGTTAGAATATATTCCATCGTCTAGATCTTTCTTAATAAGTTCTAATTTTCTTTCTAGAGGATCGCCATAACCAGGTCCTCCTGACATCGCAAAGTGAACGAGATCATAATTTTCTAAAAGTACCGGGTAAATCGAGCAATGAGCCTTTCTGACTATTTCTCCTTTTAATAATTTCTCAAATTCGCCATGTTCTGGATCTGGATCCCATAAAGGATATTCTTTCTGATTTTCTATGATTTCTTTCATATTAGTATTTTTGGCGTAAAGGCGGTATCCCGTTGCGTGAGGATAACCTCCATGCATGCCCCCAGCTCCATGAAATACTAAACCTTCTCTGGCTCCAAAAAAATCTACGTCCTTTGAATAAGCAATCATTGCAATACCAGCGTAATTTGCGCCTCCACGATATTTTCCATGCCCTGCTGTATTAGGTTTGATTTTTCTTGCTAAATAAGGGATCCCACCTTGAAATAATTCCCAAGTTTCAACATCTCCAAGATCCGATTCGGGATTCCACATTGCATATCCCCAATCGAGTCCGTCCTTAACGGCACTTGCGCCTAAACCTTGACCAGAAATCTCAAATGTAGATAACATCCATCTTTCTCCCTTTAAAGGACCACTAGAATAGATGCCTCCTCCTTGAATGGCATCTCCAGTAAAACCATAACCTGGTACTACTTCTTCTCTATATCCGCGTGAGAATAACCCATACGATATGGCTTTCATCATCCCGGTATATGCAGGTATCAAATTGCCCCATGGACTCTGATACGAGAGATAAGGATCTCCTGGATTACACCAAGTTCCCTTTGGATATTCTTTCTCAACAGCGAAATACGCTCCATCGTTAACTTTATCTCCGTAAATCAAAATTTGAGTAAGTAAAACCCATTGACCGCCTTCCATTGCGCCTATTCCGCAATTCATGGGGTTTGGGCCAGGTCCACTTGCTCCATCAAAAGTTAGAAAAAGAGTACCATCCTCTTTCACTATAATCTCTATAGGTTCGTTTGTTATTTTGTCCATTTTTGCCCTAGGTTGCCAAGCCTCCTCTTTAAACGGTACATCAAAAAAAGACGCCGCACGATATCTACCTGGTATTAAACGTTCTTTCACCCGCTCTTGTACAATTCTTCTTCCCTCTTCTATTGCCTCTCTTATGAAGCGTTTATAATAATCGATTCCTTCTCTCTCGATAAAATCAAAAAGTGCGTCCCGAATCATTAAATCCCCCGCTAAGCGGCATTTTTCATCTAATTCCCAGTACATTGGAGTTCTAACAGCTCTTTTAGCATTAATCATGTGATCTTTCCAAATCTTGTCGTTAGAACCAATTTTTCTACAAGTGTAATAGGCACCATCGTCAAACCTTGAAACGGCAGCGACTAAGTCGTGGCCAGGCGTGATCCCTCCAGCATCTATTTGATGCGTAACCCCTCCTGCCCAACCTATTAGTTCATCCCTCCAAAATATAGGAATTATTGTTTGGACATCTGTAGTATGCACATTTCCTTCTTGAGGGTCATTATTTAAAAAAACTTCACCAGGATTTATTCCAGGGTCATCTTCATAGTTTTCCCTTATCATGAATTTAATAGCTTCGCTCATTGTATGAACATGAACTAAAATCCCTGTGGATACGACTATCGAATCTCCCTCAGGCGTGTATAAGGCAAAGCAGAGTTCACCAATTTCCTTAACGATTGGAGAGGCAGAAATATGTAGTGCGGTTTCTCTAGACGACACAAGAGCCCCTCTTAAACTAGCATAGGCACGTTCGTAATTAAAAGGATCTTTTTCTTTTAAAGCAAGTTTATCTATTCCATAATAATGTTTAGTTTCTTTTATAAATTTTTCACTTTCGTTAAGCATTTCCATTAAAGTTTTTCCATCCCAACCTATTGGTTTTTTTAACATTAATTAGTTACACCTCCATGTGAAATATTCTGTGTTTATCAAGCTTAACGCGGAACCCCGGTGGGACCAGTAGTGTTGTTGCTGGCGCCTCGATTACGGCTGGTCCATCAACGATGTTTCCAGCGTTTAATAAACCCATTTCCCAAAGTAAACCTTCGTGCCAACCACCTCCCCAGAATAGATCTCTACTACCTTTAGAAGCTTCTTCACTTGGTTTTTCACTTTTTAACTCATGTTCGGGGAGTGTAGGCTTAGGAACAGGTACAACCCCGGTACCAACAGCTTTAGTAATATGATATCCAAGTTCAGGGCTTTTGGAACCTCTTCGAAAGATCTCCTCAAAGAGATCATTGTATTTATTTGTAAGAACGTTCAAATCTTCAATTTTTACATTTTCAAACGGAGATTGCACTTCTAAATCGTCTAAAATTCCCAGATACTGTATTCGAAGAGAAGGTCTAAATTCCATTTCGTTAGGATCTCTTCCCTCTTTTTTAAATTCGTTGGAAATATCTTTTTTCAATTGACTCCATGTGGCATTAAGCATCATGCATACGGCATCGTCCATTTTCCCATCAGGAGTAATGATCAAATCCACTGATTTTTCGTGCCTATAGGAATGTTCTGCGCAGGCGCAACCAAAAGCTGAAAATGCTGCGGCCCATTCTGGTATTAGGATGTTTTCGAATTTTAAATCTTTAGTGTATCCTGCAACGTGAAGCGGTCCAGCTCCTCCAAAAGAAATAAGCGTGTAATTTTCTGGTCTAAATCCGAGCCCCTGGATCATGCCATTCAGATGATTTTTCATGTTTATCTCTATTAAATCTAAAGCGCCTCGAGCAGTTCTATATGGATCGGTATTTAAAGGATTCGCTAGCTGTTCTTTAATATATTTATACGCTCGGTCTTTATTTAACGGGACTTTACCTCCAAGAAAATAATCAGGATTAAGATATCCTAAAATTAAACTGCAATCTGTCATAGTGACTGTTTCTACACCAGATTTTTCGTTGCAAACACCGATTAGATAACCTGCGCTTTCAGGTCCAAACTCCAATCTTCCAGAAATTTTATTATATCTGACATACATTCCAGTACCTGCTCCGATAGAATCTAAGGCTATCATTGGAATATTTAATATGAACCTGCCAAGGGAACTTTCCCATTTGGTTGGAACATATTTTTCCATAGTCAGACCCACATCAAAGCTAGTTCCACCAACATCTGAAGATACCAAGTTTTTTATTCCATATAACTCGGCTAAGAATTTTGTTCCAATCATTCCACCAATAGGTCCTGAAACCATGGTTGTTATAAGTGATTTATGATATGGGGATATAGTTCCACCATAGGAGGTTAAGATTCTGAGAAGAGCGCCCACTCCTTTTTCTTTCAAACGCTCACTAATTCTAATCATTTGTTCTCTTGAGGGTTCCGCAGCGTACTGTTCAATAATTAGAGAATTAAGTCTTGGGGTTTCACCTCTTACTGGATTATGTTCGCATGATAAAATTATAGGAATGTCCTTATTCTTTTTCTTCATCACTTTTTTTGCAATTCTCGCTACTTGCTTCTCGTGGCGTGGATTCATGTAAGAACATAATAGGCATACACATATGCTCTCAACTCCCATATCCAGCAACTCTTCAACGGCCTTCGTTGTTTCGTCTCTATAAAGTGGAATTAATTCTTCTCCCCAGAAGTTAATACGGCCTCGAACTCCCTTGAATTGTTTTCTTGGAATGAGCGGTTCAGGGTGTTCATGCTCACGGGCATGTAACCGCCCGCTATAATCAAGCCACATCCAACACTGGAGCGCTCTACCTAATCTATGAGTATCTTCAAAACCGGCGTTAACAATTACGCCAATATTACTATTACCTTTTCGTTCTAAAAGTTTATTTAACATTGCTGTTCCAGAGTAAACCAATGCTTCAACAGATTTTCCAGAATCCTCTAAAATAGTATTCCATTGTCCTAATGAGTCAGCTATCGAGTTTAAAATACCTTCAGATTCCTCTTCTGGCGTGGTCATGGCTTTTCCAACGGAAAAAGCGCCTTTTTCATCGATAATAAAGGAATCGGTCATTGTTCCACCAGTATCTAACGCAATCGCTTTTATTTTTTTATTATTAGTTTCTAACAAATTTTTTCACCTCTTACTTTTAAATTCTTTGTACTAATCTAATTGGACACGATTTTATTTAAAAATTTCATTTTTTTATAATTTTTATATATTTTTTAACATTTAATGAAATTTTAAAAAGAAACTTTAATATTTATTTCTATTCTAATTGAACTACCATAGCCTAAAGGCTATGGATTCCTAATTCATTGACCGTTGCCTTAACTGAATAAGGTCTTACACGATCTCCAAAGGCGTGAATTCCCATCGTTCCAATGGTATTATCATCATTACTAATGATCGTGATATTATTTTCTTTTAAT
>JAUWRB010000013.1 GCA_030610785.1 Promethearchaeota archaeon | reverse complement strand
AAAATTCTTTAAAAAAAAATCGCTTTGTTTTTTGTTCGGATAGATTCGTATCTTAATTGCGTAATCGAACGTCATTAATTAATTTTTTAGAAGTAATTTTTATATTTAAATGAATATTCTGAGAACGATTAATAATTTATTGCAAAATTCATCCATGGCCTAAAGGCCATGGTATTCTTTTGCTAAAAACGATAAAAAATATAAAAATCCTTAAACCATTAGATTATTTTAATTATGCATGTTACATAAAAAAAGTCAAATACAAAAAGGATCAAAAGCCATCCATTTGATTTTAAACCCAAGAAGCGTTGCTATTTATGGGGCAAATAATTCTGGTGCGTCTTTAGCGTGCATCCAATTAATGAACATTATAATTTCTGGATATAAAGGTCATGTTTATCCAATTCATTTAAAACTTGAGTCGGTCATGGGTTTCAAGGCTTATAAATCAATTGCAGATGTTCCAGAAATCCCCGATCTCGTTGTAATTGTATTACCTCCTAGAGTAGTTCCTCAAGTATTTAAAGAATGTGGTGATAAGGGTGTTAAGAGATTAATTATAATCTCCGGAGGTTTTAGGGAATTGATAGGAGATCGTGAAAACCCGCTCACGGAAGAAATTAATCAAATCGCAAACGATTATGGAATGCGTTTCATAGGTCCTAATTGTTTGGGAGTTTTTAATAATTGGCTTGATCCCCAAAACGAAGGTAAACTATTTAACATTGCGATATGGGAAAAATTAAAAAGAAATAAGTTTTCCATTGCTTCTCAAAGCGGTACTCTTTCAAGTCATATTTTTTTCGACCCTGAAAATCTAGATTTAGGTTTAGGAAAGTCCATATCTGTCGGAAATGAAGCAAATATTGATATTGTAGATTGTTTAGAATATTATAAAGATGATGACGAGACAGAAGTAATTGGATTATATATTGAAGAAATTAAACGAGGAAAAAGGTTTTTAGAGTTAGCAAAAGAGATTACTCCTAAAAAACCAATCATAGCTATATATGGCGGCGGGTCTGAAGCAGGAAACCGCGCTTTAACAAGTCACACGGGTTCATTAGGGGGGAATTCTAAAATGTATGACGCTGTATTTAAAGGAACGGGAATAATTAAAACCAATAAAGTTCAAGAGTTTTTAGATTTAGCTCTGTTCTTTTCAAGAGGAGTCCTTCCTAAAGGAAATCGTTTAGGAATCATAACAAATTCGGGAGGACCCGGGACAATGTTAGCAAATAACGCTGAAAAAAAAGGGTTAATTGTTCCCGAATTATCGGAATCATTGCAAGATAAATTAAAAGAAATGCTTCCAGTAACAGCAAGTTTTAAAAATCCTATAGATGTCACCTTCGATATGAATCTACCATATTATTACATAACATTGCCAGAACTTTTAATGAAATCGGGTGAAGTTGATATTTTGGTTCAATATGGCGTTGTTGGATTCCAAGATGTAATGGATAATTATCTCAAGAACGAGAAAATCGCCGCTCATGCCGATTTTCAAAAGCAAGATCAAGAAAAGAGTGCTGAATTGGCTAAAAAACTAATTCTACCAACTATAGAAAACTCTAAAAAATATTCGGTGCCAATTTTTCATATTAGCCCTCAAAATTTAAATAGTCCTTGGTCCAAAAAATTGAGAAAAAATGGAGCCATGCTTTTTAAATTATGGGATAGACCAATAGGAGTTATTACTAAAGCTTGTAAATACGCCGAATTTAAAAGAAAACATTCCTAACTTAATCTATTATTTCCAAAAATTTTAACTCGTACTCTATTAAGTTTAAAAAAGAATAATTGCAAATTTATCAAATTTTAGTCTAATTTTAAGATGAAACCAAAAATATTGATAACTGGTCCTCCCAGATGTGGAAAATCAACGCTAATTTCAATGTTAATCGAATATTTTAAAAAAAAGAGCTATAAAATTGAAGGTTTTTTAACACCCGAAATAAGAAAAAAAGGTAAAAGGATAGGTTTTGACATTAAAAATCTTAATACGGGGGAGCAAGTTCCATTAGCAAGAATAGGAACTCATGATTTACAATTTAAATTAGGGAGATATTCAATATTTTTAGAAAATCTTGAAAAAACATTAGATAAATTAAAATTTGATGATATTAAAAAAGCTGATTTTTTAATAATTGATGAGATTGGAAAGATGGAGCTTTTCTCTAAAAAATTCCAAGAATTATTAAAAAAATTATTCAAATCGGATATTTCTATTTTGGCTACAATCGGTCAAAAACTCAAACATCCGATTAAGGACCATATTTTAAAAATTCCTAATATCGTTCTTCTTAATTTAACTAAACAAAACCAGCAAGAAATTTTTAAAAAAATAATTTCAATGGTATAAACAGAATTTTAATAAAAAATAAAAATAAGTCGTTATTTCTTTCAATTAATTTAATTTATTAATTAATTATTTTTATAGGTGATTATAACTTTGATAAAAGGTCTTCATGGTATAGAAAACGAATGTATCGCTGATCCTAAGGCAATTATTAAAAAAGATAAGATCAGATTTACAGTATTAACTTCAAGGATAATAAGAATGGAATATAGTGAATCAAACTCATTTATAGATAACCCAAGCCAGTTATTTTGGTATAGAAAACAACTCGTGCCAGATTTCGAAGTTATCGAATCAGATGGCTATTTAGAATTAATAACTGAACATCTCCACTTAAGATATAAAATAGATAATAAGGGATTTACTAAATTGAGATTATTTATCGAAATAAAGGAATCTGGAATAATATGGCATTATGGAGATAAAGATTATAAAAATCTGAAAGGCACGGCTCGTACATTAGATATGGCTGATGGAAAGATCCCCCTTGAGAATGGATTAATGTCAAGATGTGGATGGAGTTTAATTGACGACTCTAAATCTCTTGTTTTTAATAATAATGGTTGGTTAATAGAACGAAAAGAAAAAGAAACGGACATGTATTTCTTTGGATACGGGAATGATTATGAACAGTGTTTAAAAGACTATTGTAAAATCGCAGGAGCCATACCTTTTATTCCAAGATGGTCATTGGGTAATTGGTGGAGTCGATATTGGGAATATACTCAAGAAGAACTTGCAGATTTGATGAATGAATTTGAAGAAAGAGAGGTCCCATTATCTGTTTGTATTATTGATATGGATTGGCACATCGTAAAGATCAACGAATATTTAAAAAAGCATTCAAAAGAAGATTGGAGTAATATAAAATTTCACAATGGCTGGACTGGGTTTACATGGAATGAGGATCTTTTTCCGGATTATAAGGGATTCCTTAAATTTTTGCGTCAAAAAAGAATAAAATCTGCACTAAATCTACATCCCTCAGATGGTATTTACCCCCATGAGATGCAATATGAAAAAATAGCACAATTTTTTGGAGTTGATCCTAAATCCAAAAAACCCATTAAATTTGATATTACTAACCCGAAATTTTGCGAAGCTTATTTCAAATTCATTTATCATCCTTACGAAGAAGATGGCGTTGATTTCTGGTGGATGGATTGGCAGCAAGAATCAACCTCAAACTTAAAAGGTTTAGATCCTCTTTGGTGGCTAAACCACTTAAATTTTTACGATCTTGGAAGAGATAGGAAAAAACGTCCTTTTATTTTTTCACGATGGGGGGGTTTAGGTAATCATCGGTATCAAATTGGCTTTTCAGGTGATACTTTTTCCACATGGAATAGCCTCTCATTTTTACCTTACTTCACTTCAACAGCTTCAAATGTAGGCTATACTTGGTGGAGCCACGATTTAGGGGGGCACATGGGAGGTTTCGGTCTTGATTCTGAATTATATGTAAGATGGATACAATTCGGATTATTCAGTCCGATTTTTAGATTACATTGTACAAAAAATCCTTATAATGAAAGACTACCGTGGTGTTTCGATAATGAAGTATTTAAGATTGCAAAAGAAGTGATGCAACTCAGGTACTTGTTTATTCCGTATATTTATACAATGGCGTGGAAAACTAACGAAGAATCCATTCCATTGATCAGACCCATGTACTATTTGTACCCAACGGTTGAAAATGCTTATAATGCTCCAAATCAATATTATTTCGGTACTGAATTAATGTGTTCTCCCTTTATATCAAAAATAGATGATGATGTCGGTCAAAGTAGGCAAGAAATTTGGATGCCTGAAGGAGTTTGGTTTAATTTTTTTACAGGAGAATATTACGAAGGGGGAAAAATTTATGTAATTTATGGTAAACTTGATGAGATTCCCGTATTTGCAAAAGCGGGAGCAATTATTCCTCTTGCAAGGCATCCTAAAATAAAATCAAAATGGAATGACACATCTAACCCCGCTTGTCTTGATGTTATAGTGTTTCCCGGAAAAAATAACATTTTCAAGCTTTACGAAGATGATGGTGAGACGCAAGATTACTTAAAAGGAAAACATGCAATAACGGAATTTAACTTGAAACAAAGTGAGAAAGAACTCCATGTTAAGGTAAATAAAGTTCTAATTAACGAATCCTTTATTTGGATGCCTAAAGAAAGAACTTATAATTTTATTTTCAAGGGTATTAAAAAGCCTAATGAAATAAAGGTTCAAATAAATAATAAATTCGTTGAAGTCAAATCAGAATTTGATGTTAATGAACAGAAACTTGTTATTATCGGAATTAAAATCACGCCTAAGGATGAAATTGATATATTTTTAACAAAAAAATCAAGTGGTTTTGTTTCTAAACGCAATAGAACTCTTGAAAATTGTAAAAAATTATTAAGGTACATGAAAATCAATTCAAGACTTAAGATGTATATTGATTCAAAACTTTCTAAAGTTATAAAAGATAGTAAAATGTTCGGAAAAATCTTCTCTTCAATTATAAAAAGCATTGACTCTACAGATGTAATTGCTCCATCACAAGAAGTTGAAATTCTAAAAAAGACTATTCCAACTATTAAAATCGGTAATATCTTAGAAAACATTTTACCCGATTTTAAGAATGGAACATTGAAAGACCAATTATTTAATATAAATCTTAAGGAGAAAGACAAAGCAACTATAACTTTTAAAAGTATGATTCAACACAGTTATATTGTTAAGTTATTATTTTCGTTGAAAGAAAGCCAAATCAAAGCATTAATTGAAACAAGCGGGGGCACTTTTAATTAAATAATATATTTAAAAAATAATTTGACCTTGATTTTTTTAATTTTTTTTTATATGGTAGCAAAATAATCTCAGTGAATAACAAGCTTAAAATTGGCGACAAAAAAGGAAATAAAGAAATATGGACTTGTAAATGACTTCAATTATAAATGTGAAAAGTTTTTTATTGGATTAAAAGATTAAAAAAAGCCAATTTGCAAAAATGGATAAAATCATATATGAAATAATTTAATAAAATAAAAAAAGAGAAGGAGGCAACAATTTTGTCGGGTGAGATGAATTTGCTACCTCATATTTTTTTTATAATTATACCTATTTTAATTCAGTTCATTTTTTAAATGAATACGCTTTTAAGGCGAATTCTGCTGCTCTCTTACCATCCTCAAAATTAGGGTGTTCTTGTTTCTTGTTTAAAACACAATCTATAAAATGGTCAATCAATGAATGCTGTGCCCTTCCACTTCCAGGTTCATAAGCCAATGCATCCTTGATATATTCACTTCTTTTAAGTTTCCTAGAGATAAAGTAGAGAGGTTCACTTGAGTATAGATTTATTTTCAAGGTTCCTTTGGTTCCAAATATCTCAATAACTTCAGCGGGTTCATTACACCATGAAACGCTTACAAACCCAACAGCATCATTGCGAAAACGAAAGAGCACGTTGCAATTGTCCTCATTTTTTATATTCTTGCACGAAGTATTCTGACTATACCCTTCAATTTCTGTAAATTCGCCCATTAAATACCGGAGGATATCTATGCAGTGAACGCCGAGATCCAATAACACACCACCTCCAGCCATCTCAGAATCAAAAAACCATTTCTGCTGAGATAAAGCTCTCCAAGAGGTATAAGGTCCTAAATGGCTTAAAAAGTATTTAACCAAAGTGATTTTTCCCAATACTTCATTTTCAATGATCTTTTTAATGTAAACCATCAATGGGTTATATCTTTTTTGAAAGGAGGAAAAAAAAATCAAGTTTTTTTGCTGTAATAGTTTTTCAATTTCTTCTAATTCCTTCATTGAAATAGCGATGGGTTTTTCGCATAATATATTCACGTTATTATTTATAGCTTCAATGGTCATGGGTGCGTGTAAATAATTTGGAGAACAGATTGATACGATGTCCAACTTTTCTTCTCTTAACATCTTTCGCCAATCTTCTCCCCAATAAACTTTGGGTATGTTAAATTTTACAGATGCCCTTGTAGCACTTTGTTCCGTTCGGGATGCAACTGCTACTAATTCACAATTTTCATTTTTCTTATAGCCAGATAAGTGAAGATTTCCAAAACCTCCCGCTCCTATCAAACCAACTCTTAATTTCATTATATATCACGATAAGATTTTAAAAAAATTAAATTTTTATAATCAAACATTACTGATAAGTAAGAACTACTTTAATCACTTCCTTTGGATTTTTATCAATGAGCTCATATGCTTCCGAAGCTTTTTGAAGGGGTATTCTATGAGTTATGAAACCATCAACATTCAATTTATTCTCTTGGAACAATGTTTTAATGGTATCATGAATGCGTGCTCTATTCCAAGAAGGATAATCTCGGTGAGGACATCCCCACACACCCATACTTGAATACATGGTCACTCGATTATGGTGCCATTCTTCCCCTAATCGAAGCCCTACAGCATCTCCTTGATAAAACCCTGCAGCAACGATCGTACCAGCCATTCGAACGCTTCGGATGGCATCATGAAGCGCATTATAATTTCCAGATACCTCAATTGCAATATCTGGTCCAGCTCCTGGTCCTAAACTCTTGATCTCTTTTCCAATGTTTTGTTCAATGGGGTCATAAACTTCATTTGCTCCGAGTTTCTTCGCAAGAGCCCTCCTTGCAGGTATGGGATCAACGGCATCAATCCATGTGGCACCGTTTAATCGGGCAAGTTGGATTGTGAATAACCCAATCGTTCCCAACCCAAAAACAACAACTCTATCTCCCACTTTTATGTGAGCATCATGAACCGCTTGTAAGCCAACCCCCGCTAAGGCTAAAAAGACACCCTCATCTAGATTAAATCCTTCGGGTAACGGCTTTACCACGCCATAATTTGTTTGCCAGTCATCAGCAAACGTATGCGTGGTGCGATGACCAAGGGGCAAGTGAACTAAATCTCCTACCTTAAAATTTTTCACTCTTTCTCCAATCGCTATTATTTTTCCTAACCATTCATAACCTAATTTTATGGGATATGATGAAAAATTGTGTCCTTCCAAAAACACTCGTAGTTTCATATCAAAGATTTTATCATAAAATGGGGCAGTGCCTCGATAAAAATTTAACTCGGTGCCATGACTTATTCCACTTAATATAGCTTCTGCTCGGACATAATTTGGTTTTAATCGCCTTTCTTTATAGGACTTGAACTCTAATTCCCGAGATCCTTTTCCTAATAATTCTTTAAGTTCCATATCAATTTATAATTTGTTTTAATTATTAATTATTTTAATGAATAATTGATTAAATGTTAAGTTGTTTGTAAAATAAAAATTTCATTTTTTAAAATCGTTCTAGATTTTTTTATAGATGGTTGAATTAACAATTTGATTTTATCATATACAAGAAATATAACATTTAATCGAATAATTTTAAGTTTATAAAATTTATAATTTTAAATATTCATATCTGCGCTCACGAAAGTAATTTTAGCGTCCTAATTTTAAAAATCCTATAGATGTCACCTTCGATATGAATCTACCATATTATTACATGACATTACCAGAACTTTTAATGAAATCGGGTGAAGTTGATATTTTGGTTCAATATGGCGTTGTTGGATTCCAAGATGTAATGGATAATTATCTCAAGAACGAGAAAATCCCAGCTTATTCCGAAAAAATTTTTGAAAAAATAATTTCAATGCTATAAACAGAAATTTATCCAATTTCGATTTTGTCCGGTATATTATTTACAACATCAAGAACAAATTTAGATTTTTCTGATTGATTGTATAATTGCACATAAATAGAAAATATCATTTTTCTTAAGAGAGTTCTTGTAAGTTTTTGCCGTTCTGTTATCGGATATATCATCAAAATCATTTCTAATGGTTTAAATTTTTCAGAGGTCGTCTCAAAAGAAGGAAGAAAATAATTCACATTTTTTAACTCCTTGACTCCAAATCTTTTATAGAAATTAACCCTTTGTCGCCGTAATTGCCTGTCAGTGCCAAAATTTGGATGTTCTAATTCAAAAAGCATGAATTTCTCTTGTTTTTCCAAATTTAGTACTTTAAATAAATATTTTAAAAAAAAAGCACCATGTCCCTTATTTCTCTGACTTTCTTTTACAGCAAAATAATCAAATAGTAAAAATTCTGGATTTTTAAACACTAGGATTAGTCCAAATACGATTATATGACCGTTAAGTATTCCTATATGAAGAATTTCTTCTTTTTTTTCAAATCTTTGTTTTAATTCTTCAATTGAAGCCCTTTCCCGAACGGGGAAAGAATTTTTATAAATATACATTGCTTCTACAAAATAAGTACTATCATGATCGAAAACTTCTTTAAACTCCATCAATTTCTTCTTTCATTTTTTATAGGATAATTTGAAAATTAATTAATTTATTCTAAATATTTCAATAAGAAATTATTGTTTCAATTGTTGATTAAAAAGTTATAAAGAATTATAAATTTTTATAAAAATCCAAAAAATCAGAGCATTCCTTCAGCTTAAATAGGTTTTTGAGAAGTTAATCTTAAGATAAGAATTATTTAAACTGGTGAGAATCAAAAAGACAACATAAAAACAATTAAAAATGCTAATTAGACTGATTAAACCATTCACGCTCACTTGACTTGCATAATAGGCACTAACTTACTCAAATTATTACTTGAAAAGATTTAATTTATTTTAATAAAAAATAAAAATATTTGGTTGGTTAACATGGTAAAAGGATTTAATTGCTGGTTTCCTATGTCACATTCAAAAAGTGAAAAATAATATATTTTTCAAAATTATTTATGAATTAAATTAATTATTTAAAAATAAAGACTACAAGAGCCTAAGGAAATTTTTAATAAAAGAAATGAGGAAATTTTAAGTTTTTAAGTTTTTAATTTATCATTCATTTGTAAAATTCACCGAAAATTTTAAAATAATTAATTGTTGGTAAGATATTAATAACAAAAATTTTTGTACAACGATTAATTCTTAATAAATATATTTTTTTAATAACATTTGAGGAATATATTATTATGTCAATTTTATGGGATACATTAGAAGAACTTCAAGCAAACAACGACATTGAAGCTGTACCCATTGAAGTTATAACCTTGATAGCAGCTCTTTCCATTGTTATCGTGCTTTTTTATTTGAAGAAGAAATATCCAAAACTCACCAAAAAGGGATTTAATGAGTTCATAATTGGCGTAATAATTTTCTCAGGTCATTTTTTATTTGATTTACTCGATACATTAGTGACAAAGAAGATTGCAGGTGAAACAACCATTGCTTATCAATTATTTGACATCCTTGATGCGACACTTGCCTTTACGGGGCTGTTTATCATTGGATACGCTTTTTATAGAATCGCTCAATATGGTATGGAATTATGGGAGGGTGAGAAATAATGGCGTTTTTAGCTCCATCTGACATAAACCTACAGGATGCCTTTCTTGAAGCAATGTCTCTTATTGCGTATATCTTTTTATTTATAATGATTTTCTATGCACGAAAGAAAAACAAAATCTTCGCAACGAAAGGCTTTGCAGTCCTGTTCTTAGCTATCGTGCTAGGAGTTGTATCTGCGTTCATGGATTTTTTTACTGAATTGTATTGGTTTGACGAGATTCAGCAATACACGATATTTAAATCCATAATGTCCGGCCTCCAAATTGCAAGCCTTATAATCTTTGCTCTATCTTTGGTACTAGTATTTCGCTTTACGAAATTCATGATGGGCGAGGATTAAGAGAATATTCATCTCTTCTTGAGGGGAAATATAAATGTTGCTTGAAATATTCATAATTGTAAAGGAAAGTTCCACGCTTTTATTACATAGGGCATTTACAAAAAAAAAGATAGATGTAGATGGTCAACTTTTTAGTGGACTTATTTCAGCAATCTCAATGTTTTTTTCAGAATTAAAAATGGGACAAGTTAATAGTTTTGAAATTGGCGCTCAAAGGGTTTTGATTTCACCTTACGAAGGAATAGTAATTGTAGGTGTTGTTGAAGAGCAAAAGGAAGCGCAATTTGTCCAAAATTCCTTGAAAAAAATCGGAGAGAAATTCTGGCTTGAATTTAAAGAGTTACTTACTAAATGGGACGGTGAGATTAGTCCATTTAAATCATGTGAATCAAAAATAGATAATATTGTTTATTCTGAGTTCGCTAAGAGCTATATTTCAGCACATTTTCCTAAAAAGATGATTGGAGTTGTTCGACAATTTCAAAATATATTTGAAAAACCTATAGTGCGTTATATTGGTTTGAAAGTGGGGGATGAACGCAGCAAACATATAAAAATGTCAAAAAACTTAAAGAATAAACTTCATAAAGAGTTAGATTTATTTTCTATTAATAAAATCACAGAACGCTCTGAAAATGAGATTATAATCGAAGTTAAAATGTGTCCTTTTTGTAGAAAAATAAAAAATGTGGAATTTAACTGCGATTTTTTAGCTGGGTTTATTGAGGGTTTCGCCATGCAATGTCTTCCTAACAAGGCAATAGAAGTCATAGAAACAGATTGCATTGCTCATGGCAACGAAGCTTGTGTATTTAATTTATCTATAAAATAATTGTTATTTTTTTCCCTTTTACTTCTAAAGTGAACAATTACACGCCGATAACATCATGATATACTTTTGCTAATTTTTGTGATATTTATTGCTAAAAAAACATTTAATTTATCATGAAATCTTATGAAAAAAGTATCTATCAGCTTGAAAGTGAATTTTTCCCGTTTTTTCGTCAATCGTGCCTTGTGCTGTCATTTTCATTCCAGGTAATGAAAAGGGTATAGAAAATTTTAAATTCTCCAGATCTTCAACTACTAGGGGAAAAATCATTGGTGGGTATTGATCGGAAAAGACAATGGTTGATTGAAGAAATCCTCCCTCTTGCAGTGAGATTTCCATCTGTGCCGAGCCATAAGTTTTATATTTCCCTAAAATGAGTTGGAGTTTTTTATGAGCATTCAGTATTGGGATCGCTTCATTCTCATCCTTCCCGAGAAGGGTTGCAAGGATTCCGTTCACAATTGCCTTGGGGGCTACTGATGGAATTGGGATTTGACCTATTACTACCCCCATTTTTTTCTCAGGAATCATGGCAAAATATCCGCCTGATGTTGCGATACTACCCCCATGACCCACTAAGGTGTACCCAAAAAAATCATTGTTAACCGAAAAACCATAACCATATCCTTTCCCATATCGCTCAGGGGGAGTAATGTATGATGTCCACATTTTGTTGAGAGAAGATTTTTGGATGATTTGATTGTTATTGAAGGTTCCTTCATTCATCAAGCCAATCATATAATTTTGTAATTCTCGCACGGAACTATACAAGCCTCCACACGCATAATCGAGTGGATCAGTTTTTAATTCATGTTTGTCCATTGATTTGCCATCCTTTGATAGGAAATATCCTGAAATAACATTGTCGTTATTCATGAAATTTTCTTTCAAATAAGTAGATCTCTTCATTTCAAATGGTTTAAGGATATTTTCTCTGATATAATCCTCATATTTCATGTTCGAGACTTTTTCTACGATTAATCCCAAACACGTGTACATGTCATTATTATACATGAAAACATTTCCGGGAGCGTCATATTGTTCGGAAGTAGCGCGATTAATAAATAATAAAAAATCCTTATTGCTACTCATCGGAATAAAACTATTTTTATCATTGGCGGCATGTGTTGCGTCTAGTTCAGGGAGACCTGAAGAATGGCAAAGTAAATGATGAACCTTAATTGGATTATCTTTATTCCCCAATTTGAAATCTATATAATTGCTCACGGGAGCATCCAGTTCAATCTTTCCTTGTTCTTGAAGTTGCAATATTGCGAGAGCACAGAAAGATTTTGACATGGAGGCTATCCCAAATAATGTGTCATGTGTCATGGGCAAATTGTTTTCTAAATTCCGTGCGCCAAAACCTTGAGCATATGTCGGTTTCCCGTTAATAACGATGCCAATACTTAATCCGGGAATTTTTAATTGCCGCATTAAACCTCCAATCATGTTTTCAACCATTTCAATAGGACTTTTACTCATTATTTTTTCCTCAATATTTAATGATATTTGTTTTAATATTAAATATTTGTAGAAGAAATTTATTAAATTTTACTTGTAGGGAGATAATTTCTAGGTTAAAATTTTTAAAAAGTTTTATATACTTGTTCTTAAGAATATTTATACAATAAATTTAAAATTTAATAATATCATTATTAATGAAAAAGTTAGAAAATTAAGTAAGGAGAGGAGGCTAAAGAGAATTAATACTCATGTCCTTAGAACCAAAAAAGCAGGTGTATTTCTATCAATATTATTTATTACATTTTTTGGCATGCAGATTCTTCAAATAGGTCCTTGGAGTCTTACTCCAAATATGAAATGGCCTTATTTATATTTTAATGGTGATCCACGTAATTCAATGGGATTGTCGTGCGAAACACCCATTGAGGGCAAATTAATTTTAAGTTATGGCGAAAATTATGAGTCTTTTAAATATTCTATCGAAGATCCCGAGCCTTCTAAACTTCATTTTTTCAGACTTACTAATTTAAAGGCAGATACTAAATATTATTGGAAATTAAGTAGTTCAAATCCTAACATTAACGTAGAATTTTTAGATAAAATTCATGAGTTTAGAACTGCTCCTAAAATGACTGAAAAAAAGGCATTTAAATTTTGTGTTTTAGGAGATACAAGGACTGATATCTTAGGTAATACGCTACATCATCATTTAATAAAAGAGATTATAAAAGAAAAGCCAAATTTCATATTAAATGTAGGTGATATGGTATTAGGTCCAGGAATTTCTTGGCATTGGGATAGGTTTTTTTATGAAGTGAGGGGATGTGCTCAAAATGGGATCCCTTATATGATCTCTATCGGTAATCACGAATGGGAAAGCTATCAATGGTTAACAGGGTTTGAAGAAAAAGGAAAGACTTATAAGTATTACATGGAATATCCTGAACCAGAAAATTATTACGCTTTTAATTATGGTAATGTTGCATTTATTTCTATCGACACAAATGATGATGAAATAACAGATGTACAATTAGAATGGCTTGAAAGAATGTTAAAATTTGCAAATATGCGCGATTATATTGATTTTATAATTGTATTTGGACACCATCCTTTATATTCCGAAAATGGAAGAAGTAATAGAATCGGAAATAGTTTTGAAGATTTATTTATTAAATATAATGTTGATATGTATTTAGCTGGCCACATCCATCATTATGCTAGATTAAAAGTTAATGGTACAACTTACATAGTATCTGGTGGAGGAGGTGCAGAATTAGACGATCAAATTGAAATAACAAATCCGCATACTATAAAAGCGTCTATTACCTTTCATTATTGCAGTATTGAGGTTGAAGGAAATCATTTATTTTTTAAAAGTTACAGTCATGATGGTATTCTCTTTGATGAATGTATATTAGAACCAAGGAAAGGAGGATCGACATGACAGAATATACTATATACGCGATGTTTATATTTGGGATGTTCTTCTTGTTATTTCGCGATGCAGAAAAACTGCGATGGTTAGGCGGCGAAGATGATGAGGACATTCCCATAAAAGATGGAACCTTTTGGTTTTTTTTCTGGGTATCTATAATAATTTTAAAAGGGTGCATATTACAAATATGGTATTTAATATATATTGCAATAAGTGAACCTTTCATGTTAGCTCTATATTCACATCAATTTTTTGGAATCGGAATCTTATTTGTCTTAGTTTTTGTACTATTATTTAAAGGATTTATAAATCCAAGCATTAATTTCTTTATCACTTTAGGTTGTAATATCTTTTTTACGATAATATTTTGGTCAATATATTCAGGTCAGTATCCTTTATATGTTTCTCCTATATTTAGTCTCATTGTAAGTGTTCTAATTGCGATTGTTCTAAAGAGATATAATAAAGCTGGAAATAAGATTCTCTGGGAATTACACCCTAAATATTGGAAGAAAATGAATAATAAATGGTTTTTAATGGTATTTACTATATTATTTGCTATAGAAATGTATTTTCAAATTTTTTCTGAAAGTATTACAACATTTTTAATATAAAAAGTATTTAACTAATATTCCTCTAAGGCAATTCAATAATTCAATGTATCTCTTAATTCCGTTGTTATTTTTTTACCTAAGGGTTTCCTTTACAATTTAAAATTTAATTTTTTATAAAAGTTAATAGTCCTTAGATCTATTGAGGCGTTTAATATTGTGTTAGCTAAATCGTTAAAAAAAATGAAATATAGTATAATTCAATGGAGTATAAATTTTTAGATAAAATTGGATTTTATTCGGGAAATAAAAGAATAGATACATCTACATTTACAGAACCCGATCCCGATACTGAAAAAGTTCGAGAGAGATGGTTAGGAAAAAAAAAAGAAATAAATATAAAGCGGCGATTGAAGCGATGGAAAAGTAAGATCTCAAAAACCGTGAATTCTGAAACAATTCAAGTGCATATGATTGGGCAATCTCACATTGATATGGCGTGGATGTGGAGATTTGAGCAAACCAGAAAAAAAGCAATAGTTACTTTTAGAAAGGCAGTATTGCATTCGAAAATGTTTCCAGAAATGTTTTGTTTTGCTTTGAGCGAACCATTATTGTTGGAATGGGTTCAAGAAGATGACCCTGAGTTATTTAAACAGATTCAAGAAATAGTAAAAGCCGGTAATATTGAACTTGTTGGTGGATCTTACATTGAACCAGATTGCATGATGCCTTCGGGAGAGGCAATGGTAAGGCAAAGATTATATGGCATGCGATTTTTTAGGGATAATTTTGGAGTCCTTCCAAGAGTTGAATGGTTCTTGGATTCTTTCGGCTATAATTATGGTCTCCCACAAATTTTAGTAAAATCTGGAGCAAATTACTTCTGGACAACGAAAATCACTTGGAATCGGGATACCACGTTCCCATTTGTTAATTTTTGGTGGCAAGGACCCGATGGAACGCGTATTTTAACAGCCAATTTCGGTATGGGTACAGAACCTCTTGAATGGTGGGATAAATATGAAATAGGAAGGCACTTACTTAAAAAGGATGGAAAAAAAGTCTGGAATTATACCATGGATTATAGTAAATTAAATGAACATGTGGAAGACGAAATTTGTCCACATGTCGGGTTCTTTTTTGGTAAAGGTGACGGGGGACACGGTCCTACCCATAAGGAAATAGCTTTTGCGAATGAGTATGCCAAACTTGATATGTTTAAGTGGAGCAGAGTTGAAACTTTTTACGAGGAACTAGAGAAATATTCTGAAAAAATACCCATTTGGAACGACGAACTTTATTTAGAAACTCATAGGGGCTGTTTTTCAAATCACGCGGAAGTAAAAAGACATAACCGTAAGTATGAAAACATCATCAGTTCTTTAGAAACTCTTGCTCTTTTATCATCGTTAACTAATTCAAAGTACCAGTATCCTATAGAGAATCTCGAGTTATTATGGAAACTCACGCTTAAGAATCAATTCCACGATGTTCTACCTGGCAGTTCTATTCCTGAAGTATATGATGAGGTCTGGGATGATTGGAACGAACAAGATACGATAATTGAAAAAATCATCACCGAAATTGGAATAGCCTTAAGGGGTGAAAATAAAAACGATGATGATTTACAAAATTCCGCTGACATTTATCTCTATAATCCTGTAGCTTGGGAGAGAAAATCAAGGGTCTTTATTCCGATGGACATTTTTAAAAATACTCCCAAGTTAGATAATAATAACAAACCCAGTTATGCCAAGCTTGAGTTTCTAAATGGTGATAATGAGATATATATTTGCCAGCCAATTGCTGCAGAGCCCGAAAGTACGATAGATCGCATGCCCGCAGGATGGTGGGCTGTAGTTAAATTAAAACCATTAAGCTCCAATCCTGCGAAAATAATAATTCTAAACGAATCAGAAAGCGAGAAAATAAAAAAACAGACAAAATTGAAAGCTTCACAGAATTACATATCAAATAGTAGAGTCTCGGTTAAACTTAATCCTATTACCGGTGCGATGGTCGGTTTGACTGCTGAAAAAATTAATAATGAAAATAACTTGTTAAAAGGAAATTCTTCAAATTTAACCTTTGGCTTCCTTGACAATGTCCAAGTAGGATTTCACGCTTGGAATTTAACTTCAGAATATTGGAATCATCCTATAAATCTTTCAAATGATAAGGACATGAAGATAAAAGTTTCTGAAATTGGTCCCATTTTTGCCACGTTAGAGATTAATAGAATATTGGGCGTTAGTCCTGTAATTCAAAAAATTACATTATTTAAAGATTGTCAGGAAATATTCCTTGATTATCTAGCTAATTGGAAACAAAAAGACATAATGCTTAAAGTATTATTTAGTACTTCTACAGGCGCAGAAATAGCTGTTGCCGATGCTACTTATTGTGCGATCGAATTTAAAACAAATCCAGAAGTTCCTTGTGATAAAGCACGTCATGAAAAAATTTGCCACAATTATTTTGATTTAAGTACACCTGATAATAAATGGGGGTTAGCCATGATCAATGAAGGTAAATATGCTTTCGATGTAAAAGGCGGTGATATGAGATTGACAATGCTTCGAGCCTGCCAATATCCAGTTTCGGCTCCAGAAGCTTGGGTAAATATAGAGCGTACAGAAAATAAAAAACAATTTAATCATGAAGTCCCTAAATATAGTGGTCTTGGGCCGTTTAAATGTCGATATGCTTTATTACCGCATGCTGGTGGCACTTTAACGAACGCCGATGAAAGTCCTAATATAATCGTTAAAAGAAAGGCAGAAGAATTTAACGCTCCTATTATCGTAATCCCAACGGAAGGCATTCAAGAAAATCAGCAAGAAATTGCAAAATCTGGTAAATCTTTATTAGAAATTCTTACACCTAATGTTTATTTAGGGGCATTAAAGTTGAATGAATGGAAAAAGACAGGGACAATAATTATTAGATTTATTGAGGGTTCAGGTATCTCATCATTAACCAAGGTAAAGTTCAATTCCGAATTGTCAGAAAAAATATCTAAAATACAAGCCGTTGACTTGCTGGAAAGAGGAATTGAACGTAATTTTAAATGGGATAAAGAAACCAGAGTTTTCTCGTTTGATATAGGTAAATTCGAAATTTGTACCTTTGAGTTATTTATTAAACAAAATCTTGGTCTTTGAACAATTATATTATTTAGGTAATTTCTTCATTATTAAAAAATGAGGAATTGAAGTTACACGGACCTCATGATTAATCATCAATATTTTTAACCTTTAAAATATATGAGTAAAATGAAAAAAAATAAGTGATTTTTAATGTTAGATAAAATTCATGGTATGATTCCTCCGATCATTACTCCCCTAAAGAATGACGAGAGTATTGATGAGGAGGGGCTTCGAATAGTCGTTGATTTTCTCGTTAATCTTGATGTTTCGGGTATTTTCATTCTTGGAACAGCAGGCGAATTTGCATACATGAACGTGGAAGAAAGACTTCAAATTGCTAAAATCGTACGAGATCAAGTAAAATCTCGCGTCCCATTACTCATGGGACTATCCAACGTTTCTCTGTTAAATTCTCTCAAATTACTAAAGAATGGAATAGACTTAGGTATGGATGGATTTGTAGCAACTTTGCCTCAATATTCTCAATTAGAATCAGGGCAAATTAAAAATTATTTCGTGGAAATTAAAAAAAACTGCGGGGATAAACCACTTTTTGCTTATGAAGTAAGCGAAATCGTCCCAACCACGGCAAGATTAACGCCTAAATTAATTCTTGACCTCGCGAATAGTAAAATCATTAATGGTTTGAAATATACGGGAGTTTTATGGGAAGATTATGCTCAATTAATATTTAATGGTTTAAACGATCGTGAGAGTTTTAGATTCTTCCCTGGAACAGAAATAATTTCCAGGAAGATTTGGGAAGCAGGAGTCAAATTTGATGGCGGTATCTATTCTGGTTTGAACATATTTCCCAGGATTTATAACGACATGTTTAAAGCCATTAAAAATAAAGATGAGGCTCTTTTAGCAAGAATTCAACCTTTAATATTTTCCATTGGAGGGATTTTATCTTATGGTCCAAGTATAATAAAGGAAGTATTGAAGTCAATTGGTCTTCCAATCTCCACCAAAGTAAGATCGCCATTGCCCTCTATAAAAAAACCTGCCATAAAAAAAATTATTCGATTATTAAATACAATATCGAACGAAGGATATTTAGATAAGTATTAAAAAATCATTTTTTCGATTTCCTTCTATATTCTTTTTTAAAAGCTTTAAAATCTCCAATGCCATCATTTCCTCCTATAAATTCAGGTAAATAATAATCAGCGTTCATTTTGGTTAAAAATAATAATGTCATTATCAACCCTTTAGGATCTAATTTTTTATAAAGGTGAGAAGCGGAGTTAGGGGTTTCTCCGGGATTATCTACAATGATATTCTTCCCTGCTGCTTGTATTTTTTTATAGACAGGCATCCATTTATCGTTATCTGATGGTTCCGCTCCTGCTCCGGGAACCCATTGAATCCCGGTAATAGAAGGTTCTGCGACTAAATCATCTAAATGAGCTAATTGTCCTGGACCGTCTAAATGATAGATGGCATAATCCATGTGTTCAGCTTGAGCTATGATATCAGGTAAAACAAATCTTTTAAAAAATTTTGGAGAAAGCATGGCACTAAAGTCAGATTGAATCGGATACCATCTTTTAGGACACCATGTAGGTATCCAGCCCGTGCACCCATCTCCATGCTGTTCGATAATAGTCTGAAGATCATCGTACACCTGCAATGATTTTTCGAGAATAATTGAGCGACACGTATCAATAATTTCTGGTTTTCGTTTCATGGTAAGAATGAGGTTAGTAGGACCTAAAAACGACGAAAGTATGTCTATGATACCACCGAGATCCGTCATGGCAATGCAATATTCCTTTCCTGCTCTTTTTGCTGCATATTCCGTAATTCGCATTAGCCGAGCATACCACGGATTATTTTTATTAATTTTTACGCTTTCGAGCAATGGTACGATCTCATCAACTTTAGTAGGTCTGTCAAACCAAACCGTATAGGTTTTGAATTCTGGCGTCACTCCAAGTACAGATGCCATTATTCCGGGACCATAATTCGGCCAAAAACATGGAACATTTTCTCCACCAAAAAAAATAGCTTTTGATTTTAACTCGTAATCATCCAAGCAACCTTCAATATCGTCCCAATTTTTAGCTAAATACCAAAAATCATAAATCCCTGGAAAGCTTATATTTGGTTTTGGATAATAATATAAAATACAAGGACGATCGATTATTTCGTGATCCCACCACGCCTTTAAACGCTCTTTAGCCTCATTTATATCTTCTTTATAAAGACTCATGAAATCTTTTCAATCCTTTTAATATCATCAAATTTATAGAATATAAGTTAATACGATTTATAAAAAAATCCTAAGATAATAAAGATTATTTAATTAAAGACAAGGTTATTTTTCTGCGAATAATGTTTTTTAAATTCAACAAAAAAAAAAAACTTTTAAAAAAATTATTTCTTCATGGAATTAGTAAACACCATTTCATCGCTGATTACTTGCCAAGTTCTCCAACCCTTAGCAACCTTCTTTTTAGCTTCTTTGATGAATGCAGCATAGCCAATTTCGCGACATTTCTTCAAATTATTATTTGTATCTTTACTATATCGTGTACAAATCATTTTCATCATTTGTGATGGATTACCTAACGGCATGGGGACTTCTTTTTCTAGAGGACATGGTTTTTCCGAGTCGGGATCGTAATCCCCACATTCCGCACATGTCCAATATCCTTTAGATTTCACGCAATTCGCAATGCCACATATTTTAGAAGGTCCTCCCCCTACATAACAACCCGGACATTTTCCTTGTTTTTTCCCCGCTTTTATAAAGGCATTTAATGATTTAAAAGTTTCTGTAATTCCTTTAGCATTTAGACCGAGCATTGGACCTACATCTATTATGTTCGAGCCTTCCCAGATCTTCTTAAGTTCCTCTGCGGCATCTAATCCCTCTCCAATATAAGAGTCACACCCTAAGCAAAGTATTCCACAAGGTGCCAATAATCCTCTATCTGTCTCTTGTACATCATCTAATTTAAAACTCATTTATTATCATCCTTTTTTTAATTTATATTAAATTTTATAATTTAAAAATTGAATTAATATTTTTTTAAAAAAGTGAACCCTCTAAAGATATTCTAATTTTTTTTAAGTGATTTTTCTGCGAATAATGTTTTTTTAATTCTTTATTAAAGAGACTAGATAATGCTTAAAAAATTAATATTATTTTAAAAAAATATAAAATCGTATATTTAAATAAAATTTAAAAAGTTTAAGGAAAGTATCGAAAAAATAAACGATAAGGTAAAAAAATTAACGTATATATAAGCCTTCCCTTAAATCATTTATTTAAATAATCACTTTTTCTTATTTACATTTCAAATCCACTAAAATTCCTTATAACCTGAAAAATTATTTGGTTTATTTTTACTCGCTAAATCATTTTACTCGTTAAAAAATCTTACTCTTTATGGAAGAGTTTAAATATTAGAATTCTTTTATTTAAATTAACAAGAAAAAAAATAATTTTTTTTAAAAAATAACAAACGAATTCAATAATAAGTGGTGAAAGTAAAATTAACGACGAAAAAGAAAACTCAGTAAAGAAAGATATAGAATTTATTAAACAAGTTATGGAAAAAGTTGAAATAAAAAATTTACAACCTATTTTTTGGTTTTTATGGGGTATAATTACTTTAATTGCTGGAATCATGATGCAAATTTTATCTTTATTACACTTATATGAATATATTATGTTTATATGGATTGTATTATTTCCATTAGGAATATGTATTCAAACCTTTATAGGGTATAAATATTACAAAAATGAACCAATTAGCTATAAAAATCTAAAACTAAGAAATAAACCATTTTTATTCCCTATATGGATTTCTATGGCTGCAATAGGAATAACCATAACTATATTTTTAATCAAAAATGATTCATTTAATCTAATATGGCCTATATGGTTCTTATTAGTAGGTGTAGGATGTATACAAACTGCAAATATATTTCGATCTTACTTTTGGTCAGGAAAAATATTTTATATATTTGGGATAATTATGTTTATATTCGGGATTCTTATCTTCATTTTCGAATTATTACTATATTGGGCAACTTTAATATTCAGTCTACTATTGGGTTTATGTTGGCTAATGGAGGGTATAAGAGGTCGAATGTTAAATGGAAAATGGATTTAAGAATGCGAAAGATAAGAATTTTTTAAATAATAGGTTTTCAGAGAATTCCTACAAAGATTTAATGATATGAGCGAAAAAAACCCCCTGGCTACAGACGATTATTCTGGTTTTAAAGATTTCAATAAAATAGTCCATGAACCGATAAGATTAGGTATATTAACCCTATTATTTACAATAAAACAAGCTGATTTTTCTTTTCTTAAAAAAGAATTAAATATAAGTGATGGTAATATATTCACTCATTTAAGAAAACTGGAAGAAACCAAATATATTAGTGTTATTAAAAAATTTGTAAACCGTAAACCAAAAACAATTTATGAAATTACAGAAAAAGGTAAAAAAGCATTTAAAGCCCATATAAAAAAACTTGAAGATATATTCTCTAAGATTTAAATTAAAAAACTTTTAATCTTATTTAATCAATTTTGCAATCTCTTCTTCAATATATATTTTTATTCCTGAGATGATACAATATAAAAGCATCTCATAATTACATTTCTTACATTCAATTAAATAAGCCAATTTAAATCGCAATATTTAGGTATAGAACTCCAAATAAAAAAAAATAAGTTAAAGAGTTAAGCAGAATGAATTATTTTATCCCTTCTAATTTTTTTAGTCGTTGTTCGTGTAGGATTTTTAGTTTTTCTTGCTGTTCGCAGAAAGCTTTATAATTAATAGGGAAGAATTTAAAAATTAATAGACCTATTAAAATACAAATCGCGGGAACTATAGATATGGTTAATCTTAGCCCAATTAACGCCGTTGCTGATTGATAATCATTTGAGGGGTCAAATCCAGTAAGAATTTTAACAATTATTAGAGTAAATCCTGAAAAAACTATTGATAGCCTTGCCATGAATGCCATTATTCCTGTATATGTTGCCTCTCTTCTTTTACCTATCCTCAATTCATCGTAATCTATTGCCGCACTAATTGCTGGTTCAGTCATTAACATCCCTCCCGCTCCAAAACCGGGTAAAAGTGCTAGAATCGTTAACGAGAGAAAATCTTCCGCAAGAAATAGTGGTATCATTCCTATACAAAAAATACCCATTGAAAGCGCTAATCCATATTTTGGTCCTTTTTTTTCATATATCTTCCACCAAAAAGGCACGGACGCGAGTATTCCTAATGCAACTCCTATAGCAGAAAACCCCGCCATTCCCACTTCCATCTTAAGAATGAATATGGCATATAACGGAAGAATTGACATTGTCAAAGCAAAACAAAAGTCAAGCATTGCGTATGTCATTGTCACTATTAAAAATGGCTTATTTTAAAATGTCTCTTTAAATGCGGCGATTATTGGCAGTGGTTCATCGATTTGATACTCTTTTCTTTCTTTTATTCCGAGAAGAGAAAGAAGCATGGTTATTGGTATTGTAATTCCGAATATTAAACCTGTTAATGGCCAACCTATAGCATCAGCAATCATTAATGGAAGTATAATGCCTATCATGGATGAAATGAAAGCAATTGTATCTTTTCCCGCAACTATTGATGCCCTTTCTTTCTCATCTTCATACATTTCCGTGTATAATGCTGACCATGCAGTCATAGTCATCGTAAATCCTATATCGAAAAGAAATAACATGATTAGAGCGTGAAAAAATACAAGAATTTCTTCAGTATAAGGGATCCACCACAAAAAAATAAATCCAATTGTGAACGGAATAATTCCAATGACAATCCACGGCACGCGACGACCCCATTTTGTCTTTATTTTATCCATGTAGTACCCGATGAGAGGGTCGTTTATAGCGTTCCAAATTCCATATATAATAAGCAAAATACCATAGAGTTCAAGGGAAAGCCCCGCAAACAACGTTAAAAAAGTTAACATCATTCCTTGGATCATGTTAAACGGAAGCGCTGAAGGTATTGCTCCTAAAGAATATAGAAAATGACCTCGAAAAGAATGTACTTTATCCTTCTTTTTAATATTGATTTCGTTCATAATAATATTTTAATATTATTAAAATAAGCTAGGTCAACCTATATAAAGATATATTATTATTTTATAATATGTGTCTTTTTAGTGGAATCTTAGGATCTGTAAAATCATCTCTACCAAACACGTGTGAAGTATTTATTTCATTTGTAACCGTGCTTTTAATCGCTCTATTTCCTTGTCTTTCTCTTCCAGTTTCTTGTCTTTCTCTTTCAATTGTTTTTCTACTTTCTCCGTTTTTGTAGGAAAAATCCTCGGTTCGGATGGATCTATTAATATTAAGCGATAGAGTGATTGCTCTCCTTCGTATTCTTGCTTCAGGCGCATTAATCCCAACGAAAACGGGAGTCTATCGTGAAGATCGATGATGTTTTCTTTAATTATCGTGCCATCTTCTTCCAAGGTGATATTTCTGAGTTCCTCCTGCTTATATGACCCATCATCTTGCAGGATGTATACTCGTAAGAATGGCGGGTAATATCTCTTACTGGTCACCTTATACGGACTGAAAACGACATACAATGGAATGCCCAAATCTTTACACGTGTCGACATTCTCACTTAGATCGTTTCTCCAAGTGTTCTTTGACAATACATTGATGGCCAAGTCGGGGATCCTATCCCCGTGCTCGTGAGCCTTATAGGACGATAAAGTATGCGAAATCTTTAAATCCTTAAAGAAAGACACGTCAAATTGGATGTCGATCTCTTTTCCCTTTAA
>JAUWRB010000078.1 GCA_030610785.1 Promethearchaeota archaeon | reverse complement strand
AATAATTAAAACTTAACTCTTCAACATGAGAATTTTTTATGAGGAGCCAAGATCCATCATCCTTGATATTTCTTATAGATTCACAAAATTCATAAATGTCAATATTAATTTCATAATTATTTTTGCCTTTAGCAAATAAGGTCTCTAAGTCTAAAATGAATTTTACCTCTTCCGGAACAATTCCAATTTCTGATCCGAAGTTTTCTATCCAGCGACTCATGTCTTTTTTCAAGAGTTCGAAGCGTGGGTCATTAAATTTATCATTAAAATCGAATAGAATTTTTAAAACGATGGGAGATTTATCGTGTTGGAGCACCCACCTCAATGAATCTGCTCCTTCTTTTGAAAAATTTAAGATAATAACTTTAGCAGCAACGCTTCTGACCAATGAACTCTCATCAGAGAGCAGGCAATTTTCAAGAATTCTAAAAATTTTTTCGGTTTTAATATCTATTTTTTCCAACAATTCTATGGATTTCATTCGTACTTTTGTCTCGTCGCTCCCTTCAATTAACGAGATTAACATTTCACTTGCCATCTCATTATTTAAAGCACCATTCGTTAAATCATGATAAATTTTTTCTGGTGTTAATGAACCTTGCATTGTAGTTTCAATTTTCTAAAAATATATGAAAATACCATTAAATCTTAAATGTTTTTAAAATTATTCTAATATTATTAAAAACTCATGAAACATGTAATAAATATAATAATTTTTACTTGAAAAAAAGTTATGAAAATTTGACCTTCATGTCAATTTTTCAGAAAATAGTAATTAAAAATTTTTAACATTTAATTATTCATAAAAAAGAGACTGAATTAGTCAATTTTTAATTTATATAAAAAAGATTACGAAAAGTTAAACTCTAATTTATTAGATTCGATAAAAAGAAATTGATGAAAGATCTATTTTTCAATTAAAGGTTTTTGTTCAATTTTACATGAAGTATTTTAAGGAATTTTTTGTATTAACTCAGTTTTAACCTTTTTTTCGTGATCAACACTTTTACGCTTATGTTCTACGTAGGGTCTAAAAATTGTAACGCTAGGTGGCGCCATTGTGAGTATTGTCTCCGTTATTTTAGGATATTTTGCAATAAATAAAAATTCTTCACGAACTAATGGTTTTTGCTTATGTACATTAGCGAACCTTACCAATTCAAGGATTTGGCGTGCTTCTTCTTCATTTTTAAACTTAAGGTCGAAATTTTTATAGATATGTTTAAAACTTGAAATTCCACTATACTCTCCTGTCGTTATTTTTCTTCCAGTTTCAACAAAGATCTTCTTTCCTCTACCTAATTCCTTGTAATCATACAGCTCGTAATTGCGCCTATCTTTTAAAGCGCCATCAGCGTGTATGCCAGACTCGTGAGCAAACATGTTTTCACCAACTCCAACTTGGTTTACAGGAATTGGGACTCCAAATGCATGTTCTGCGTATTTTGCAACTTGCCACGCTTTAGAAAGATTAATTCGAGGGTCTAACATTCCTAACTCGTTCCATTCAGCTCCGTGTTTTAAAGCCACAATTGTACTTACTAAATCACAGTTCCCTGCTCTTTCACCCATTGAATTTACGGTTGTATTGATATAAGCGTCTTGCCCTTCCTCAAGAACGCCTTTCGCTCCCATTATGGCACATGCTACTGCCATTCCTAAGTCGTTATGAGTATGGAGCTCTATTGGCATATCAGTTGCTTTTGTCAAATCCTTGCAACGAAAATGAATGCGCATCGGATTTTCATAACCTAAAGTGTCACAATATCTAATTCGATCAGCTCCCGCTTTTTTTGCGGCTAACGAGAATTTTATAAGAAAGTCCATGGATGTTCTACTAGCATCTTCCGCGTTTACTCCAATAGTTTTTATTCCTAAATCTTCTGCCCGTCTAACGGCGGCTACCATCATATCTATCACATCCTCTTTGTTATATTTTCCTTGGAATTTTCCGTTAATCATTTGTTGGGATGTTGATATCGACAAATTTAAATGTTCTAGTCGGGTAAGTTCAACTGCTTTAACAACATCTGATTCTATTGCTCGTACCCACCCTTCTAAAATCATTGGCTTCAATACGCCCAATCTTACAAGTTCTAAATTCGAGTTAATGTAATTGGTCTCGTGTAGGGTTGTCGGGAACCCAAGTTCACTCTGATAAACGCCCATCTTGTTTAATAGGATGTTTAAAACGGTTTTCTCTATTTTTGCCAGACCTAATCTGCTTGTCTGTACACCATCACGATTCGTCACATCTAAAATATAAATTTTATTATCCATGATAAAGAATTATTCTTGAAATTTCTATTATATATATTGTTATGTTTTTAAAAATAAATGAATAATGAATTTTATATTTTTTGGTTTTATTCAAAAATTTGATCAATTCTTTTAGAATATTTTCAAGAAAATGAACATTTTTTAAAATTCAAGATTTTTATTGCTTTTTTTTTCAATTAACGATTTCTTCTTATATTAACTTGGGGTTCCTTGTTGAACATTTTTTATTATTATTCAAAAGTCGTCTTATTTATTAATAATAAAAAAAAAAATTATTTAAAAAAAAATATGACATATAAAGAAATAAGCTTTAATAAGGGATTTTACTTAAATACCTTATGACAAATATCACTTTTAGTGTTGATGATGATCTTCATAAAAAAATGAAAGAACATCCTGAAATTAAATGGACTGAAATTTTACGTCAATCCATTTTAAATTACCTTACAAAAGTGGAAGAAATCGATGTTATATCCATTAAAGATTTCAGAAAACGATTAGATCCGGGATTACTACAGAAAATTGAGGAATTAGATGAACAAGATGAAGTTATATTTTATGAAAAAGCAAAACAAATGGAAGAAGAGAGATTAAATCGATTACAAGATTTAGAGCGGAGTACAGATGAATAATGTGGTTATTAGATACTAATATCATAATAAAATTTAATAAATTAAAATTAAGACCATTTAAAGAAGGTCTTACATTTACAACGATTTTTTCACTTATTGAATTTCCTATTGCCTCAAAATATGATGAAATTTCAGTAATATACCCTTCGTACATACATTACGAGCAAGGTTTTAAAAATGCATTATTGTTGAGAAAAAAGGGCATTCCCATACCAACAATTGATATTTTAATTGGAACAATTACTGTAGAAAAAAATCTCATATTAGTCTCTGATGATTCTCATTTTGAATATCTTCAAGAAGTGGAGCCTCGCTTAAAGATATTAAATTCAGAAGTATATACTAAAACTATAAAGGGAGCTCTTTAACCGAATGGGGTAAATTAAATAGTGAAGATATTTCTCAAGAATTCGAATAAGAATTAGCTTGCGAAACGCCTCTTATTGAAGCCTAAAGGAAAAGATTGAATGCCCAATATGCAATTGTAAGACGAACGAGAAGATTTAAAGAAAAAAAATAGGGGAAAATTCACAAAATTTAAGAATAATCTAATACAACTATGGGGGTTAATATATTTGTAGATTTCAGCTTAAGTTTATACATTATTAAATAATCTTGATGAAGTAGAAGAAAATATTAGTAGACTTTCTTTTTTTTTAATTAAGTTTTTTTTATCTATTAGGTCGTTTTATTTATTATAATAATTAAAAAATTTTTTACTAAAAAAAAATCATTTAAAGAGGAATAAAAATTGAAAACTTTTAATGAATATCTTGAAAGTCTATATAAAATGAAACCGAATGTTTTTATTGGAGACGAGAAAGTAGGTAGAGACGACCCAAGAATACGGGGAGGCATAAATATTGTACGCGAGACTTATGACCGTGCTCTCGATCCTGAATTTGAGGATTTATGCACAGCAACCTCTCATTTAACGGGAAAAAAGATTAATAGGTTTACTCACATTCACCAGAGCGTAGATGATCTCATGAAAAAGCAGAGAATGACAAGAGTTCTTTGCCATCGAGTTGGAGGGTGTATCCAACGGTGCATGGGAATTGATGCGCTTAATGCACTTTCCGTAATCACGTACGAGTTAGACCAAGCATTGGGAACCGATCATTACGAAAGGTTTAAGAAATTTTTAGAATAATTTCAAGAAAACGACCTCGCAGCATCTTGCGCATCAACAGACGCAAAAGGCGATAGATTAAAGCGACCACACGAACAAGAAGATCCCGACCAATATTTACGCATAATAGAGAGCCGTGAAGATGGTATTATTGTTAGAGGCTGTAAACAAAGCATAACAAATACGCCTTATGTTCACGAGATAATTGTGGTGCCTTGTAGATTCATGGGACCTGAGGATAAAGACTATGCAGTTTCATTTGCTATACCTGGAGACTGGGATGGCGTTAAATTACTATCTAGACCTGCATATTTTAAAAAGAGCAAGCATTTTGAAAATAAAACTCTAACTATGGGAGATGTGGAAACATTCATCATTTTCGACGATGTTTTTGTCCCAAAAGAGAGAGTTTTTTTAAACGGATTTGATGATCCAAGGCAAACGCCTTATGCTGGTTTTTTAGCCCTAATGTTTGCTCACTATCATAGACACTCGTATACAGGTTGCAAGCCCGCAATTTCGGAAATTCTTGCTAGCGCAGCTGCTTTAGTAGCTGAATATAATGGCATTGAGAGAACATCGCACGCTAGGGACAAGATATCTCACCTTATAGGTACGGCTGAGCTTGTTTTCGCAGCAGGTGAATCTAGTGCACTTCACTCCGAAAAATCTCCTTCAGGCACGCAAGTTCCTGACGAAATCTTAACAAATGCCGGAAGACGGCTTGCCGGTGAAGAGATTTATAACGAATATAAGATTTTAGCTGACCTATCTGGAGGATTAATTGCTACATTACCTTACGAGGGTTCCTTCTTTTCCGAAGAAGTAGGCGAACTAGCCATGAAATATTTAAAAAGAAATCCTCGAGTAAAACCTGAAAACATCTATAAGTGTTTTAAGGGGATAGAATGCCTTGCCGTAAGCGAAATTGCCGGTTTATTGCAAGTAGCAGGGCTTCATGGTGGAGGCTCACCACAAATGGAAACCATAGCAATGATGGGGAGATATCCAATTGAAAAGCTTAAGAACATTTCTAAATATCTTTTTGGGATAAAGAGTAATTTGCGTAGGTACGAAAGATCTGAAACGCCAGTTACACCAAGGGAAATGCTCGAAAAGTTTAGGAAAGTCATGGAAAAAAAGAAAAAGATTTAATATTTTTTTTTTTTAATATTTGAAAAAGTTAATTTGCTATTTAATTTCTGATTAAATGTAATTTCTTGAAATTTTTAAATTTTAAAAATATATATGAATATAAGAGAAGATGAAATAGATTCAAAAAATAGAATTTTCATAATAACAGATAACAAGTATCCATCTTTTTATATTAAACATAAAGTAAATGACTCAGCTTCTGAAAGGGGCTCTTTTCTTAGCAGTTTTTGGCTTTTCAAGTAATCATTTATCGGGATTCCATTATCAAAGAATTCTTTAAATTTATTATTAAAAATTTCTCGTATATTATCGTCCCTAGAAATAAATAATCCGATTAGGAGATTAGAAGGATCAAAGCAAGGTTGGATGAATTCAGTTTTAGTTAAACAAAAATTAGATAAACTTTCTTCAGTTATTCTTACTTTTAATTCTTTAAACTCTAAATTGTAAGTTTTTAAATGTTTCGCCATTATTTTAAATTCGTTTCCGTTAATGAGTTCCATCATTAATTCGTTATTAATTATTAAATAAACTTTTATTTTCGTAAGATTGTCTTTAATTCTTCTCATTTCTCGCGTAAATGAGTCAAATTCTATATTAGGTATTTTTCCACTAGGTATTTTGTTGATTACCGGATTAATTGGGGTGTTATACTTTATTCCAACGGCGTATTTACATATTTTACTTGTAAACAAGGGATAATAGATATTTTCTAAGTTTATACCTTCAAAATTAATAAATTCAACAGGTTCTGGAGTGATTTCTTCGTCTAGACTGTAATTTTTCATAAATTCTTCAATGGCGGATTCGCATTTTCGCTCCTTCTCGTGGAATTGAATTTGAAGATTTTCAATTCGTTCGTTGATTAGTTTTTGCCAAATTGGGACGACCGGGGTTGATAAGAGGATCTTCATTGGTCGATCAAAAATCTGAACAAGCCCTAAATCGTTTAGAACAGAACAAATTTTGTAGCCTCTTTTTAAAGTAAGGTCATTTTGTTTGCTAATATCTTGTAAATTTTCGATTCGATTATATTTCAAAAGAAAGTGATAAATTTTTTCAATTCCTTTTTCAATAATCCCAATAGAGTCAAATAAATGAATTAAAGATAAAGATTCGCTCTCTGCCATTTTAACACCACTTATTTATTTTTCCATCATTTCTAAAGTTTGTTCGACCAGAACTTTGAAAGTTTTCTCAACATTTGCACCAGTTTTAGATGAGATTTCTCCGAAAGCGGAAAAATTATTTACATTAGCTACATTTATGCCATGTTCTCTTGGAACCTGCCGTTCGGAACTAGTAAGGTCAATTTTTGAACCAACTAGCATTATGGGAATAGGGCCACTTTTTTGTCTTACGATTTTTGTCCATTCCGGGATGTTGTTTAAAGTAAGAGATCTCGTTGTATCATATAGTAGGAAAGCCGCATTTGCACCTAAACAATAAGTTGGTAAAAGAAATCTGAATCGTTCTTCTCCACCAATATCCCAGAGCTGGAGTTTTATCTTTAAGTTATTTAATTCGATTGTTTTAACATGAAAATCAACTCCTATTGTGAGACGTTCAGATGGGTTAAATATATTATAACAATATCTTTTTGTGAAACAAGTCTTCCCAACCGAAGCATCCCCGATTAGGAGTATTTTATACGTGTAATCGTAATTTCCCGGCATTTAATTTACCCATGACCCAAATTGGTAATTTTTAATAATGATATTAAATTTTTGATTAATATATTTAATAAAAAAAATATATTATACCATTTTATATTATACCATTTTATAATATAATTTTGGTTAATAAAAAGTTTTTAGATATTTAGAAAATTTATAAAAAAAATAATCATTACACTCGTTTTTAGATAACTCGATAGAATAAAGTTTATTATAGCCGATTTTATTTAAATAAAACAAAAATTTTTTCATATCGAAATTTCCCTCACCTGGAAAAACTCTATTTGAATCTTTTAATAAACTTAATTTTTCTAATGAATCGTATTTTAAATCGGCTAATTGAATTAAAAATATGAAGCGTTTAATATCCTTGAGTTGCTCGCGTTCTGCCATGCTTTTAATGAAATGAAATGTGTCTATAATATATCCTAAATTTTCTAGCGATTCAAGAGAGCCTACGACTTCTTTAGCGTTAGAAAGCGTTGATATTGAACTATCTGATAAAAATTCAAAGCCAATTTTTATATCATATTCATTAGCCTTTTTTGAGAGGTCTTTTAGCCTTTTTATCGTTCTATTTACGATCCTCCACTGAGGAATTTCATTTAAATCAGTTTTATTTTCGAGAAATGAAGGATTAACAATTAATAAATTAGATTCCAATTTATAACAATAATTAATCATCTGATTAAATTTAAGAAGAATTTTGGTTTTATAATCCCAATCTGAACATAAGGAAAAATCCTTTAACGCAAAAATACTTGATATGCTAATATCACGAGTCTCTAATATTTCAGAAATGGTTTTTATATTAATATTATTCGTTAGAGTTTTTCTAATTGAATTAAAATTCAGTTCAACGCTTTTAATTTTTTTAGATAGTTTTAAAAATTGAATTAAAGCGTGATTCTTGCAAGTATTTTGATTTAAAGCTAATTGAATCATCTAATTATATAGTAAAAAATAATTTTCTTAAAATTAATTAAAATATTTTTTTAAGATACATTATTGTGAAAAGATTAATATAGATTATAAGTTCAATTATTCTTATAATTATTTCAATATGATGTTTTTTATCAATTTCTATGAAAAGTGTAAGTTCAATCGTAGGCTTGTTTTTTTCTGATGAAATTAATTTGGTCTACGAAAATATTAAGTTTTCTGGAGATTTATCTCTAGAAAAAAAAGAGAAATTAAAAATCCTACCATTTAAATTTTTAGGACCATTATTTTTAACAGCTGCGAGCACAAAAGAGAAGAATTGGAAAATAGAGGTTATAGAATCTTCATTATCGCAATATCAAGAGACAACTATTGATGTGGATGTGATTCAATCGTTCTTTAACTTAAATTCTTCGATAGAATCTGAAGATGGAAAAACCAACCTTTTTGCTTTAATAGGATCACCTTATACAGAAGACATTAAAGTTATTTACGATAAGATTGTTAATTATATCCACCCTAGCATCATTCAAGGCAAGATTGTAAATGAAAGTTTTTTAGGGGGTGATTTTTCATTTAAAGATTTTATAGAAGCAGAGTTAATACGGGGCGTTAATTTAATCGAAATGTCTTTGGGTTCTTCAAGAAAAATCGAAATGTCTTTGGGTTCTTCAAGAAAGTTATATTGTGTTGGTTTCATGGAAAGGAAAGAGTCTGATAATATAAGAGAATCTTATCTATACACCTGTGATTTCGATGATCCCTTAAAGAATATTTATTTAGATAATATCCCATCCTATTACGTGTTGTCTATATTACCCGATTATTACGAAAATCGCATAATCGAAACTTTAAGTTTATTTGACAAAACAACCATCTTCCCTAACATAAGAGCGATAAGAATGAGTCATGAAGAGAAGAAAGTTATTTATTTAGAAGAATTTTTAATGGAAAAAAATATAAAAAAAAGTTATGGCGTCATTTTAATTCCTGATAATAAGAACCTTGCTGGTTTATTGCAAGCAGCAGGGCTTCATGGTGGAGGCTCACCACAAATGGAAACTATGTCTTTTTATAAAAAGAAATTGAGACAAATATTAGATAAAAATAAAAACCTGGAAGAAACTATTGTCGAAATCAACCCTATTTTTGACCCGTTTGAAAAATGGAAAACAGATACAGAAGAGGGGCTTTCTAAGATCAAAGATTTACTCGATAATAATAATTAAATAAAATTAAAATGTTTGATAAGGAAAAAACAGAATTTTTAGAAATAGATAATATAGAGAAAGATAGATTATATAGCTATTTCGAAAGAATTAAAAAACAGTTCAATCATTTAGACCCGCTTCAAATCGTAGCAAAATTTTTAATTATTACTCAATCAATTAGCACTCCGCTCGAAGAAATTTCAAATTTCCTTAGATATTACGAGGATAATTTAATAGAAGGGAAAAATCTGTTAGATTTTGCTTTTGAATGGATAAACGCTCAAAAAATTCGTTTTGAATACAAAAAATTTCTAAGTAATTCGCAATTTGAAAATTATTTATTAGCGATTGATGATTGTATTTTTCGCTTTTTTCTTAATTACGACGATCATGTTAGAAGAAAAATTTTAAAAGAAGATGTTAAAGAGTTTAAAATTAGCATGTTATACGAAATATTTTTTAGTCGTGATGATATTAATAATTTTCAAAAGATTTTAGAATGGCATAAAATCAATGTTCCAACAATATTTTATGGAGCTCAAAAAATAACCACAAATTTAATTACATTACGTTCAGGTGTAGCACGAATTATTAAAAAAGACTTCGATAATACTAGATTATCGTCAACAAGAGAAGTACAAATATTAAAAGAGAAAGGTTTTAAACAATATTTTCAAGCAAGAGAAAGAAAATTACAATTTAATGGTACCATGATTGAAAGATTCATTAAATTTTTTTGTTTTTCCGGTAAAATAATTATTGAAAGAGAACTAGAAAATGCAATTAAGCAATTTTTATCCTCTTATTTTAAATTTGGGACATTTTATGAATATAAAGACTTTAAAGAAGAACTCATTCAATCTTTAGCAGAATTTATTAATTCTGGTTTAACTGATGTGATAAAAAAATCAAAATCATACAACTTAAATATTCTAGAATTACAGATTTCTAACTTTTTGAAAGAATTTGAAAAAAAAAATCAAATTAAAGAAACAAGATTAGATGGGCTAGCTTGGATAAATGATTTAAATCCACTCTTAAAAAAATATCTATTGAAATTTTTAGATGAAACATATGAAGAAGAATAAATTTTAAGTTTGAAAAATAAATAATAATACTTCTATTAGAAAAAAATTCTATTTTTTTTCAATTTTTTTTAAAATCTTCTTAATTTCGATTAAAATTTTTTTATTTAATTCGTGTTTGGATTGATATTGTAATTTTTTATATACTTTCGATTTTATCATTTTTAAAGTAGAATAACGCACGCTATCGTCTGGATCGCTTAATAATGATTTTATCGTTTTTAAAGCAGAATACCGCACGCTATCGTCTGGATCACTTAATAACGGTAAAATAAATTTAAAATATTTTTGAGTTTCATTTAAACTTTCAATTTTCATTATTGTTCTTGCTCGAACAATGAAATCAGGATTAAATAATTGAGGTACTAAATAATAATTATTTTTTTTATTTTGAATAAAATCTAAAATAAATTTAAACAAGTGCTTTTTAAAATCACGAATTTCATCCATCTCACTGAGGATTGATATTATTTGGGATTCGATTTTTTCCCCTAACTTCAAGAGACTTTCAAAAGAAATGAAAAAGTCGTCCGAGAGATCTAATTTAAGATTGTTTAGCAACATTTCAATAATTTTGTCGTTTACTTTAGAGATTTTTATAGTTTCCCAATTTAAATTTTCTTCTTCAATTTCATTCCAACTTTTATTATCCCTTAAATAATTCACTAAATCCTCACTATATTTTTTTTTCTTACTTATTAAATTAAAATTAGTTAACTCTTTTATTAAATTATTTATTAAAATGTAAATATATTATTGATTTATTTCTATATTAAAAAATAAAAAAAAAAATGAATATCTGATAAAATAACAACAAAAATCTACCATTTCCATTAAATTGATAATAATTAAAACGGGCTATACTTAAACATTTTTAAAATCATATTATTTGGCTAGTTTCGAATCAATTATTCTCGTTATTAAAAAAAAAAAAATCTTGCTTTTGATATTGTTCCGTAATTGATCTAACCTAATTTTAATGAAAATTAGTAAAATTAATCAATAGGGATTATAATAAATTTTAAAAAGAAAAGGGAGAATATTAGTACTAATAGAATTTACATTTTAAAAAAACATTAAAAAAAAAAAACGGAATTCTAATCATGGTGAATTTAAAGAATATCTCTTGGCTATTTCCATTAATTGGAGGAATAATGCTAATCATAGCTTTTTTAACTCCCGCAGCTTTACAATCCTGGAACCTTGTTTGGATTTGGGGCGTCTCTTTAAAAAATCAGAGAAATTTCGAGATTACCAGGGATATATTGCGTATTATCCCATCAATCGTCTGTTCGGTATTGATAATAGTTGGTGTAATCGTTCTTCTTAAAAGTGCCCTAAAAATTAGAAAAAATGGATTGGACCTTGAAGAATTTAAGAAAGCTTGTTTAAAAGGGGGGATTTTACCCATTATAGGAATAATAGTATGGATGGTAATGATGGAGTTGTCGTGTTCCTTAGATCTCAATATTAATATATATCCATTTTCTTCTTCGAGTTGTTTTAGATTCTGGGGAATATATTACCATAGTCCAGGATTTGGAGTAATAGGGATTTTTCTTGGTGCTGCTATCCCTATTGTTAGTGTAGCCATCCTATTTAAAGTGGACCTTGAAGCCACTAAAGAAAAAGTCAAAAAGCCAAAAAAAGTAAAAGTACCTATAATTAAGAAAAAACCAAAAGAAGAAGAAGTTATTAAACAACCAGAATTTGTGAAAAGGGAAGAATTGGGAGCAAGATTTTGTCCTTCATGTGGAACACCAATAGCACCAGAACACGCTTTCTGTGAGAGTTGTGGTGCGGATTTAGAAAGAAAAGAAATCCTACCACCGAAGAGACAAACAATTAAACAGGATACAATGCTTTCTATTACTCAAGAAGTTTCGGATGAGAAATTTTTTAAGAGGAATCTTTGTTTTGGCATCGTGTTTTTCATTTTAGCTTTAATACTTTTAATTCTTGCTAATAGTCCTTTTACCAATAATATTAGCCGGATTGGATATATAGTTGCGGGAGTTATCTTAATATTTGGAGCAATATTGAATATAGTTATTTACGCAGTAAAACCTGAATCTCTTAAACGAAAATATTTAAAACAAAAAGCTAAGAAGGAAGCAAAGAAGGCAAGAAAAGGGAAATAATAATAATTCCCAATTTATTAATTTATATTTTATTTTTGTTTTTAACTCTTACCTTGTTTTTTCTTATATTTTTAGAGGGGAATACGAATATATCAATAGCCTTTTCCTCTTCAATTTCTTTTTTCATTGATCTTCTTTATATATAGGAAAATGAAATATTTATTATTAGAATTTATCGTTTTTAGCAAAAGAATACCACGGCCTTTAGGCCATGGATGAATTTTGCAATAAATTATTAATCGTTCTCAGAATATACATTTAAATATAAAAATTACTTCCAAAAAATTAATTAATGACGTTCGATTACGCAATTAAGATACGAATCTATCCGAACAAAAAACAAAGCGATTTTTTTTTAAAGAATTTTGGATGTTGCAGATTCGTGTATAATAAAATGTTAGAAGAGAGAAAGGAGTTCTACCAATTATACAAGCACGA
>JAUWRB010000170.1 GCA_030610785.1 Promethearchaeota archaeon | reverse complement strand
CAAATTGAGACGGGTTTAACTTATTCTTGGTATATCGATGGTTACTTCCGAACGCCAGAAATTTTACATTCTTATTGGGATAAATACGGTAAACCTTCGGAGCTAATTAACGATAGAATTAATTATTCACCTCAAATTTGGGAAGGTTTTGTAGGAGCTCTTGCGCCTTATTTTTATCCAATGGCGGTTTTACCTATCGCCTTGACCGAGTATCTTTTTGAAGGAATGACAATCGGTAGGGTCGCATATCACATGCGAAAAAAACCTGAATTTATACACGAAGTCATGACCGAATATGCTAAAGTTAATTTAGAAATTATTAAACGCCTTGCGGAGGCAGGAGTGGATGTGGTGTTTTATTTCGATGACTTGGGTTATAAAGGAAAATCTATTTTTTCGCTTAAAAGCTTCCGTGAATTCATTCTTCCTTACTATAAACAGATGTATCAAGCGTGTAAGAAAAACGGCATGTTTATTGTTCAACACTCTTGCGGTTATATTGATAAACTTTTACCCGATATGGTGGATGTTGGACTTAATTGCATTCAAGCACTGGAACCCGCAGCGGGCGTTGATTTAGCGCATTTAAAGGAAACTCTTGGAGAACGACTAAGTTTTATGGGAGGAATGGATTCCTCTAGAGTGCTTAATTTCGGGACTCCTAAAGATGTTGAAGAAGAAGTGAAAAGATGTATTAAAGCAGCCGCTCATGGCGGGGGATATTTTGCCGGACCAAGTCATAATATTTTGAACGTTCCTTGGGAAAATGTTTTAGCTTTTCGAGCTGCTATAGAAAAATATAGAAAATATCCGTTAAAATTATAATTTTTAAATTAGTCTTTAAATCTGGAGAGCAAAAATTGTTGAATATAATTGCCATTGATTTAGGAGCGAGTAATGGTAGAGTAATAGTTGGGACACTTAATGATAATAAGATCTTAGAATTAGATGTTGTTTATCGGTTTGAAAATTACGGAGTTAAAGTAAATGATTCGCTTTATTGGGATATTCTTCGAATCTTTACTAAAATAAAAAAAGGTTTAAGTTTAATAGCAAAAAAATATGGGAGTAATAAAATCTCTTCAATCGGGTTGAACTCATGGGGTGTAGATTATGTCTTATTAAACTCCTCAAATGACCTTATCGGTTTGCCATTTCATTATAGAGACAAGAGAACTGATAATATAATGGAAGAAATGTTTAAAAAAGTTCCAAAAGAGGAGATTTTTAATCAAACTGGCATACAATTCATGCAATTAAATACATCAACACAATTATATTCAATGGTCTACAACAAATCCCCTCAACTGTCCATTGCTAAGACATTTCTAATGATCCCGGATTATTTTAATTATTTATTATCAGGAAAAAAAAGCTCCGAATATTCTATAGCAACAACATCTCAGTTATTTGATCCCCAAAAAAATGCTTGGGCTCAAGACTTGATTGAAAAATTGGGGTTGAAAATTGATTGGTTTTGCGATGTTGTTCAACCAGGTACGATTTTAGGAGATATTCAAGAAGATATTGCAGAGGATGTAAAGTTGAATAAGGACATAAAAATCATCGCTCCTTTATGTCACGATACAGGTTCAGCTGTAGCCGCCGTTCCTGTTGATATGAACCGCTATCAACCTGGAGAATGGGCGTATTTAAGCTCAGGTACTTGGTCCCTCATGGGTATAGAATTTCACGAGCCTTTAATAAACGATAAAGCCTTAAAATATAATTTTGCTAACGAAGGGGGGATAAAAGGCACAATAAGATTTTTAAAAAATATTACTGGATTGTGGTTAATTCAAGAATGTAAAAATATATGGAATAAAGAAGGCCAAAACTTAAGTTGGGATAATATAACGGATCAAGCTAAAAACGCTCCAGCCTTTCAACATTTTATTGATCCTAGCGATCCTTCTTTTATTAATCCTTCGAACATGATTAACGCAATAATGGATTTTTGTAAGAATCACGATCAAAATCCGCCAAAAGGCGTGGGACAAATTTCAAGAACTATTTTTGAAAGCCTTGCTTTTAAATATAAAGAAGTAATAACAAATTTAGAAGAAATAACTAATACCCATATAAAAATCCTTTATATCATTAGTGGAGGAAGCAAGAACGATTTATTAAACCAATTTACAGCAAATGCGTTAAACCTTCCCGTTAAGGCAGGACCTTCGGAAGCAACTGCAATTGGAAATATTTTAGTTCAAGCACTTGCTTTAAATAAAATTAAAGACCTTAAAGAATTAAGACAGATTGTAAAAAATTCGTTTCAAATTGAAGATTTAGCTCCGATTGACGCCGAGAAATGGAATGATGCTTATAAATCATATTTAGAGAAAACAAAATAACTTTGAAGTGAAATTTATTAACATTATATAAATTATAAATTTATTAATATTTGAATAAAAATAAGGTTTAAAAAAAATTAGGAAATAATAATGGTTCAAACTTTTAGTATTCCTTGGGCATCTTGGTATGAGCCGAAAGAATTGAAGCTCGAGTTTCCAGATTCGTGGGACGTCCATTTTTTCAATTTAAAAGAAGTCCCGGTAATTAATGATAAAAAAGAAATTGAGAAAATTTTAGATAATCCATTTGGAACATCTTCTCTTTATAGATTGGCTCAAGGAAAGAAAAATGCTGTGATTGTAGTAGACGATATTTCTCGCCATACAAGAACAGAAAAGGTTTTATATGTTATTATAAATAAATTAAATGAAGCAGGAATTAATGACGATAATATAAAATTAATTGCTGCTGTTGGGGCTCATCGACCAATGATGCGAGATGATTTTGTTAAAAAAATTGGACTTTCAATTCTAGAACGCATTAATGTTGAGAACCATCACCCATTTCTAAATTTGGTGCATTTGGGAGAATCAAAATTGGGAACTCCAATCCATGTTAATAAAACGTATTATAATGCAGATCTCAAAATAACGGTAGGTGGAGTTATACCACATGTTTTAGCGGGTTTTGGAGGGGGCGCAAAAATGGTTTTACCGGGAATATGTGGATTAAAGACGCTAGAAGCTAATCATCGCGCAGGTATGAGGGGAATTGGAATTGGATTGGGACGTGTTACCGAACTAAGAAAGGATATTGAAGATGTATGCTCTCTTGTGGGGTTAGATTTTAGCGTAAATATCGTTCCTACAATTAAAGGAGATATTGCGGGTCTATTCGCTGGTCATTATGTAGATGCCCATAGAAAAGCAATAGAATTATTTAAAAGCATTTATGAATTTAAAATTCCACCAAATATTAAATTTGACGTTGGATTTTTTAATTCTTATCCAGAGGATACAGAATTATCCCAGAGTATAAAGGCATTAAACGCGTATCTGTCAAATCCAAAGATTGTAAGAAATAAAGGTGCTGTTGTAATGCTTTCTGCCTCTACTGAGGGAAGAGGTTATCATTCGTTAAGTGCTGAAACGGGCGCACCTTTATACCAAAATTATGGAAATCATATTATCTGGAAAACTTTTGGTAAAAGAACCGCAATTATATTTTCACCTAATGTTTCTAAAGCGGATGTATATCATTTTTTTCCTAAATCTATAATATTTGAAAATAATTTTAAACTACTTTTAAATAAATTAGAAGAAATTGTTGGAAAATCTCCTTCAGCATGTATTTTTCCCTGTAGCATTCAAATACCAAAAAAATAAACGATTAATTTTATTTTCTTAATTAAAATAGTAGTTTTTATTTCATATCGAGGTGATTAATTTTCTATTAGGAATATTAGGTGGCATGGGTCCTGCCGCAACAAATTATTTATACAAATTGATTATTAAGCATACACCTGCTTTAAAAGACCAAGATCATATACCTACAATAATTTACTCTAATACACTCATACCTGATCGTACAAAGTGTATTTTGCAAGGGAAACATGAAGAGATTATTGATGTTCTTTCTAATTCTGCGAAATTACTTGAAAATATAGGTGCTGATCTTGTTATTATGCCTTGTAACACGGCACATTATTATATTGAAAAAATTCAAGAAAAAATTAACATCCCAATTTATGATATGATAAAAATCACGGCTCAATACCTTTACGATAAAACATTCTCGCAAATAAATAAGATTAAGGATCACGAGGTTGGTCTTTTAGCAACAACCGGTACCATTCAATCAAGAATCTATCAAGAGAGATTTCAAACCAAGAATATTAAAGTAATAACTCCAAATGAACGCGAGCAAAAGGAATTAATGGAAATTATTTATAGTATTAAAAAGAGTGGTCCTTCTAAATTATTTAAAGATTCGTTAATTGAAATATTTAGCAATTTAAGAAAAAAGGAAGGGATCAATTGGATAATCTTAGGATGTACAGAATTGCCATTATTATTTCAAGATGAGAGAAATATAGAAAAAGATTTCTTAGTTGATCCAATGGCAATCCTTGCAAAACATGTTGTTAAGAAGGTTAAAGGTAAATTTGTTGAATAATCTATAAATTGATTACAATAATTGATTTCAAAATTTAAAAGAATATGGTAATTTTAAAAACAATTGCGAGGCACTATAATGTCTTTAAGAGATATTAAAGAAGCTCACGAAAGAATTTCTAGCGTGATTAATAAAACATCCATCGTAACATCGCATACTTTAAATGAAATAACAAAATCATCTATTTTTCTAAAATGCGAAAATTTTCAAAAAATGGGCGCATTTAAATTTCGTGGCGCTTATAACGCTATAAGCTTGCTTTCTCCTGAAGAGCGTGAACGAGGAGTCATTACTCATTCGAGTGGAAATCATGCTCAAGCAGTTGCTCTAGCCGCAAAATTATTGGGAATAAAAGCACTTATCGTGATGCCTGAAACTGCTCCTCAAGTAAAAGTGAACGCAACGCGTGATACATATGGAGCGGAAGTCATTTTTTGTAAACCCACTATTGAATCACGAAGCCAAACCACTTTAAAATTGATTGAAAAAAATGATTATACATTTATTCATCCCTACGATAACGATGATGTCATTGCTGGCGCAGGTACTGCCGCTTATGAATTATTAAATCAAGTTAAGGGTTTAGATATGGTTTTCGCACCCGTAGGAGGAGGAGGTTTATTGAGCGGTACATCAATAACGGTTAAGGGAATTAATTCAAATATTAAAGTCTATGGAGTTGAACCAAAAAATGTCGATGATGCATTTCGTTCAATGAAATCAGGAAGAATTGAAATTAATAAAACAATAAATTCAATTGCCGATGGTTTATTGACAAATTTAAGCGAAAGAACGTTTAACATCATTCAAAAGAATGTGGATCAAATTATTACCATTTCGGAACAAGAAATCCTTTCCGCAATGCGATTCATATGGGAACGAATGAAACTTGTTGTAGAACCATCAGGAGCATGTTCTCTCGCTGGTGTTTTATCGTCTCAAGTTCCAATAGAGAATAAGAAAATTGGGGTAATTATTAGCGGCGGTAATATTGACTTGAATGAATTTTTTAATTTAATCCAAGAGAGGATCGTGAACTAAAAAATTAAGCCAATTCCTTTTAATTATATTAAATATTAAAGTAATAAAAAATATGATAGATTTACGAGAATTCGACTAAGTGTTAAGTTATTTGTAATAAATAGATTGTCAATTTTAAAAACATTTTAAATTTTATTATTATCAAGATACACTATTTTACTTTAGGAATAAATATCATGGTGTCTTATAGTCTTAATAAGAATTTTTTAAACTTAATAAATTCGAGTATAAGTAAAATAGTTCAGGATGGCGTTATTTAGTTTTTAACTTTGCTTTAGCCGTTTGATTTCCTTTTCTTGCTCTTTAATTATCTTGTCTTTTTCTTCCAATGCCTTGTCTTTTTCTTCCAATTGCCTTTTTAACTCTACGACTGTAATGATATTCTCTACGGGTATTAGATCATCCTCGTCCAAATCAACTCCGCTCTCTTGCGCTAACTTTTCTACAAAATCATCGTGTTCCATCCTCAAACGGCTCACCAAATCGTTTAAATCTTTTTCTTGAACTTTTTTTCTTGAAAAACAAATTACAACTAAATAATAAATGCAACTATCAACTTTTAAACTTTTGCTCTTGTCCTTAGGCTCCCTCTGTAAAATAATTAAGTCATGTGATATCTATTTTGCTTTATTTGAAAAAATTACTTTTTATTGCTCAATTTCTTTTAATTTCTTCAAGGAAATTCCTCTGGTAGATACTACAATCGAATATGAGAGCATTATCGTATAGAACCCATTTTGGAACATCCATGAAAGCAATACACCTACAGAAATCCATTCAAAAAATTTTACAATTCCAGTAATTAATGGAATAAATAACGCTCCGACTGCAATCATTATGTATAAACCAAAAGAAAAAGCCGTTATAAACCCCATTATTGCCTTAAAGCGCGGAACATCTGGAGTCTTTATTTCTGAAATCCCTAACAAGATACTACTGAATAGTCCTCCGAAAAAGAAAAGATCTGCTGCAATTCCATGTAGAACTTGGAATTGATTTAAAGGAAATATTCCAACAAAAAAAAGACCGATTAACGAGATATACCCGGAGATAATTGCTAACTTGAGAATTTTTGTCTTTCCATATATTGTTTGTAAATTTCTATTTAAATAAATTTGAAAGAATAACATTATTAAACTCGTAATAATCATTCCGCTATTAAAAACGACATCAGCGCCATTGGGACCATATCCCAAGTCGCTTATCCAATGGGAGTAAATTGTAAACGAAGAATCACCTGACGTGTATAAAACGAAGGCAGTGCTAATTGAAATTATTGAAATTAAAACACCTAAAAGAGCAAAAAAACCTCCATTGAATTTTTCATAAAAAATATCGAGTTTTCCATTACATTTTTCGATTAATTCGTAAACCACTTCTAACAATATCATTATTCTTTGCCTCAAAATTACTTTTTAATTTTTATTAAAATTTTTGATATTTTTTAATAATTAATTACATACAAATAATACTAATAAAAGTATTTAAATATAGTGCATTTTCCTTTCCTTTGTACCTAAGCAACATACAATTCTTATTTTAAATAATAATTAATTTTTTTTTTTTGAAAAAATAATCAATTTGTTTAATTTGATTTTCTTTATCATTTTACTGAGATTCAATAGAACCATAGCTAACTGAAGCAAAAATTTTAAAGAAAATAAAAAAAATTTTTAATCTTAAAATTTATTGCACTTTCACGGTTAAGCGCATTACCATATTATTGCGTGTGGATTCTACGATCGTATAAATTGCTCGTTCTAAGATCCAAGCTAATATAACAAAAAGAGTTAACCATTCTGTAAAAATTACATTTCTTAGATATATAACTGAATGAATATCACTCCACGCTAAGAGTCCACAAATTAGATAAGCGGCGAAAAATACTGCGACCAAAAATCCAGATATTGCCTGTAGTTTTGGAATTTTGGGACTTGTTAACTCTGTTATCCCAATAAAGATAGAAAAAGATAACATGCCGATAAAATAAGTGCTGGCAGCTACCCCATGCATCGTCCTTGCACTATCCATGGGAAAAACGCCTACAAAGAAGAGTCCAATAGATGAGATTAATCCTGCAAT
>JAUWRB010000250.1 GCA_030610785.1 Promethearchaeota archaeon | reverse complement strand
TTAAATAAAGTGTTTTCTAAAATTTGCTTTCCTTCGTTTATTATTTTTTTAGCGGATTCCGCGCTAATCCCCCTTATACTCGATAAAAAATTTGGGTTCTTTGTAATAAGCTGAGAAACATTTTGAATGCCTGCCTCATTTAGTTTTTCAGCAACGGAAGGTCCTATACCTTTTATGATTGTTAAGTCCTCTGCGTCCTCAAATGAGTTTTCTTCTACTGTTTTATTAACTTGCATTTGTAAAAAATCTCCAATATAAAATATTTTAAAATTAATCAATTGGTGAGAGTATATAAATAAAAAATTTAAAACGATAAAATTGGAGTAAAACTTTTTTTTATTTAAATTAATCAAACGAAATATTCTTACATTAAAAAGAAAAATAAATGTAGGAAATGAATTGAGCATAATAGATTTTACCGATAAAAAAGACGATGTATTAGGGGCAAAAAAAGGGGACGAAATTTTTGACCTTATAGCTGACGAAAGAATGCTTCGGGCGCTGTTCGAATCTAATATATTTAAGTTAAGAAAGATTCAAAAAGAGGCGATTCAAAAAGGGCTGTTTTTTAGAAAATCTTTCTTAGCGTGCGCGCCTTCTGGAAGCGGTAAGACATTAATCGGAGAATTATGTGCGATAAATAACGTGTTCCAGAAATTCGGCAAATCGATTTACCTCGTTCCGTTTAAAGCGTTAGCTAGCGAAAAATACTTTCACTTCAAGAAAAGCTACGGGAAATACGGCGTTAGAGTGGCGCTTTCCATTGGCGATTATGACGTGGAAGATTCCAAGCTAGAAAAAGCAGACTTGATCGTGACCACTTACGAAAAAATGGATTCTATTCTAAGAAATTTCTACGATAAGGAGTGGATATTCGATATTTCAACGATTATCGTGGATGAAATACACGTGATTGGAGATAGTTCGAGAGGTCCACGCTTAGAATCATTAATAGTGAGATTAAATGAATTCTTGCACAACCCCCAAATAATAGGTCTATCCGCAACTATTAACAACCCCGATTTTTTCAATCGTTGGTTAATTTCTTTAAAAAACGATTCTGTTTTAATTAAGTCTGATGATCGACCAGTGCCCCTCCATTATCAAATTAAAGTTAGTAGAAATAAATCTTCTGCAATAAAAAAAATAACAAAAATAATAATAGCAAATAAAGGTCAATTGTTAATATTCGTGAATACTAGAAAAGGAACGCAAAAATTGGCGCAAGAATTAAAAAATTTAATAGAAAAAGAATTAGACGAGTCAAACTTGAAATATTTAAAAAGAACTGAAAAAAATTTAGGAAAAATAAAAGGAGTTAATAGAGAATTAAAAAGTATCATTAGACATGGGGTAGCATTTCACCATGCAGGGCTCCTACCACGTGAAAGAAAAACGGTTGAAGATCTCTTTAGGAGAAAAAAAATTAAAATTGTATGCTGTACTACGACTTTATCCGCAGGGATTAACATGCCTGTAAGGACGGTTATATTAAAAGATTTTAAAAAATATGTGACTTCGGGGCAAAATATTAAAAATTTTACTGGTTTCCATCAAAATGGAGATGGTTTTTCTTATTTTAAGCCTTTCTCCTCAAATGAGGTGTTTCAAATATTAGGAAGGGCAGGACGCCCAGGACTAGACTCGGTAGGATATGGAATTATTTTAGTAAATAATATAGAAGAAAGAGCGTGGGTTGAAGAAAATTATTTCAAAAATATCGGAATAGAAGAAAGTCTTATTCCGAAATATAACGATTTGGAATCAGGTCTTAACAAAATAAACGTGCTTAAAGAACAAGTATTGCTTAGAGTCTACGAAGAAAAAAGGATAACCTTTGACCAGTTGATTTCTTTTTTCAAAAAAACATTTTTTTGGTTTAGCATTAAAGAAAAAACGCTTCAGCAAGAGATACCGATCGACCAACTTTTGATGATAAACGAAATCACGCCTACAAATATTTTAAAATTGCATTCAAATTCCAAAAAAGTTGAAGAATTGAAATTAAAGAACATTGAAGTAAAAATCTCAAAAATCACGAAATCAACGATCTCAGGGTTCGTTAAAACCGACTTCGGTTTTTATACCTGCCAATTCGACATCGAGCAAGGAATTCTCTGTTCTTGCGGGTTTAAAAACGGAATTTCCGATAATTTTTCCGATCAAGCGTTTTCGTTCGAATTTTGCGACCATGTTACGAAATTTTTATTATATATTATTAAAGTTCCCGACAAGAACTTTCAAAAATACGCGAACGATATAATTCCTAAAGCTGCGAAAAATCAATACATCTTGAATTACTTGTTCGAGAAAGGATTGATCATCAAAAACGCTGATAACACGATAAAATGCTCTCAATTCGGAAAATTAATCGTGAGGTTGTACCTATATCCCGTTTCAGGAGTGTTAATCAGGAATAAACTCGAAAACGAAGAGATTAACAGCGCTAGAGATTTAATAAGTAACGCTTACGATGTCCTTAAAGCAGAAAATAGAGTTAGGGATTTTAGAATGTTAGAACCTCTTTTAGAATGGGTAGACGAAGAACCAGTTGATCAAATTTTAGAAAGATACAAGATAATGGGGGGAGATTTGTACGCCACGAGAGATAATTTAGAACGCATAATAACTTTTATAGGGATAATCGCAAGTCATTTAAGTAGTAGTGGCACGGAACTACAAGATAAATTGGCTAAGGTTGCTGAAATGTCGGAAACGCTCAAGATTAGGTTACACTACGGGATAAGAGAAGAATTGTTCGACCTCGTTCTAAGGCTAAATAACGTGGCAAGGGCAAGGGCTCGAATTCTATACAAGGCGGGTTATCACACGGCGACTCAAGTAATGAAAGAAAAGGCTTATATCCTCAATAAAAAGACGAGATTAGGTATTAATTTATGTAAAAAAATTGTTGAAGGTGCTATAAACAAAAAGAAACAAAAAGAAATTTAAAATATTTATAAAAATTCCATCACGAATATTTCTAAATAATGACAAGCTCAAAAGCAAAAAAAACCAATAAATCTAAGGCAATTTTATCCCAAGAACTTAAAGTTAAAGAAAAGAAGGCCCAAGTTAAAAAAGTTAAAAAATCGATTCAAGACAGAGAAAGATTCGATACAAATAAAAGGGAAAATTTAGAATTGGTAAAAGAAATACACGATATTTTATTGAATCATAAAACCTTATCGTTAAGACAAAAAATAGACTTTTGCAAGAACCAAAGATACTTCATGAAATTATATTTACGAGAAATTTTAAAAAGTTTAAGAAGAAATTTTTAATTTTTTTCTTAAATACTCCTGACAAAAATATTATTTAATTAATGTAAAAAATAATAAAAAATGATTATAAAATGAGCTCTGGTATAGCAGATAAAAGATTTGACGAAGTAATTTTTGAAGAGATTGCTGATGAAGTAAAATATTACGATTTTATGGTAATACTACGGAAAATAGTGGTATCATTTTCTAGTCTAATAACTAATAAACAAGTTGATAGCAAAAATAAATTAGATGTCTTAACGGTTGAAGAAAAAAAAGAATTTATCGAAATCTTGAAAAAAGAATTTTGTTAAGATATAAAACATTTTTATTCATTATTTGTCCCCTCGAATTTCGCTCTTTTTTAAGTAAATGATTATTGTTTCCTTTGTTCTTATATTGCCTCTTCGTTACGATCTACAAAATTACTAATCATGATTATTACCAATTTACATTAGTATAAAATTTTTTTAAAAAAAAAATCAAAATTAAGAAATGGAATTCAAGAAACAGATTTAAATAATATTATTTTCTATTATAACTTGAGGTGATTAGAAAATACTGAGAGATAAAATAATGAATATGGAAGAATACGAAGAAAAAAGGCGACAAATGAATCTCAAGATTTATGATAAAAACATGAGTAACGAAGAATATAGAAAAAGAAGTATAGAGACTAGGAAGAATATAGAAAAAAATAGAGAAAAATCAAAAATACTCTCGGAAAACACTTTAGGACTAGCAATGTATATCAAAGAAATGCTTCATGACTGCATGGGAAAAAAAGACGAATCGTTAAAACATGACGATGATCTCAAAACAGACGAAAATACTCAATAAACTCTATTTTGGAAAAGAAATAATTTTAAAATATCCGTTTTTTATTTTGATTAAATAATTTTCCTTGAGAAACAAATTTTTTAAAAACGAGATTTGGTCGATAGGAATAGAAAATTCTCCTGCTAACATGGCGATCAATTGTTCGGGAAATTTGTTATATGTCTTGGATATTTTATGCAATAATTTACTAAAATCTTTCGAGTAATCGTTATCCATGAGAGTTTCTTCCTTGGATGGTTTTAAATCCTGTTCAATATTAACAAGTTCAAAAGAAGGACATGGTATTTTAAAATCGTTTTGAGAACAAAAATTAGGAGTGCCGCCCATTTTCTTGAGGCTTAAATCGTTCTGCAGTTGTTTAACGCGGTTTACTGCTTCGGTCATCCCTCTTACCATTTCCACAGTTTCAATATTCTTAACTTGGTGAGTACGACCACAACGCAAGCATTTTTTTGTCTTTTGCGTTGGTTTCACGTAAAGATAACCATCACATTTTTTACAAGCGAAAATCATGTAAGGTGTTTCGTCTTTTTTCCAACAAGTATCTTCCATTTTTAATCAACAGTTTTATTTTTTGAATGCTCAAATATATTTTTAACAATAAAAGCTATTT
>JAUWRB010000130.1 GCA_030610785.1 Promethearchaeota archaeon | reverse complement strand
TATTAAGTCTATTTTATAAATTTCTTTATTATGCATATGAATTATTAAATAAAAACTAATAATTATCTTATCTAAGTAACCAGATTTAAATTTAAAATTTTAGAAAAAAAATTTATGCGAACACATATTATATTGATATTATATATGTATAAAATATAAATAATAGAATTAATAGTTAAGAAAATTAAATTATCTCGTTTATAAAGTAGAACTACACAGAAATATTTTTTAATATTAAAAATATATATATATAATTATTATTTTATACTAGGAATAAGATAACCATTTTAAGAAATTATGAAGAAGTATCTTTCAATCAGGTATTACTGGAGAAATTATGAATTATTATTAAACAAACTTTTGGAGGGTGAGGCATTCTAGATGGTTAACTTAGGACTTTTAGGAGATGTATCTACTGGGAAGACATCCATTCTGCGATTATTTGTTAGATATTTGAATAAAGGTGAAATCGAAAAAGTCAAAGGTGGTAAAAAATGTACTGTTGTAAAGACTGATTTTAGCGGAGAGGCTACCATTCCTAAAGGTGGTGGAACCGAAAAAGAAACAAAAACAATACATCCAAACAGAGTTGTCTTCCGAGAAACAGAATCTAAGAGAGCTCATACTATCTTTGCCCCTGGGGGGGATAGAGAAAGAGCTGTAGTTAAAATGGGCATAATTACAATAAGCAGAATTGCTACACAGATAATAGCAGTATTTTCTTGTGATAAAGAACTTGCTCCTCAATTTGAATTTTTCAATGATGTCAGGTTTTTTCCAGAGAAGATTTTCGTCTGCATAAACAAGTTTGATTTGCTCGAGGGAAACAAGGAAAAGAAAATTGAAGAAATGAAAAAGAAAATTACAACATTTTTCAAGGAGAGAAAAATCGGCGTTATTGAATTTTTTATTACATGCGGTGAGATAGTCGATGGCTTTGCTGATGTTGAGACTTATAATAATGCTGTCGCAGAAATGATTTTAAATATAACAACAACTCAATAAATTTATTTTTTAATTTTTAATTTTAAAGAAGCTAATTTTACAAATAATTTTTCAAGTTCAAGTTGATAACCTATTAACGGAGTCATTTTTACTTGGCCCGTGTCTTTATTTATTTTAATATATCCCATCCTTTCTAAATCTTTTAAATCTTCGAGTACATTTTTTTTTTTCCTTAATTCTTTTATTTCGCTTATTGTGCAAGCACCCGAATTTTTAAGACAAGCAGTTAGCGTAACAAATAATGATGCCGCTAATCTTGGTTTTCCCCCGAAAGGATTGGCAGAAACACCATCTGAGATTTCAGGCTCAAATGAAATAAACCAATGGGAATCTAGCGGGTTAAATCTAATTTGAAGTCCTATTGGTTCGATATAGTTAGACAAATTTGCAATTAAGTCATGAAAATATATTGATTTATTCTTATTTTTAATATTAAGCGTGTTAAGGATTTCTTTCTTAGTTGCCCCTATTTGATATAAGTCCGTTTTTTTACTTAATAGATGCATTAAAACTGAGATTTCATTCATTCTTTTTATCAACTCATTAAATATATAAATAATTCGTCTCTTTTTGATATTTAATTTTTCCTAATTGAAGGAGATGTAATAAATATACGAATTTCTCGTATATTTTAGATTGATCTTGTTCTTCTCCAAAGATATCGTCAAAAGGACAAGGAAACATTTTTTTAGAGTTATTAAAAAATATCGTTATTTTTTCTGAAAACTTTTGTTTTGGAATTTCTAAAAAAAAATTCTCTTTAACTTCTATTTTCTCTAAGTGTTCAATATCCATGGCGCTTCCTTTTTCCTTACATAATCTATCTTTAGAGAATTTTAAAAATTTTAAGGATAATGCGTCAATATTAAAAGTTTTTATCCAGCAACCATCAAACAAAAGAGAAATTTGTAAATCATTTGGATTAGTTTTTAAAAACCTTAAAAACTTAGTTTCATTATCTAACGACTGAAGTAATTTTTTTAACTCATCAAATTTTTGATTAAGCAGTCCACACGCATCTTCGTAAGTTTTCGAAGATTTTTTAAGGTTATCAATAGTTATTAAATTTTTTAAATCATCAAAAATTGGAACAAGTTCTAAATCTAATAGTTTTATTTTTCCTGTAAGGACTTTATTTTGAATTTCTTCTATTCTTTTATTTAATTCTTCTGATGTATCTTTAAATTCCATCATTTCAGTCATTTACCTTTCTTTTTTAACGATTTTTGGTTTAAATACCGCGGATATTTCGTTTTTTCCGACTCGAGCAATGCCAATTAACTTTTCCGCAAGTTGATATAAAGAATTTGAGGATTTGGGCAAGAACATGAGCATCTGTAGTGGGTTTTGTTCTAAAGTAGTTTTAATTAATTGATACGCAATTTCAGAATTTTTATCGTCTAAAAACATTACCGGTTCGTCAAGCATGCATAGAGGTGAAGGCTTAATTTCTTGAAGAGATAAGATCAAACAAATCGAAATTATTGATACTTGACCGCCACTTAATGCAGTAAACGATTTTAATTGTTTTTGCGAAGTTGCTGCTTTAATATTGACTCCAAGGTCTTTAAAATCACCCGATAATTCAAGAGAACAATAAGATCTAATTTGAGAATGTGTGAATTTTTGATTGATTTTAGCTTGGAGTTTTTGAAGAACAACATCAAATTTTGCGTAATAAGTATTTTCCATTTTATTTTCAGTTTTTATCGCTGCTTTAATATCTTTTTCCAAATCTTCATTATTTTTAGCAATTTCTTTAAGAGAAGCTATTATTTGCTCTTTTTCAACTAGAATTGAATCTTCAACGTCTAAATATTTAAGCAATTCTTTATCAATTTTTAAAACATCTTCTTTGATTTCTTCTATTAAACGAATTTTGATTTTTTTTTCAGAAATTAAAGGACCGATTTCTGAATTGATTCTTTCCAAATCCTTATTTTTCGATTCAATTTCTTGTTTTGATGAATTTAATTTGATATTCTCTCGTTCTAAATTAAGCGTTGTTTGAATAATTTTTTGATCTAATTCGCCTTTCTCTTTTTGAAAACCAACTCTATATTCTTTAAATTTAAAAATATTTTCCTTAACGTTATCTATTTCTTCCTCTGTATTTTCTAGCTCTCTGTAAATATTAAAAGCAGTTTTATCTGACTTTTGAAAATTTTCTTTTTTAGTTTCATGTTCTAGTTTTACGATATTGAGCGTTTTATCATGTAAATATATCTCATCTTGAACTTCTTTTAGTAATTCGTGGTTTTCGTTATATTTTAAATCCCATTTTTTCTTTTCGGTGTTTATTTTATCTAATTCAATAGGAATTTCTTTAAATCTATCGTTCCATTTAAAGAATTCAGGATCCTTTTGAGTTTCTAATTCCTTGATTTTGACATCATGATCCTTAATTTCATTTTGAATATTTGTGTTCATATTTTCCAAATCGTATATTTGCTCGTATAAATGATTTTTTTTTGCTGTTAATCTTTGTTTTTGATTAAAATTATACAATAGATCGTTGAACGATTCTTTTTTTTTAAAAACATCACTTTGAAAATTATCCAATTTTGATTGTTTGACTTTAAATTCTGAAATACGCTCGTTTAAGGACTTGATATCATTTTCTAAAATATTTGATTGCTCTTTTTGCGTACCGGTGCTTAAAAACCCCTTTAATCTTTTTAAATAAGGAGTTTCATACACGTATTTATAAGAAATGATTTGTTCTCCTTTTAGCGTTACACATTTACCTTTAAAATTAAGAGTTTTGTACAATTCTTTTCCCGATTGATAATCTTTAACGACAAGACAATTCTTTACTTTTGAATAAATAACTTTATTAATATCAACATCGTTTCCAATAATTTTAATTAGTTCTGCTAAATAGCCAACGACCCCCTTAGCAGAAATTCTATTTAAGGGCGTAATTTTAAGTTTCTTTGGGAGATATATGTTGCAATAAACATTATATTTTTTTTTTAATCTTTTTAATAAGTTTAAAGTGTCCCAATTATCGGCAACAAAACTATATAATAGTTTTTCACCTAAAACAGACTCAATTGCGTAGCTTAACTCGTCGTTATATTTTAAATATTCAATAATCGGCCCTTTAACATTTAAATCTCTTTTTATTATTTCATCTTTAAGAATGTTTATATTTGAAGGAAGGATAACTCGTCGTTCTCTAAGTGAAGCCTGTAGATGTTTTAATTTAGTAAATTTTTTAGATTTTGTGATTTCTAACTGTTTTGTTTCAGATTCGATTTCATAAAGTTTCAAGGTTACTTCCCTAAGCCCCTTATCAAGTTGTTGTAATAAATTTTTTGTAGGATTTTTTAAGAACCATTTGTTTTTTTCTAATTTATGTTCAATATCCTTGAAACTTTGAAATAATTGGTTAATTTCATCGTTGAGTATTTTAATTTTATTCTCGTTTTCTTGAATTTTCTTTAATTTCTCTTTTTTATTTGAAATTAATTGATTGTATTTCTCTAAAAATATTGTATTAATTTTAATCTTTTTAGCTAATTGGTTCTGCTCTTTAATTAAATCATCAATCTGATTTTCTGTTTTGGTTTTTTCTTCATTTATTATTTTATTTTCATTATCTAATATTTCTTTTTTCTTGTTAAAATTATCAAGGACTTTCTCTGCCTCATTGATTTTTTTTGCCAAGGCATCCAATTCTTGTTTTACTATTAATTTTTCTTTTTGCCAACTTTGGATTTTAACAAGAAATACTTGCTTTTTTTGCTTTAATTCACCCAATTTTTCTGAAAGCAAGTCAATATTTTGTTCGTTTTCTGAAATCTTCTTTTGAATCTTTTCAATTTCTTTTTCGTACTCTTCCTTTTTCTTTTTAATTTGGTTAATTTCTGCTAGAAGAATTATAATTTCGTAATCAATTTTTTCGATTTCTTGTTTTAATTTATTTCTGTTTGACCATAATAGTTCGTCGGTAAATCCCTTTTTTATTTCCAGTAATATTTTTTTTTGTTTTAAGCGTTCTATTTTAGGTCTTAAAAGCTCCAGACTAATATTTAACGCATTTTTCTTGCTATTTAGCGACATAAGGTCATTTTTTAAGTTCAATACGCTATTTTTCTGCTGTAATATTTCGTTTCTCAATGCTTTTAATCCAATCCCTTCTTCAAGAAAAGAACATAACTCAGTAGGTTTTAAATTTTTTATTGCATCAATTTTTCCTTGACTTACAAAAGCGAATTGATTATCGGGATTAATTTTTAATTCAGTAACAATCTTTTGAATTTCACTTGCTTGGATCTTTCTAAAATCTTTATCCTTATTTCTTTTAATCTCAAAAAATGGCGATTTTCCCCTAATCACGGTTCTTCTAATCTTAATTACGTCATCTCGATTCTGGATGTGAAGTTCAACCATTGCGTGTTTATTTTCGTTTCTAATGAAATCTGACCATTTAAGGTAGCGTTCGTCTCTTTCGTTGCTTCCTAAGGCAAATTTAATGGCTTGAAAAATGCTTGTTTTCCCACTCCAATTAGGTCCAACAATAATAATAAATTTTGAATCCCCAAAATCAACTTCATCCTTCTGGAACGACAAAAAATTCTCCAAAATAACCTTTCTTAAGAAGACATCTCTATTTTTTGAAGAAATTGTTTGATTCTTATTCGTGTTGCGATGTGATTGAATAGCCAATTTTAAATCATCATGTTTTATTTTTAATCATCCTGTTTAAAGGCTTGTTTCATTAAGTCAATTCTTTTTTTTGCTTTTTCTAAATTAATTAGTGCTAAATTTGGACTATCGTTCAAGATGAAAGGATAAATTGCTAGCAATTTCCTATCGTTATCTTCCAGCGGTTCTTTTTTACTTAATTTATCAATTATGATTATTAGCTCGTTATAATTTTTAGACGCTGCATTTTCGTATAATTGATTTAACATAAAATCGGAAATACTTGTTTCTCGAATTTGATTAACGAAAAAATCGGTATCCTTAAATTTTTCACCGTTATCGACATCTTTTTTAGAAATTTTATCTGTTTTTTTGTAACTTTTTTCTGTTTTTTCTTCTGATTCTTGTTCTTCTGAAGAAATACGAGTTATTAGTGGTAAATATTCACCAGATTCAATTAAGTCAATTAATATATTCGTTATTTCATTACTCGTGTCATTTAATTCTGAATTTATAAATTTTTTAAATATTCCGATTTTCAATAATTGATTTATATCATTTACTTCCCATTTTTCAGTGTAACTCACAATAGCGTTTACATCAAAAGAAATCTTTTTATTTTTATCTAAGAAGTTCCTAAGAATTGTTTCTCTTTCAATTTTATTTAATAATGGAATTTTAATAAAAATATCAAACGCGTTAAATAAATTGTTTGAATTATCTATTAATTCTTGAATATCGTAATTAATCCAAACTAAAATTAAGTCATTATCAATAAAATTGATTGAATTGTTAATTTGTTGTTGAAATATTATAAAATTTTTTAATAGACTTTTCCCGTTAAATAACTGCTTGAAATCTTTTTGTTGATTAAGAAAGATTAACCTCTTCTGGCTGCTTTTTTCGAAATTGGTTTCTTTAAATTCTTTCTCAACGGTTTTATCAGGTTTTAACTCTTTTTCTTTTAATTTGTTTTTCTCAATATTTTTTAAAATAGTATTGAAAACGTTAAAAAAATCCTCTGGCGTTTTAAAAATCTCAATATTATTAAAATCAATAAAATCTAAATAATAATTTTTAGTTATTAGTTTTAAATAACTTAAAATATCTGTTCCGGGATTTATATTAATTAATAGTGCTCCTTTTGGCTTAAAATAATTTTGGATGTCTAAATCTTTATAATTTGTCAGCATTACCTTAATATAATTGATTATATCGCTATATTTCTCTCGATAAAATATATCTTCTTTATTAATATTAATTTCTGATGGTGAAATTACTTGATAATATTTATAAAATCTTGAACTACTGTCTAAGTCGGTCATGTGGATTTTCTTTATTTTTTTTATTTATCTTTAAACATTAATTTAATGAAAGGAAACAATATATAAATGTTTGCTCGTAAATATTTAACGGTAAATATTATCCGACAAAAATCCATAAATATAAATATGTGTATTTTGCATTATTTTATTTAAATGTAAAAATGAATTGTAAAAAAAAGATAAGAGTGATAAAGTTTTGCGATTTTCATTATAAAAAAGCATAAAAATAGAATATAAAGAGATTATTCTAATTTTATATAAAAATTTTATTAAATTTAAAAAAATTATTTATTATGTAAATTTGTATATAATTTAATTATAAATATTTGAACTATCTAAAAACTAAGAATTTATTAAATTTAAAAGGGAACGTGGTACAATGTCATGTGAAAACTGTTTAGGTTTAATTATAATAGCTGTTGGATGCTTATGTATTGGTCCTTATTTAATAAAAAAATATTTTGACGATCGCGACGACCACTTAACGCTTTTTTTAGCTTTATTTTTTATAATAGGAGGAGTTGGATGGTTAATTTGGTTTCTAACTACTGAGTGGGTCCTAAATATTTATGAATCATGCGTATTAATATTGATAATTTTAAATTTTATACCACAATTATTACTCCTAATATTCATTCTTTCATATTTAAAGGCTTCAAAATGGATTATAATAATAGTTCCTGGGGTTGCAATTGTCTTATTAATCATTCATTTAATATTTCCTGATTTTTACATTTTAACTATTAGTTCCCTCGTTATAATCGTATCTAATATAATTCTTTTTATAATAAATTGGCGAAAGAATAAAGATGTTAAATCTCTAGGGTTTTCTACGGGATTAGTTTTTATATTTTTAGGCGAAATAATGCTCCTATTGACGCTTGGTCTATTAATGCATGGTCTATTTTTAACAGCAGCAGCGATAGCCTGGGTTATTTCTTATTCAGGCGTTTTAGATATATCTCTTTCTTAAATTCGTTCTTAAATTTTTATTTTATTTTAATCTTATAAAATAAAGGGAATCTTAAATTATGACTGAGATCTTGATTTTTTTATCTCCAAATAAAACCTAACAATTATTATAATTAAGTATATAGTTGTTACTACTATTCCAATTGCTCCAAATACCATTATAATATAATATCCTAAAAGATTTGTTGCTAAATTTGCCACGATTATCACATTTTTGTTATTAAATTGTAAATTTTCAAATTTAATAATAAAAGAATTACTTATATACAATAGTAGAAAATTAAATATTATTATTTTTATGCCCGATAAAGATATTATTTCGGAAGTTAAAGATTTTGCGTTAAAAAATTCCGAAAAAGACGATATACACGGCTTTTCGCACGTAGAACGTGTTTATAACACTTGTATTCAGATTGGAAAAAAAAAAAAAGCAAACATGTTAGTATTAAAAATTGCTACTTTACTCCACGATATTGGTAGAATTAACGAAAAAAATGATGTTCCTGAAAGAAATCACGCTGAAAATTCCGCTCAAATGGCTTTAGACTTTTTAACTTCTAATGATTACGACATTTCAAAAAAGGAATTAGATAATATTATTCATTCCATAAAGGCTCACTCATATTCTAATAAAGTCATTCCAGAGACTCTCGAAGCGAAAATATTATCAGACGCCGATAAATTAGACGCTTTAGGAGCGATTGGATTATATAGGACTATAGGATATACAGTAAAAAATGGTGGTGGAATCAATCAGTTAATTGAGCATTTAGAACAGAAGATCATGAAATTGAAAAATGGCTTATATTTAGAAATTTCAAGCAAAATTGCTGAAGAAAGGGAGAAGATAATCTTGAATTTTTACGACAATATTATAAAAGAAAAAAATTGATGAAAACTTTTTTAATGGTGAATATCTTTAAATATATCATCTTTTAATTCAATAGTAATTAATTAAATTGTAAAGGTCATCTTTTATAATGAAAGAAAAAGATAACACAGACGAAAAATATTCTACTAAAAAAGCTATTTTTTATTCATTTGCAGGTTTTACTGATGTGACTTTGATGGATCTTTTCGTGTCGATAATTATTTCTGGCACATAATGATTTTCCCCTTCTTTTTTTGGATCATCCTTTTTTATAATTCATAAATTTACGAATTATGGGGAAGATTTAAAGGTTTGGAAATTACTTTAGAAATA
>JAUWRB010000031.1 GCA_030610785.1 Promethearchaeota archaeon | reverse complement strand
AATTAATAAAGGGTGTAATTTATCACGTAATGAAGCGTCCGTCCTTTTAAAGGATTACAGAACGTGTCGCGCAAGTGCGTATTTAATAAAAAAAAGTTAAAAATAAAAAAGATTAATTGATAAAGTTATATGTAAAAAGAGATTATTTAATTCTGATGGTAAATAATTTGAGAGAGTTTTATCTACCCCTAAAATTTTTAGCAATAATTATTGGATACCAAATATCTATTTATTTTTTTTATCAGTATTTTAAATATAAAAATGAAAAATTATATTTAAATAAAATATTAATATCTTATAGCTTATTTTTTGGATTTGTATTAACTGGAGTTTTATTTCGTAATATAAATGAATTCTATATTGAAGGCTTTCTATTATCGGAAGTTTTTCTCAAAATTACAAATTGTCTTTTTGTTTTATCTATTACTATGTTTCTATACTTTATTTCTTCAAAATCTTTCAATGATATTATTAATTCTAAATTGACAAAAATATTATGTTTTGTAAATTTCATTCCATTTGTTTCAATTTTAATATTGCCATCAGATTCTCTTATTTTATATCTTAGTCTGGTATTTTTTATTATTGGAATTTTATACATGTTATTTGTACAACTTAGATTAATTAAATTATCTACAGGAAAAATCAAAATAAAAATTATTTTCATATTTATTGGTGAATTATTTTTGGGGGGTATGATGTTTATAGGAGGAGAGCTTTCAAGAAGGATATTACTTCGGCAATTGGAAGATGTTTTTTTTATAATAACAATTCCTATATCAATTATATCATTAATGATAATTTTTTTTGGGGTATTTAGATTTCCTGCTTTCCTAGAATTTGAATGGAAAAAGAATTTATTGAGTGTCTTTATTGTAAATCAACGTAATTTTAATATTCTATATAATTTTGATTTTACAATAGTTCTGCATGAGAATGTTAAATTATTAAATAGTCAAGAAAATCTTATAAAAAATAAAATTTTTTTTTCAAGAGGAATTTTCGGTATTAATGACATAATTTCTGGTATTACAAGGTTAGACGAGGGAAAAATTGAAAAAATTAGGCAAGGAGATATAATAATTCTCTTAAATCAAGGGGATGAACCTTTATCTTTCATAGTATATTGTTTATTGGTCAATAAAGAATTGTTAAGTCATGAATTTTTTTTAAAAACTATTAAAAATCAATTTCAAGATATATACAGAAATATACTCCTCAATATTGATGTTATTGGAGGAGAGGAAGAAAGAATTTTAAAGAGTTTTGATAATATTATTAAAAAAATTATTAAATAAATCAAAAAACAATATTAAAAAGATTATTATGGTTGATGGTATATTTCCTATAAGTGGTCCACTAAAAGAACCATTATTAATTATGGAATGGATAATTGTTCTTTCATTTTTAGAATTAGCGACAATATTTTGGATAAGAATTAGAAGTAAAAAACAAGAATTAAAAAGTTTACAGGAAAAAGCTTATGTCTGGTTATTTTTTGGCTATTCTATTGAATGGATCTTTATAATTATTTCAGATTACTATATTGATTCAGAATATTTAAGAAGTTGGATTTTAAATCTTGGATATTTCATTCTTATTTTTTGTGCGCTGGTGTTTATTTATATTATAGAGAAATATAAAGTTTTTGTTAAGAAATATTTCTTCACTTTAATTTTCTCAATTATGATTATGGTTTATATTTTACTTCTTTTTATTGACATATATTATGCTACCTTAATATCGCATGCATTTTGGCTTGTTTTTGTTATATTCTTTATAATGTATTTAAAAAAATTAGGATCAGACTACTATATTAAAAGACATTTAGGAAGTTTTAAAATTGAATTTCTTAAATTCTGTATTGGAGTTCTTTTATTAGTCATCGGATATCAATTGACTCTTAGTTCTGCAATTAGAGCTTTTGGTTTAAGTGTACGGTTATTTGGTGATATCCTTCAATTAATCGCATTATTCTTACTTTTTTTATTTTTTATTTCCATTCCTTCTTTTTCTGAATTTGATTGGCAAGAAAAAATTATAAGTGTTTTTATCATGTATAAATCAGGGCTTTTCATCTATAAAAAGGATTTTCGAGAAAACATTGACTCGATTGATGACTCGATTACTACGGGAACGATTACAGTTTTAAAAATGATGCTTGATAATGTCTCTAAAAAAGAGGATATCTCAGTGATTGAAAAGCAAGACAAAATCATAATAATTCAACCAGGAAGATACATTATAGGTGCAATAATATGCGATGAAAAATTAAATTCGATTCAAATTTTATTGAATAAATTCATTGAAAAAATCGAAACAATCTATTCTCATGTTTTAGCAAGTTGGAATGGTAATTTAGATGTTTTTAAGCCGATTGAAGACATTGTAAAAGAAATTTTCTATTAAACAATCCTAAACAATTAGTCATTCCTTTCAATAAAAGCGTCTCGTGTCCAATGCAATCCTTTCGATAATTTATCTATTATTAATAAATTTTTTTCTTATAAAATGAGAGGCATAATATTTTCTTTTTCTTAATTAATATTCTGAGTACTTTCTAAATAGTAAGATTTTGTGTTTTGGTTTCCGCGAATAGACATGATAAAAAGAAAACTGCAAGACAATGGAAATAAAAATTAATATATTTTAATCTTGTTTTAGAAAATCATTCAAATATAAATGATGGAACGTTTAAACCATTGATTTAAAAATGTTCGAAAAGCTTAATGAATTTGACGTTACTTTTGAGACTTCGGAATCAATTAAACAAAAATTAGATTCATTAAGAAATCTTATTACTAAAAAAAAATGCTTTTTAGGTCTTGACGGTTATGTTGATTCGCTTTATTCCATAGTTCAATCAAGAGAAAGCTCTGAGGATTGGACTAGAATGAATAGCATGAAAACATTCGGGAATTTAATTACAAATGTTGCGGGAAGTTCCGCAAACATAGAAAGGGTTTTAAAAAGAAAAATTTCAGGAGGTTTTGCCCCAAATTCTTGTAAGGCTTTAAATGAACTTGGAGTAGAAGTATTTTTAATCGCATCTTTAGGATATCCCAATATTAATGAGGCTTTCTTAAATTTTTTATCTAAAAAAAATATTGAAGTATTTTCGTTTGCAAATCCCGGAGAAACTACAGGTTTAGAATTTGATGATGGCAAGATAATATTAACAGATTTTGAAAACATTCTTAATATTAACTGGGATTTGCTAATGGAAAGAATCGGCTTTGAAAAAATTTTTAACATTATTGAAAAATCTAATGTCATTGGATTCGGTCATTGGTCTTTAATTCCTAATTTAGGAGAAATCTGGGCACATTTTATAAGTGATATCTTGCCTTCAATTAAAAATAGTAAAGAAAAATTATTTTTTGTCGACTTGGGCGATATTAAAAAAAGAAATAAAAACGATATTTTGACCATGTTAAATCAACTCCAGAAAATCGATCTTTTTATTCCGGTATTGTTAAGTTTAAACGACCAAGAAGCTATTGATGTTTCAAAAGCACTAGAAAATGTAAAAAATATAAATCCTCGTAAAAAACAGTTTAAAGATTACGTGAGAGGGGGGAAACAAATTAATAAGGAATTAAATTTATCTTTTATAGTAATTCATTCACCTCATTTTTCGACTATTTCAACCAAGGAAAATCATTACTGGATCACTCAAGGGTTCACTTCAAAACCTTCATTTACTACTGGTGCAGGTGAATATTTTCATTCAGGGACTGTATTAGGAATAGCGTGTGATTTATTACCGTCTGAAGCGATTCTCTTGGGAAACGCTTTAACCGCTATTTTTGTAAGAACTGGTAATTCACCAAATTTTAATGATTTATCATTTTTTATTAATAGATACATGAGTCATGTTGAAAATGATAATCCAAATTTTCCATGATTTAATTATTTCATCAGATTTTGTAAATCTTTTTTTTAAATCTTTAATATATCTAATCAATTTTTCTTGCATGAATTCAGAACGATATTAAAAAATGTAAAATAAATAATCTTAATCAGATGATATTTATTTAAAAAAAGTGATAAAAATGAGTGAATTAGATAAAAAACTATTTGACCAATCTTGGAATTATAAAAATAGAGATAAAATCTTAAATAGACTACAAAAAAACAATTACGATATTTTAATAATAGGAGCAGGAATTACTGGAGCGGGAGTTGCAAGAGAAGCGGCGATGAGGGGATTAAAAGTTGCTTTAATAGAGATGCAAGATTTTTCTTCAGGCACATCGTCAAGAAGTTCAAAATTAGCTCATGGAGGTCTTAGGTACCTTAGTCATGGCGATATGGATTTAGTAAAAGAGTCGGCTACGGAAAGAAATTGGATGCGGGCCCATATTCCGCATTTAACGCGCCCCATTCCGTTTCTTTTTGCACAAATCGAAAGTGGAAAATATAAAAAGCGTGATATATTAAGTGCCGTTAAAATTTACGACTTTTTAAGCGATAACGATTCGGAATTTAAAAATTTTAAAAAACACGAGTGGTATCCCCCCGAAAAAGTTTTTGAATCTGAACCCGCTTTTATAAGAGAAGGAAATTTAGGTGCCGCAGTATATTACGATAATAATATTGACGATGCTAGATTAACCATTGAGACGCTAAAAGAGGCCATTATAAGAGATGCGGATATAATTAATTATTGTAAAGTCATGGGCTATGTTAAAGATAATAAGAAAATTATCGGCGTTAAATGCAGAGATTTGGAAAATGATAATGAATTTGAAGTAAAAGGAACTTTAATCGTAAATGCTACTGGTATTTGGACAGATGAATTACTTGAAAATTATCCTGATGATATCCCCAAGCCTCTCATCCGTCCTACTAAAGGTGTTCACCTGGTATATAGACGAGAACACGTTAAAAATAAAATGGCCACTATAATTCGCTCCATCACTGACGATCGGGCTTTCTTTGTACTACCACGCGATAAAGATTTTACGATTATAGGTACTACTGATACAGATTTTGATGGGGACTTGGCAAATCCCTTTTGCAATAAAGAGGATGCTGATTATTTAATTACTTCGGTAAAATATTATTTCCCGACAGCAGAACTTGGATATGAAAATATAATCTCTACTTATGCCGGAATTAGACCTTTGGTCATGCAAAAAGGTAAATCTGAAAGCGAGATATCCCGAAAACACATTATATTCTTCTCTGATGACGGTTTATTGACAATAACAGGCGGTAAACTAACGGCTTGGAGGAATATGGCTGAGGATTTATTAAAAAAAGTTGATGAAAAAGAGATTTTTCCGGATATTAAAAGAGAGACGCATTTCTCCAAGCAAAAATTCCTAATAAGTATTGACAAGGAAGATTGGCTTAAGGAATTAAAAAATTTAGATATTCAATTAGATGAAGATATTGCTAATCACCTTTACCAACAATATGGCAAGGGTGCAATTAAAATTCTCGAAATCGTCAAGGAAGATTTATCTCTTAAAGAGCGAATTATTGAAGAAAACAATTTTATTAAAGCTGAGATTATTTATTGTCTTAAATACGAATTGACTCCTCATTTGATTGATGTGTTTTGCAGAAGAACAGAAATGACACTATGGATTAATCACAGAAAATCACTTGAAGCAGCCAAGAAAATAGCAGAACTAATGGCCAAGGAATATTCTTGGAATGAAGAGAAAAAGAACGAGGAAATTGAAAAATATATCAATTATATTAAGAAAACGGTTGATTTTATTAAATAATATTTTTATTTTTTTATAATTGGACTACATTAATTTTTTATAAAAATTGGATTATTATTATTGTAACTTAATATTTAATCAAAATTAAAAAGTGAGAAAAATTGTTTTTTCAAGATTCGATTGTAAATGTTTTTTTGGAACCATTATCACAGCTTGCTGCTTTATTTATGATATTATTGGGCGTTATTTGGATTATCTATGGTTTACATGAAGGACTACGGCGAAAATCTTTCCGTAAATTAACTAAAGTGGAGGATTGGGATTTTGATATAACGAAATTCTTAAAAATATTAACGCTATTAGGTTTTGTTGTTGGGATTTTTAGTATAATCACGGGAGTCGGTGCTCTTATCCTTAATTTACCCCCAAGTATCGCATACGCTACGACAACTGCAAATGAAAGAAATCTATTCACTTGTATTCTACTTATAGTGCTTGGCTTCTTTACATTCATGAAACCACTCAACGACCTTCCCATAGCAAGCATGGTTGGATTAGCTGCGGCGACATTAGTAACTGTAGTTATCGCCATGTTAATCCCTGATATAGCTGTTGAATTAATTGAGAATTTTATAGACCCTAAAATAGTGCTGATTGTCTTATTTTTGATTATTTTCGCCATTGTAGCGGTAACCGTAAAGTTTTATACAGCGGGGTTGATGTTCCTTTCGAAAATAATTTCTTGGCCTCCTATTGCGTTTGTAGTTGCTATCTTCTGCTTTATTCAAGGATTTGCTTTAGTTATTTTTGGAGTTTCACTAATTTAAATTTTTTTTTTTATTTTTATCTTTTTCTTTATTTTTTGTTAACTTCTCCTATAATATCATTTTTTAAGCTATATTCGCAATTGAGACATTTTTTTTCTTTAGAAATGTTAATTTTAGTAAAACTATATCCCGATCTTCCTATTAGTAAACTATTACAATTTGGACAATAAGTATTACTTCCTTTCTCGTGTCTAATATTTCCCACGTAAGGAAAATATAATCCCGCTTTTTTTGCTATTTGATATGCCATATCCAGCGTTTCAAATGGCGTTCTTTTCATGGAAGGTGTTTTAAAGTCCGGATGATACGCTGAAAAATGAGTAGGCGTATTTTTTCCTAAATTTTCTACCACCCAATTACATAACATTTCAATTTCTTCTTTACTATCGTTAATGTTGGGTATAATTAAGTTTGTAATTTCGATATGAATTCCATTAGATTTAAAGCGTTTAGCAGTATCTAATACGGGTTGGACAGACTTCGCTCCACATATTTTTTTATAAAAATCGTCGTTCATTGCTTTAATATCAATATTTACTGCGCTAATTCCAATTTCGATCAATTCTTTTGAAGCCCCTGGAGTAGAATAACCGTTTGTTACTAGTATAATCTTAATATCTTCTTTTTTAAGAAGTTTTGTAACATCAAGAATCCATTCGTGCCAAATTAAAGGCTCGTTGTAAGTAAACGCTAAGGTTTTTGCCTTGCTTTTTATAACTTTTTTTACTAATTGTTCTGGAGTCATTTCTATTAACGACATCTTGCGATTTTCGTACTCATTTAAATCATAATAGCCGTCTTTACCGTTATCCGTGGGATTAGCTTGACTAATTGACCAATTCTGACAATTCTGACAACGGAACGAGCATCCAATTGATGCAATTGAGTAAGCTGTTGCACCTGGCCAGAAATTGTAAAGAGGCTTCTTTTCAATAGGATCTAAACTTCCTGACGAAATTAAAGAACCATAGATAAGGGTATACAATTCTCCATTAAAATTTTTGCGTGTTCTGCAAATTCCTTTCTTTCCGGATATGATTACGCATTCATTAGCACAGACGTGACATTTTACTTTATCATCGTCAAGTTTATCCCATAACCTTGCTTTAAATTTCAAATTTCAAATTTCACCTTTCTTTAAATTTCAAATTTCAACTGCCTAAATATATAATAGAAAAGCAGTGTTTTAATTTTTATAGATTTTTATTTATAATTGAAAGAAGTAAAGTGATAAGAACATGAATGATATAAAGCGTGCTATCTCCTGCTTTAGAAAAGGGTTCTCATGTTCACAAGCTATATTTTCTACATTTAGTGAGAGATATGGTTTGGATCGAGACATTGCTTTAAGGATTGCCAGTGCTTTTGGGGGTGGAATTGCTCGCAATGGTAAAACTTGCGGAGCGGTAACTGGTGCGTTCATGGTCTTAGGACTTAAATATGGCAATATGAAAATTACAAATAATAAGAAGAAAGAAAAGACTTATGACCTTGTTAATGCATTTATAGATAAATTTAAGGCTTTTCATGGTACTATTACTTGTAAAAAATTGATTAATTGCGATATAAGTACGCTTGAGGGAAGGAATCTTGCTTTAGAAAAGAATGTTTTTATTGATATTTGCCCAAAACTGGTGCAAAATTCAGCAGAAATTCTCGAACAAATGTTGTAAAAAAAAAAAAAATGCACGTCAGAAAAGATATAGAATTAACGAAAGAGGAAATTGAAAAATTAATTATTGAAAAATTAAAAATTATAGATAAATTAAAAATAGTTGGAAAAGGTTCAATCTATATTCAAGAATTAAGCGAACTTGCATTTTTACAATTAGAAATAGAACAATATTTTAAGGCAGAGAAAAATTTCGCAATTTGTTTAAATTATTTTAACCAACAGCTTGATCGATTAGGTCAAGGTGCTGTTTTAGGTATTTTAGGAACTTCATATTTCAAGAAAGGTGAATATCAGAAATCTATAGAGAATTATAGGAAAGCATTTGAAATATATCAAAAATTAAATCAATTTAAAGAACAAATTACTTGTTTAAAGGGAATTGGAAATAATTATTTCAAATTAGATCAATTAGATAATGCGAACGATGCTTTTTTAGATTGTTGTGCTGTATGTGCTGATAATAATGATATTTATAATTTATTGGATTGCTTAGGAAATTTAGTTCATATTCACGAAAAACAAGAAAATTGGGACATAGTATTTGAACTATACAAAAAAACCTTAAAAGCATTTAAAGAATTGAAAGATAATCAAGGAATTATTGTGTCTTACTTTAATTTAGGAATTTTAAAAAAAAAAGAATGTAAAAATGATAAAGCTCTCAAGTATTTTAAAAAAGGAACTAATCAAGCAATCGATTCTAATTACGCAGAACTAATAATGAAAGGATTAAGCTATGTTGCCGAATCTTTATTTTATTTAGGTAAGATTAAAGATGCAAAAAATGAGTTAATAAGAGCTCTACATTTAGCTAATAAAATGAACGCTAAGAATGCAAAAATCCAAATAATAATTTTATTAAAATCTTTTGGATTAGCCGATCACGACATTAAGAAAGAGTTAGAAGAATACAACCAACGTGGAAGAAATACGTTAAAATGAAAAATATAATCTTCCATAGTAAAGATATATAAACAACAAATTTCTTTTTTATTTTAAAAGTTTTTATAAAAAGAAATCATGAATTATTGTCCTTTCTGTAAAAAGAGAGTGGAAGACCATTGGTCATTTTGCCGCCATTGCAATAAACCTCTTATTGTTAATATAAAAAAAAAGTTTACTGAAATAAGGGAATATCCTATTGATGGTTTAACGTTTAATAGTTATGAAGAATCTATTGAAGAAGAGAATTACGATTTTTACATCATAAAAGACGACAATATAGAACGAAAAATTCAAGAGATTGATAAAAATTTAGAACAAAAAGAAACGCATGGTGAATTAGTAGGTTCTTTATTATTAGAAAAGTCTAGTTTATATTATAAAAAAAGAGATTTCTCCACGGCATTGAAGATTCTTGAAATGGCATTGAAAAATTTTGGTGAAGAAAATGATTTATTGAATATCGCTATTTCTCACAATGAAATAGGGCTAATTCAAGAGGAACTGGGGTTTTTTGACGAAGCGATATATCATTTTGATAGAACTCTTGAAAATTTGAAGGAACTGAAAGATAATAATAAAATAGTTCAAGTTTATAACAATTTAGGAAATGCGTATTATTTGATAAAAGATTTAGAAAATTCTTACAAGTATTATCAAGAAGCACTTAAATTAGCTGAAAGAGAAAAAATGCTGTTTGAAGAGGTAAAATCATCGAGTAATTTGGTTGAAATTCTTTTTCTATTGAAGGATCACGACCGAATAGCAAAAATTTTAGCCAGAAATTCAGATTATTTTAGAAAAAATGAAGATCTTAATGGAATTATTAATACGCTCATAAAATATGGAAAGTTGTATTATTTTTTAGGAGAAGATTATTACGACCAATCTTACGAGAGTTTTAACGACGCTTTAAGTTTAATTGAAAAAATAAAAGAAGATATTACAACTATCATAAAAGCACGATTAGAATGGGAATGTTTTCTATATCTTGGTAAATTGAATTTATTATGGGATAACGATGTTGACGCAGAAGATTATCTGCTAAAAAGCCTTGAATCAATAAGAATTTACGAAATTCGAGATGATCTTAAACAAGGTGTTGTTTTAGAAGCTTTAGGAAACTTATATGAGATAAAAGGAGAAAATAACAAGGCAATTGATTTTTATAAATTGTCAAGCGAAATATATTATCAATTTGGAGATGATCCAAAAATTGCTGAAATATCGACAAAAATTGCTCAAATTTATCTGGATTACCTTGATAATAACTCGAAAGCAATTGAATATTATAATAACGCTTTAAAAGTTTTTGAAAAATTAAATTTTTCAAAAGAAGCAGCAGAAACTTTAAATCAATTAGGAGATATCGCTGTAAACAAGGGATTGATTGAAATGGCATTATTAGATTTGGAACAAGCAAAAAACTATTACGAGGATATAAAAGACGAGTATAATATCAAATTATTAGTTGAAAAAATTAAATCGTTAAAAAGTTCAAATAAATTTAATGATTTCTAAAAATTATTCTTCCTGATGAAAATCTTCGCTTTTGTATGTTTTTGTCCCATACTCCTCGAATCCCAAGGATTTGATGAAATCATACGAGACTTTATTATCTTTATACACTTCACATCTAAGTTCTTTCACGTTATTTTTTTTAAAAAAATCCCACGCTGCCATTCCAACAACCGTCCCGAGACCTTTACGTTGATAGCGAGGTATTACGCCTAAACCTGCTATAATACCATGTTCCATGTTTTCCCCTTCGTAATCGAGAATGACAAATCCCCCATCAGTTCCATAAACTCTTGCGACTAGAATTACGGTTTCTGGATAATCGAAAATCTTTTTTAAAGAATCTGAATCTATAGGAGAATAAGGCTCGTGTGAAGTCATCCAGCTCCTGTTATACACATACATGACGCTTTCTAAATCGGCTTCTGTAGCTTCTCTAATTTTTGCGTGAAGAATGTTACGCTCAACTTTTTCTTTTAACTTATCTTCATATTCCTTTGTAATTTTTTCAACCGGCAATCGCATTTGAATGTATTCAAGTCCAGTAACAAGAATATCTTCCTGAACTTCGTCTTCTTTTGTTATTTGTTCGAAAAAAAAGCTTCTAATTCGCTTTTTTTTTAGGTTTATTCTAGACTCAGGCATTATGATAATAATAAAGGCTGCTCTAAGAAAAATTTTTTTAAATATGGTAATAGTTTTTTCTAAAAGTGTTATTCAATTGTTGAGCCAAAGAAATCCGTTTTATCGTTTTTAGCAAAAGAATACCATAGCCTTAGCCTTTAGGCAATGGTAGTTCAAAGTTGATTAAAAGCATATATCGAATAAAAAAGGTAAAAATCGTATTACTACTGTTACTAATCTTAATTTAAAGGAAAAATTTCTACTTTTTTATGGTTTAAAAGAAATCGGGCTATTTGAAAATGTTTTTTCTTCTATTTCAAAATCTTCTTTTCGATACACCTTTTTCTCGAACTCTTCAAACCCTAGAGCTTGAATAAATGAATAAGAAATATTATTATCTCTATAAACCTCGCAGCGCAATTCTTTAATCCCTCTTTTTTTTAAATAATTCCACGCTGCCATTCCAATTATTAATCCTAACCCCTTTCTTTGGAAACGAGGTAATACACCAAGTCCGGCTATTATCCCATATTCCTTATTATTTCCTTCAAAATCGAGAATGACAAATCCTCCGTCCATTCCATATACTCTAGCAATAAAAATCACCGTGTCTGGATCCTCATGGATTTTTTTAATAGAATCCACGGTTATAGGACGAAATGGAGTGTTCGATGTTAACCAACTTTTATTGTACAGGTCCATTATGCGCTTTAAGTCTTTTTTCGTAGCTTCAAAAATTTCTGCTTTAATTATGTTATGTTCAATTTTTTCTTTTAACTTATCTTCATATTCCTTTGTAATTTTTTCGACTGGTAGCCGCATTTGACGGTAAACCATTCCATCCCTGTAGAGATCTTCTTGTTTCTTGTCAATTTCTTGCTTTTTTTTTAATTTTGTCTCAATAGTTAAGAAGAAAGCTCGAATTCTTTTTTTTTTTAGTTCATACTTAGTTTCTATCATGATTATAAAAAAAAAAATATTGATTTTAAGGAATTAAATTAAGATTTTCTTTTATTATTTTTTCAATTTCATCATTAATTATTGAATTACTTTTTAAGATTGAAATTCCGCTTTGAATTTTTTTTTTAAAATTAGGATCCTTAATTAAATTCTTTTTTTCACACGAAAATTCGAAATTAGAACGTATTCTCATATCATCGTTAATCTTTTCATTTACTATATTTTTTAAATTCTTAAGTGCGTTGTCAATTTCTTCGTATAAAAAATTCGAATCGTTATTAATGTATCCTGAAAAAACGCAAGTCATGCGTTCTTCCATCATGGCTTCGTCCTCTAAAAACATCGCGTAAAAGGGCATGTAAATCCATTGAATAGGTATTGAAAAATATTTTGTTCGATCGTCTTTTAAAGACCAAATCATTAATTCCTCTGCTTCTTGCAAGCAACTCTCTTTTTTCATTTGAACGATTTTAATGATCTTGGAAAACAAATTTTCAATTTCTTTTTTAAAATCATTTATAATTGAGATCTTTTCTTGTTTTTCTATCTCAAATTCGGACAATTGTTTATTTCTTTCGTTTAATTTCGCATTTAACTCCGTTTCGTATTTTTTTATTTGAACTTCAGCTTCGGTATTAATATTAATTATTTGTGTTTTAAATTCTTCATATTTTTGGTTAAGGGATTCAATTAACTCTAAAAATTTATTTCCGCCTTGTCTCAAAAAAGTAAAATGCTTTTCAAAGCTTAATGAAATGTCCTCAAAAAGTTTTGTTTTTAATATGTCTGAACGACTAAAAAACTTATTTTTTTTAATTATGTCTTCTAATTGCCTTTCAACGCTTTTAAATAGTAAGGAAGTATTTTCAATTATTGTTTTTTTCTTGTTTGATTTCCAATTCTCGATTTTATCGCGCTCCAATGTCATTATTTCTTTTATTTGAACGTTATCTATCATTAAGGATGCTTTATTTATTTTAGAGGAATAGCGAAATTTAACATCTTTAAGGTTAACTATTAAATAAATAAGTAATTTATCAACTACTTTTTTTATTAATTCGATTTGCGTTTCCCATCTAAATGCGTTCCCTTTAATTGTTTTTATGATATTACGATATTTTTCTGAAATTTTTATAGCGTCATCAGTTGATAAACCCGTATCTAACGGCATATAATCTGTAATTGGTTGATTTTGATAATAGGGTATTAATTTCATTAATGTGTTAAGAAATTCTGGATTTACAAGAGCGTTCATTTGAAGCTTTTGATATTCAGATTCTTCACCTTCTCCAATTTCGTCCGCTTCAGAGTCTTTATAAGTTAAAACATCAATAATTGTATTTAACTGTTCAATTTCGGTTTTATTTTCAATATTTCTTAGGATGTGTCCAATTAAAGGCTGTCGAGGAGGATTACTAAATCTTCCTTTCTTTTCAAAAATTTTAAGACCATCAAGAATAATATGAGTCGATATACTACCCGGAATTGATAAAAAAGGCCATAAAAGCTTCGAAAATGATAAAATCTTTTCACCTTTTTTAATATCTTTTGTTACCAAGTAAAAACCTAAAGCTAATCCCGCATTATCTTCTATTAGAGTGAGTTTATTTTTTCTTAAAAACAAAGGTAAAATATTTTGGTTTCCGTGAATTGACATTGTAAAAAAAATCCCTCTTTTTTAAATATAAGATTTCAATTTATTAAAAATTTCTTTATATTTTAGATATAAGATTTTAATTATAATATTTTATATTTTTTTTTTTACTAACTTTTATTTAAGGAACATGTATTTTAAAAAATGAATAAAATAACCCCTCCATGCTTACATGTAATCGCTGCGAAAGAATGAAAGAAGAATTACAAATAACTATTTAAGTTGTTCGTAGTTATTTGCGATGACTATTATAAGTAAAGATAATAATATTAATAGCGGAGAGGCTATTGCGCTTACATGGGCCCAACCAATTGCTTCAAATAACCCTTGACTTATTCTCCCCGCATAATAAAGGAAAAACCCAATAGCGTTTAATGCGTAAGATTTTCTCAATACTCCAAAAGTTTTAAACGCTAAATATAAAAAAATAATCGGAATAATTGGCATGAACAATGGAAGCAATACAAGATTTAATACAAAACGTCCAATAGGATATGACCATGATCCAAATGTAAATAAAATTAAATCGATATCGTAATTATATTTAACGGGTAAATCAGGATCCATGAAAACATTATCAGGTAAAGATAACGCAAGAATTCCTATAATAATAGGAGAGACGATTAATCCTATTCGAAAGAGATAATTTAAGTATTTTATATTGTCTTTTAAAAATTCTTTTATTCCTTCTGTTTTTTTTTCAGAGGATTTTTGTTCTAAATGACTATCGGGTGGAAAGAGTAAGACTCCTAACACGCCCATGAGACATGCGATTCCCATCCACGTGAAGAATGTAGCTAAGCGATAATACATCATGAATAACGATATTAATTCGATATTACTAATTTGACCTTCGAGTTCCGGAAGAAAAAAATAGTACACGATAAAAAATACTCTTCCCGCTGCTAAGCATAAAAACAAAATTGAAAGAAAAAACCAAAATAACTTGCGACTAATACGCCATCTCATTGATAAAAAGTACGCAAAAAGTAAAAAATAATATCCTACGATAATGAAGTAGAGTCCCATTTCTATAGCATTCCACACATCAAAAAATCTGAAATATTCCTCTGCAAAAAACATTATTTAATCAATTTTTATTTTTTTCTATAATTTTAATTATAAATTAATAATTATATTATCTTCTCCAATATTTTAAAATATTGTTTTATTTTTTGACTTTTTGAAAAAAACTACAAATATTATTAAAAATTCATTTTAACTATCTATTCACAATATTTTAAAAAAAATGAAGATCGAGGATAATATAGAGACATTTAATTCTCTCATTAAACGTAGAGGGTTCATTTGGGGGCCGAGTCCTGAAATATATGGTGGTTTAGCGGGATTCTTTTCTTATGGACCTGCTGGAATGGCCCTTAAGAATAATATTTTATCCCTTTTTAGAAGAGAATTACGTTATTTTGGTTTTGGAGAAGTAGAATGCCCCACTATTATGCCTGAAGTGGTTTGGAGGGCATCAGGACATCTAGAGAGGTTTATTGATCCCGTATTAAGCTGTAAGGAATGTGGTTCATTAATTAGGGCCGACAAGTATCTACAAGAACAACTTCCGGATACGATGATAGATGGTTTATCTTTTGAACAGATGGAAAATTTAATCAAAAAAAACAAAATAGCGTGTCCAAAATGCGGTACTCCTTTTGAAAAAATAGAAGAATATAATTTAATGTTAAAAACTAAGGTGGGTAAAAATACGACAGCATATTTACGTCCAGAAACCGCCACTACTACTTATTTACTATTTAATCGATTAAATCAAGATGCAAGAAGGCAGTATCCAATTAAAATATATCAATACGGTAAGGCTTATAGAAATGAGATCTCTCCTAGGCAATTAGTTCTCCGAATGAGAGCCTTTGATCAATTTGAACTTCAATTATTTATCGGAAAAGAGCAAGAGATGGATTTTGAAGAATATCACGAAATTAAAAAAAATAAATTGCCATTATTAGATTGGAAACTTCAAGATAAAAATATTGATAAACCAAACATTATTTCTCTTGAAGAGGCGATTAAAAAAGGAATTCTTAAAAAACCTGCCTATGCGTATTGTTTATATATTGGCCATTATTTAACAATAAAATTAGGATTTCCTGAAAATGCAGTCAGATATAGGCAGCATTCCCCCAATGAAAGAGCTCATTATGCCGATGACGCGTGGGATTTAGAAATTTTAACAAAACAATTCGGATGGGTGGAAATTTGTGGAATTCACGACAGAACTGATTACGATTTAAGGCAACACGGAGAATTTTCTAAGCAAACAAAACAATTTAATATTGCGATGGGTTCAGATCCAAAAATAAAAGAAATTCCTCAAATTCTTGAAATCGCTTTTGGAATCGATAGGATAATTTATACTCTTCTTGAAACAGGATTCAATGTGGAAGAAGAAAGGATAAATTTAAAATTAAAATCTGAACTTGCCCCTAACACGGTAGCCGTATTCCCTCTCGTAAGAAATAAAAAAAATATAAAGAATTTAGCGTTAAAAATCCATAATGGTTTGCTAGAACATCGAATTGGCTCTTTTTTTGATGTTGCAGGCTCTATTGGAAAGCGTTATCGCAGGCAAGACGAGTTAGGTACTCCCGTTTGTGTTACTGTTGATTACGATTCGCTAGAAGATAATACGGTAACTATCAGAGATAGAGATACCATGAAACAATTAAGAATAAAAATTTCAAAATTACCAGAAGAGATTCAGAAAAAATTTTAAAATAAGGATTTTTTAAAAACATATCAATTGTTAAGAAAGAAATTTTGATGAGTAATAATAATTCTTTTAATTTAAGAAGAAAAATAATTAATCGTGGTTGTTTTAAAAAAAAAATAATCAGTTTATCCTTTATTTTCGTATTCTTATTGAGTTTTATTTTTATTAATTCTACAGTTCATCAAGATATCAATTCTAATCTCTATAATGATTCTCAAGATAAGGATATTTACGATAAAAATTCAAAAATTCCGACTTTAGCAACGGATCCTTCAATATTTCAAGATCCATTTACCGTTAATTTTTCAGACATGCGAGATTTTTTTTTGAATAGATATGAATCACCCCTAGACAACGATATTTCGATTTATTATAGATATGGAGATAATCTAGGAAATATAATGGAAAATACAACCTTTTCGGAAGATAATTTACTCTTATACAACTCTTTGTTAAAACTTGAACTTACTGGAAGTGAGACCGATACAATATACAATCAATTAAAGTTAACACCTTTATGGTATGAAGGTAACATGACAGTTTTTGAATATGGATTTGTTAATTCCATTAATGGTACTTCCGGAGAAATAATTGACGACGATAGGTACCTAATTAGTAATTTAATGCCGATTTTTCTATTGATTGAAAACATAGACGATTTAACAATTAACGATTATTCCCCAAAAGATTCAATAGAAGAAATATTTGACCTTATTAACTCAACACATCAATTCTGGGATAATGACAATAAAAGTTTTCATGTTTCCAATTCTTCAGACGATATCTATACAGAATGTAATCTATACGCCATATTAGCAAACCTCCTTATTAATAGAACAACTCAATTAGCGCAAAATTATAGAGACCGCGCTTTTGAATTAGCAAATAACACGATGTCAACCCTTATTGAAAAATATTGGGATAATACTAATAAAGGTTTTTATTTTAACGCAACAAACACGGACAAGTATTTACACGTGAACGCTCTAGGAATAATAACTTTATTAGATTTTTGGAAGGAAAATGGTTCAATAGATTCTCCATACTATAAAAACGCAACTGCTCTTTACGATAAGCTTGATGATAAATTCTGGGATCCAGTTGATAAGGCCTATATTTACAATGGAGACCAAGCGTGGGTTCCAGGCGATGATAAACACGATCTTGAAGCAAACTCATTGATGATGCAAGCTTGCTTGAAATTATTTGATATAACCGGAAATATTACTTATTACGATAGAGCAATAGAATTATACAACACTTTCGAAGAAAATTTCTATAATTTCACGCTTTACGCCTATAACGCTTCTCTTGGTTCCGGAAACAACGATAATTACAAAAATTTTCACGCTAACTTAAAGTTGTGCGAAGCTTATTTAGACGCTTTTGAAATATATAACAACGTGATGTTAACAGCAAGTTATAATGTCTTGGACGAAATACCTAATTTTATTTTTAGCCAAGATGTCTTGAAAATAACCTGTAATTATACTCACGAGTCTATTTTAAAAAAATATTACATAACTGACGCAAATATCACATATCTATTTAAATATCCAAATGGAACTTTGTTGGAATCATTTGAAGAGCACATTGAATTCAATGTGTCAACTGGGAGTGTAGCAGAAAGTACTAAAATAACTTGCACAAATGACACGAACAACGATTTAAACGGAACATACTTTAATATTTCTACACCGAGCCATAAGTTTTACGTGTGGTTTGATATTAGCGATTCTGGAGCGCTAGATCCAAGTTTTTCTGATAGAGTGGGTATTAGAATTTCTAACGTCACGACAAATGCTACTAATGAGCAAGTTGCAAGTAACTTAACGAGCGCACTTGAAGCGTCTGGAAATTTTTCAGTTTCTTCCCCAACAGGTGAGAATGTAACCGTGACTAATCTCGAACTAGGTATTATCGAAAATGCCACGGATGGTTCAGCACCTAAAGCCACTA
>JAUWRB010000200.1 GCA_030610785.1 Promethearchaeota archaeon | reverse complement strand
AATTAGATAATCAATAATATTTCATCATTCTACCGTAGGGACTACGGAAAGTTAAGCTTTTGGAGAGAGTGTAAGACTGGCGTTAAATCAGCAGTTCTTGATGAAGAAAGAATCCATCTGCTTTAGCTGATGGTAGTTCAAAGGTCTAACCTTCTTTTTTTTTTAAACAAATCTTTTAATTCGTCTAAAATGTTAGCTCGGTCATCTCCTTCACTTTTCTTTTTAATTTGCTGAGGGCTTTTTATTTCTATTGGTATTCCACTTTGAGCGATTTCAAAAGCTCCACTTTCGATTGCTTTAAGACGACTATCTAAATTGCTAAGTTGAATTGTAATACCTTCCGTTAATCTAATAATCGCGTTCATGGTTTCCTCTAATGTCGAAGCCATTCCTTCGACCTTTCTTACGATTGGATCAGTAAGCGAATAGGTTGTTGTTTTCATGGTTTCCTTAATGAATTTTGAAAATTGAGGTTCGTGAGAAATTATCGAATAGATTGAAGTTAAATACGTTTCATAATCTAACTCATAATTTTTATTTTGGAAAAAGTCATTTATCATTTGCTTTAAGAGTTCAATACTAAGTAAAATGTTCGGATCATTTTTTAATTCCGGGTCGTACTTATTTAAATAAATAAGAACATGTGGACTTTCTTCATATATTAATAAAATATCAATAATTTCACCAAAATATTGAAAACTTTCTTCAAACCTATCCGGATCTTGCAAATCTATTATAAAAATTAAAAGATCGATTTGAAGAAAATATTTTTCGGGTTTTTCTAAATAAATATTCCTATATTTTTCTTGTCCACCCATATCTAAGATAAGGATGTCTAAGTTTGAACTTTCAATTATTTTTCGATGAACTCCTTTTGTAGGTTTGAGGTTTACAAGATCTTCTATTCCCATACGCCCACCAAACTTATTTAACATGGCCGTCTTCCCAGCGTTGTCTAATCCGATAAAGATTATTTTTTGGCGTTCCTTTTCTAATCCTAATTTTTTTATTTTAATTTCTTTTATAAGGGAGCTAATTGTAATGGTTTTAATTAATTTTTTTTGTAATTCAGGATATTTTTTTTCAAATATTGCAATTTTTTGCTCAAGAATTTTACGCTTTTCTGCAACATTAACGGGATCATTAATCGATTCAAGATTTATTAATTTTTCAAATGGATTGTTTTTATTTAATTTTGCCGCTTCGCCAATATTAATGATATCTAATAAATCTTCTAACAATTTCGATTGTTTTTTATCTAAAAATTTGTAAGAATAAATAGGTAGTTTCAAAAGGTCGTTAATTGATTTTAATTTATTGAAATTAACATGTTCGGGGTCCAGAAATTTTGAAAATAAATTTATCAGTTTATTAATTTCTAACGCCATTGTAATTCCCGGTCTTTTATCGAATCCTTGGAGTAAAAAAAATATTATTGTTTAATTTCGTTTAAGATTTTTAAATTATTATTTCTATGAATTAATATTTTTTATAAATTTTGATTAAAAAAAATAAAAATAAAATCTAATTTATATAGATGTTTTATTTTATTTCTATTAGAGAATAAAATATTCCAATATATTAATTTTTTTAAGAGAAGTTTTTATGGCACCACATTTAGAAGATGATGAATTTTTTAATGATAACAACGATCAATATTGTTGTGATGCTCCAAAAAAATCAGAGGAAGATGGATACTTAGTTTGCCTTAATTGTGGTTATGTATTTACCAGGATTCTGGATGATAGTCCGCGTAGGGCTTTTACTCAAGAAGAGATTTTAAAGCGAAAGAGTAATGAACGAGTGTATAGTCCTATTGGACCGCGTACAATTATTCGGGGAAATCGGGACGCACGGGGCGCATTACTTAGTCCAAAATTCAAGTCTAAATTTAATAGGTTGGCAAAAATTCATAGATCTTTAACAACTTCTTACGAGAGAAATCTATGGATTGCTTTACCAAATTTACAGCGCTTACAAAAAAGACTGGGAATTCCTGATAGTGTAGCTGAAGATGCTCTTCGAATTTATACCCAGACTGTCAAAAAGAAATTAACAATGGGAAGAAGTATTGATACACTATTGGCAGCGTCTATTTTTTGTGCTTTAAGGGTTCATGGAATTCCACGTACAATTGAAGAAATAACTAATATTGCGCAAATACCAAAAAAAAAAGTAATTAAAAGTTATCGATTAATTTTATACGAAATCTTACCCAAATTAAATTTGAAAGTCACGCACTTTAGTGCAGAACGCTATGTGGACAAATTCAACGATGATTTGCATTTATCCATGCAATGTAGAAATATAGCAGTTAAAATAATTCAAAAAGCTAAAGAAAATGGGTTTAATTCGGCCGGAAAAGATCCTAAAGGAATTGCTGCTGCAGGAATTTATATTGCGTCAAAAATGTGTAGTGAAACGCGAACCCAAAAAGAGATTTCAAAGTTAGCAAGAGTTACAGAGGTCACACTCCGCATGCGTGTAAAAGACCTCCAAAAGTCCGCGAATATTGTATAATGTACCAATAGAGTTAGGTTAAAGAATGTTATGAAATAAATATTTAAAGTTTCTAAATTTTAATTAATGCTTTTTCTTCTTCAAATAATGGTAAAATCTCCAAAATGTTCTTAATTTTTGGTAGAAATTGATTAATTTTATTTAATTCCACATCAATAATAAACAAGATTAACGTTGAATAAAAAGTATCTCTAAATAAAGATTTACTTAGACCTAAAGACTCCAAAAATTCATTGACCTTTTTATTTATTTTTTCTACAGATTCTCCTTCTTTCAATAATACCAACCCATATAAAAGAATCAATAACGAGCTCGTTTTGAAATCTTTTCTCATGGATATTTTAGTTGCTAACTCGTAGTATTTACTTCCAGCTTCGCTAAAAGATTTATTAGTTAGTAGAGTTAATATTTCTTCGTAAAATCTTCTTTTCATGGCATTCCTTTTCTTGAACATGTCATCAAAGTCTTCGTCTCTTAATTGTTGTTGAAGATTTTCGTATCTCATGTCCAAATCTACTAAGACTTTTGATAATACTCCCCTTTCATCTCTCGTTAAAGCGACTTTAATAACTTTTTCACGCATTTCCTCACCTGAAAAAATTTTTAAAAGCTCTATTTCTTGTTCAAATAAGATTAATTTTTCAATAAAATGATCTAAAGCTAATTTATTTAAGGAATTTGAATTATAATCGAGGGACGAAATAATAATTTTTAAAATTTCAATTTCGGGTAAGTCTTCTAACTCATTTGTCTTAGAATAGTACTTTTTTAATATTTCGTTAATTTCTGATTTAGGTCTTTGGGAATCCTCTTTATAAATTGAGATAATTAACCCTAAAATTAAAGATATCGCTGCTTGTTTGATAAAATTTTTTTCAATGAGTTTAGGTACGGTATCTAAATAAGATTTTGAAGCTTCAAGCATGTTATTATTACTTATTTCTTCTAAAGCCTTGTTCCAATATTCTTTTTTCATCATTTTTCTAAGGGCGATATCTCGTTTTTCTTTTTCAATCTTTTTTGTTAGATTTAAAATATCACCCCTAATCCTTGCTAATTCAGCTTTAGCTTTAATTGGTTTTTTAATTTCTTCTTCTTTTTGATAATCCTTACCTAAATATTCGTAAAGTACTATTTTTTCCTCTTCAAATAGTGGCAGAACTTCTAATAGAGGTAAAATTTCTTTAAATTTCAATTCGTCTTGAATTTTTTTTATATCAATAATATATTCAATTAATTTAATGGAAAAGGTCTCGGAAAACGATTTACCTAAGCTAGATAACTCCTTTTTCGTGTTTACGAGTAATTTTTTAACTTTATCAAATTCATTATCTTTCATGAACAATAGACATGCTACTGCCAATGAAACTCCTGCTAAATTATATTTTTTAATATTTTTTAATCGAATTATGCTCTCTTTATAAATTTCTATTGCCTTATCAAATTCTTGGTTAGTTATAAAATTTAAAGCATCTTTAAAGTATGCTCTTTTTAACCCTTTCCTTTGCTTTAACTCGTTTTTCTTATCTTGTTTTGCGTCCCGTCCTATATTTTTAATAATTGACAACCTTTCTTCTAAAATCTCTTCTTTTAACGATTCTTCTACTTTTTGTGACATTAAAGCAATTTTATTTGTCTCAGCTTTTTCGATTTTTTCGTGAATTTCTGTTTTAAACGCTTTATTCTCGATTTTATCGTTGTATTCAAGAGCCGACGATAAATCTCCGGTAGAAATAAATATTTCAGCTATTCTTTTAAAGATTTTATTAAAGGTAATTTTAGCATTATCGAAATGAGCAAATGAGATATTATTCGCTTTTTTAATTAGTTCTAACGCTTTATTAATTCCAGAGATGTCTTTTTCGCTATTTACTATTCTCAAGGCTTCATTTTTAATGACTTTTATAAACAATCTGCTAATTTCTTGAGATTCGTCAAAAAGCATTAAATTCCTAAAAATATTACTTGCATTTTCGAAAGCTTTTTCGTTCTTCTCGTAGCTTTTTTCTTCTTTTATTTCTTTTAATTTTTGAACGAGAATGGCATAATTTCGTATTAAATAATTTTTTTTCATTTTTTTAGGAATACTGTTATAATATTCAAAATAGTATTTAAAAAAAGTATCAAATATTTTACCCTCTAAAGATATATCTAAAGATTTTATTAAAGTCTGGTTTGCGTTTTCGTCCATTCCCATATTTTTAAGGAAATCCGCCTGGGCTTTCACGTGTCTTGCAGCTTTAATATATTCGTTTTGTTTAATGAATTCTCTAGCTTCTTTTATTTTTTCTTGATTTATCTTATTAACAATGTCTTGTTCAGCTTCAAAAAACTCATTTAAGATAGCAACTCCTTTTTGAACTTTGATCTCTATTTCTTTCTTTTTCAATTCCTTATTCTTATCTTCTTCTTTGGAACTAAATTTAGATAACGTTTGTTTTAATTCCAAAGAATTTAACTTGTTAATTAGAATAGAAGACATGCTAAAATTATACTCTTCTAAAAATAATTTGATTAATTTTTCTAAAGTAGAATCTAAATCTATTTTTTCCACATTGAAATTTTCCCAAATATTTTCAATTTCATCGTAAATCTTTTTACAATAATTAATTTCCTTGTTAATTACATTTTTATTTAAAATTTTAATCAAGATATCTATTAATTTGTAAGTAAATTTTGTTAAATTATCAAAAAGGCCTTCCCGTTGGTATTTATTCAAGGAAATATATAATTGCTCTTTTGCAGATTCCAAATTTCCAATAGAATCTAAATATTCAACAGCTCCTATAATTTTATCGTCAACTTCCTTTAAAATCGCAATAACATCTCTATGATTAAGCCGTTCAAGAATTACAAACGCTTTTTTACATTTACAAGCAGAAATCCAAGAATTTATTGCTAATTTAAAAGATTTTAAAATTAGGTGTCTATCGTTTAATTCTATTAAAATCCATTGTGCGGCACTCTCGTATTGCTTAGCAGCCAACTCATGGTCTTTTTTGTTAAATAATTTGTTTCCTTCGATTATCATGGCTTCGGCATAAAGTTTTTTAAAACTACTAGATTTTCGTTTATCAATATTTTCTAAAATTTTACTGGCTTCTAAGTACAAATTATTTTTGGAAAAAAGATAAGCTGCTTGCTCACTTATTATGAAATAATCTTCTTTATTGAAGATTTCTGAAATGATTGCGGCGTTTTTTATGGCTTGAGCAGCGTAATAATAATTTTGGTTTTTAAAATAATTATTTGCTAATTCAACAAAATACGGATATCTCATCCAAGCGTTTTCTATGTTCAGAGGGATATCTCCTGTAATTATAGCTAAGCATAAACAATGTAGAACTTGATGAAATTCTCTTGTGGAAAGATTAGCAAAAGCTTCCATGTTGGGATGAGTAATCCAAACATGTTCCAATAATGTATTAACAGATATTGGCAGATAACCGCTCTGATCGTAATACATGATAACGGTAGGTATATCGTGTCTAGTTTTTTCTATGATTTGGACTATCATTTCGAAAAGTTCAGATTCTTCTTCTCGTAGAGGATTTAAAAAATAGATCATTCCATCCGACTGTGGAATTAATTCATCGACATCGGCATGAATAAGATCAGTAATAACATCAACTTCTACATCGCAAATATCTTCTAAAATGTTTATTTCTTTAGACCATTCGTTGTATGTTTCATACTCTTCACCGCCATCTCCAAAAGTTTTTGACATGTACGGAATAGTTGTATCTGGGTTTCCAAAAACCAGAATTTTGAAGATATATCTCATGATTTTATCAAAATTTTGATATTTTTAAAGATATGGTTTTATTTAAATTCTGAATAAATTTTAAATTTTTTAAATAATTTAAATAATTTTAAACTGAATAAATTTTTAAATTATTTTAATATTAAAAAAAAAAATTAAACAAAG
>JAUWRB010000054.1 GCA_030610785.1 Promethearchaeota archaeon | reverse complement strand
ATCTTAAGCATGACACAAATCATTGGTTTTTTACAAATCCGTTTTGCCTTGCTAATGTATTTTATAAAGGCCTTATTCAAGTCAATGCCTTTATCAAAACCCATACCTTCAATAATAGTTTCTTCTAAATCACTAAAACGTTCCGGATCTTTTACAAAAACAATAGTAGAAATATTTGGATCTTTATCAAGGGCTAGAATCGTGCGATAATAAATATTTGGTAAAGCACCTTGAGCTCCAAGGTCAATAGGATTTGTAAAATTCGTATTAACATCGTTTAAAAAACGACCCATCTTATTAATTGTCTTATCTGTTAATCTTGGTATTTTAATATTATATTTTTCGAGAGAGTCTCCCGCTTCTATCGTAGAGCCCCCTCCAATTCCAATTAATCCGATATTTCGTGAAGCAGGTAAACGAATTAATTTAAATGCTGAAGCTAATGTTGCTAATTCTGTTGAATTATTTACTAAGCAACAACCTGTTTGTTTAGCTACAGCTTTCCATATAGCATTATTTCCTGCCAAACCTCCCGTGTGAGACATTATTGCTTTTTTAGTAGCTTCTCCATAACCTGCCCTCCATAAAATTACAGGTTTTCGGTTTAAATTGCATTTTTTTGCCGCCTCTAAGAATCTTCTACCAATTTCTATAGATTTTAAATTTTCGAGATATAAACCTATTATGGCCGTACGATCGTCTGTTAAAAAATATTCTAAAAAGTCAGGATAAGATAAGTCTATTGCGTTTCCAATTGAAATCAATTTAGCGATAAAACAACCATAAGAAACCGCAAGCTGTGCTGCATTTACCGCCAAACCCCCAGATTGAAATACGCCACTATAATTGCCCGATTTCTTGGATTGTCCTTTAGCGTTATAAAGTCCTGCTGAAGGGTCATATACTCCTAAACAATTTGGTCCAATAATTCTAATATTATATTTTTTTGCAATTCTTAGAACTTCTTCTTCAAGATTCGCTTTTCCAACCTCGCTAAATCCTGACGCAAATATAGTTACGAAGGGCACTCCTTTTTCACCAACTTCTTTTAAAATTTTTGGACAAAGGCGTGCTGCAACACCAATTATGACGTAATCTATTGGCTTATTATCAGGAATTTCCGAAATTGAGGCATACACTTTATATCCATTAAGTTCCGTACCACTTAGACGGGGATTAAAAAGATACATGGGACCTCGAAATTTATTTTTCATTGCCTGAACAAAATATCCGCCCCCTGCTGGATGATAACTTGCCCCGATAATCCCAATTGATCTTGGTTTAAAAAGTCTTTCAAAATTTATATTTGTGGTAAAATCTGACATGATTAAATTCGGTTTTATTAAGATTATTAGTGAGAATAGTATTGATATCCTAAAATAATTTATTGAAGAAAAAATAGATTGATTTTAAATGGAAGTGATTAATGATAGTAAAAAAACGATTTATTAAGCGGCTTTCCTTATTTTATTGGTTTAATAACTCCTTAGCTCGAGAAATATCGTTAGTAATTATTCCATCTACGCCCATTTTTATTAATTTTTTCATTCCAATTTTCGAATCAACAGTCCAAGGGTAAACCTTCATATTATTTTGGTGAGCGAGATCAACAAACTTTTGATCAACAAGCATATATAAAGGATTAATAGCAAAAAAATTATTCTTAATTACAAATTGAAGCATTGTTTTTTTCCGAGCCCAATCGATCGCCCCTCCCTCACCCGTTGGTTCTAAAGACGCTATTCTCAATTTTGGTTCGATTTTTTGGGCTTTTACAAGCTCGTCGTGTAAAAAAGACGATATCATGGTTGAATCGATAATGTCAGCCTCTCTAAAAGCCTTTATTATTTTATTTACAATTCCTTCAGCCTTAACTTCGCAATTTAAACCAATTTTTCCTTTAGATAAATTAATTAATTCTTTCAGAGTAGGAATCTGCTCACCTTCACCGCAATCCAATGCTTTTAATTCTTTTAAACTCATGTTTTTTATTAAGCCCTTTTGACCTGTAGTCCTGAACGTATCTTCATCGTGTATTATAACTAATTCACCATCTTTTGATTCATGAACATCAAATTCCACGTAATCTGCTCCTAATTCGATTGCTTTTTGAAACGCTTTCAATGTATTTTCGGGAGCTATGCTGTTAGCTCCACGATGTCCCATTATTATCATTTTATATTTTTCTTTCATTATTATAATACCATTTTAATAAAATCTAATTCGAATTATTTCTAGTTTAATAATTTTTCATGACAAATTAATAATATAGCTTTTTTTCCAAACAATTATATATCAATTTGATTCTCAAAAAATTAGTTTTGCATTAAATTTAAATATAGTAACTAGTTTTATAATTAAGATTTAGAATAAATTAATAAAAACGAAAAATTAATAAAAACGATTAAAAAGGTGATCTTCGAATCCATGAGATTTTGTGAGAAATGTAATAATATTCTCCTTCCTAGAAATAAAAAATTATACTGTCAAGCCTGTGACGAAGAATTCGACTTAACAAATAATAAAGACGATTATAAAATAATCAAAAAGATAAGACACAATGATGCAGAGACGGCTCCTATCGTGTTACGAGAGCGTTTTAAAAGTAATAGAATTTCTGATCAGGATCGAAAGGCACACGAGGATTTTTTTAGCTCTGGCGAGGGTTCGAGTTATTAATTTAGACTTTTATAAAAATCATCATATTATTTCTTTATTGTTTAATAATTTAGTAAATTAATAATTTAATTTTGAAAAAGTAAGAAATTATTTAATCGGTTATTACAATATCCTTGTTAAAAAATTCAAGTTTTATTATTGAATAGAGAAGAGATTCAGAGTTTAAATCAATCTTCATGTATTCACTATTTGCTCTTTTTAAAATTGTTCTATATTACTTGTTAAGTTTTTAAAAAAAACATAAAAACTTTTAATTACTACAATGTAATTCTGTAATTAAGAAATAAAATTAATAAAGATAAAAAAAATAGAAAAAGAATCAAATTGATTAAAATGGCTGAAAAAAAAGAAAAAAAAAAAAAAGCAAGGGGTTTTGCAGGTGTCATCGAGAAAAATCTTGAACCTTTAAATTCTAATGAAAAATTTAAAGAAAAGTATAAAGATACCAAGTTAAAGCTCCTTTTAAACGCTAAAGATGGGCGGTGGGCGGCGTTAGTCGTGATTAAAGACGGAACTTTAAACATTGAAGGCATAAAAAATTCACCAAAAGAAAACATTAGTAAAGAAGCTCTCGGTTGGGAGGGGCTTTTGCAGACGACAACACCTATTTTCTTGGATATAGCTTCAGGGAAGCTAAGTACGGGTGCCATGTTAAAAAAAGTAATCACGCGTAAAATTAAAGTAAAGGGTTTGAAAAAAATTGCTGTTTTAGATGATTTATTTGCTTTATTGGAGAGTAAAGAAGAAGAATAATCTTTAATAACTCTAACATATAAAAAGTATTTTATTTTTTTTTTTTTGTTTTTAATATCAATTTTTCAACATTTTCGTCTTTTAAGGATTAAAATATTATATTTAAGAAACATCTCAAAACACCTCTATTGTAGATTTGATTTAATTTGTCTATTAAATTAAGAACAATAACGATTAAAAGAATCGAGTTTTTTTGTCTTTGTTAATGGTATATTATTTATTGAATAATATTCTAACTTTAATTAATATAAAAATATAAGGTTTAAAAAATGTCAAATGGATATTTTGGTAAAATTTTGTGGGTGAATCTTTCTGATAGCTCATTTAATGAAGAAAGCGTATCAGAAGATTCGTACCATAAATATTTTGGAGGGTTTGGATTAGCTGCTAAATACATATATGAAAACATGCCTAAAAATACGGACCCTTTAGGACCAGACGCAATCTTAGGATTTTTTCCAGGTTTATTGTGTGGAACGGTTGCGCCTCTAACAGGAAGATACATGGTGGCGGGTAAGTCTCCATTAACCGGAACTTGGGGTGATTCTAACTGTGGAGGTTTTTTTGGTCCAGAAATTAAAAAGTGTGGATATGATGGAATTCTCATAAAGGGAATTGCGGACGAGCCAAAATTTATTACTATAATTGGCGATGAGAAAAAGATTGAAAATGCTTCAGATCTTTGGGGATTAGATTGCGTGGAAACCGAAGAAAAATTAGGCGAAAAGTTTTCTGGAGCCCGAATTGCAAGCATCGGTCAATCAGGAGAGAAACTGAGTTTAATCTCTGGTATCGTGAATGATAAAGGTAGAATCGCAGCTAGATCTGGCTTAGGTGCTGTCATGGGCTCAAAAAAACTTAAAGCAATTGTATTAAAAGGAAATAAATCTTTAGAAATCGCAGATAAAGCTAATCTTTTAAATATGGTGAAAAAATATAATGAGGGCATTAACACCGCAACAGTAGGCTCCATACAACTTTGGAGAGATTTAGGAACGCCTTGGATGAATGATGTAGTTGCCAAAACTGGCGATGCCCCTATTAAAAATTGGGGAGGTACTTCAGCTGAAGATTTCCCAATGGAAAATTTAGCGAAAATTACAGGCATGGAAATTGACAAATATAAAGATAGAAAATACGGATGCTTTGGATGCCCCGTTCAGTGTGGAGCTATTTTAGAGATTCCAGAGTTAAAAATTAAAGAGACACATAGACCAGAATACGAGACTTGTGCTTCTTTTGGACATTTATTACTTAACGATGATCTCATATCGATTTTCAAATTAAACGATTTATGTAATCGTGCGGGAATTGATACGATCTCTGCTGGAGCTACAATCGCTTTTGCTATAGAGTGTTTTGAGAATGGTATAATCGGTCTAGATGATACAGATGGATTGGAATTAAAATGGGGTAGCTCAGAAGCATGTATAGAATTATTGAAAAAGATGATTAATCGCGAAGGTATCGGTGATGTTTTGGCTGATGGGTCTAAAAAAGCATCTGAGAGAATTGGCAAAGACAGCGAAAAATATGCAATGCATTCAATGGGCCAAGAATTACCAATGCACTCTCCCAAATACTACAAATCAATAGGAATGACTTATGTTTTTGATCCTACTCCTGGAAGACACACTTCGGGAACTTTGGATATGATGGTTGGTGGTCCCTTGATGAAACCTAATGGTCTTTTTCCAGGAGTTGTTTTACCAAGGAAATTCAAGCGAGCAAGTGAAGATAGAAATGAAGCGCTTAAACTAGTATCGTGTTTATGGCAAGCAACAAGTTGTTTAGGTTTATGCCAATTTGCTTATTTCTTCCAGCAATATCCTCTAACTGAAATTTTGAAAAGTATAACTGGTTGGGACATGACAATGGATGAAATAATTAATAGTGGAACGAGGATTCAGACGCTTAGACAAGCCTTTACACTTAGAGAAGGTATAGATATCGTTAATAATACCATACCGGAAAGAACGAGGGGTGTAAATTATAAGGATGATTATATCGGATATTGTGAAAAAATAGGATGGAATCCCGAGAATGGTTATCCTCTTAGGGAAACGCTTGAGAGTCTTGATTTAAATTTTGTAATTAAAGATCTATATTAGAAGACTTTAATTTCTTGTTTTTTTATTTTATTTATTATTGGAGTCACATTTTTAGTTTAAATATATTAGATAGCGAAGTCATTTTTTCTATCAATTTTTCACTATTTTCGTCTTTTAAGGATTGTACTAATACATTTTTATCGTTTTCATAGATATCATCGAATAGATTTAAGAAAGATCTTAAATATATTACTTTTTTTGAGGGATTTGCTTGGATATTGGAAATCGTATTATTTATGATATTTTGAATTATTAATGGTTCTTTTTTAACACTGCCCATGGGAATTACATTACTAGAGATTCCCATTTCTTTAAATAATTTATTGTTTTTAACGATATCTTGTGTAATCTTTTCAAGCATGCTGTTTCTTGATAATATAGGCAACCCCGAAACATATTTTTCCAATTCAGAATTCTTCTTCTCTATCTCTTTAATTATCGAGAGAATATCATCGAATTTTTCTCTTTCCATATATTAATAATACGACTTAAAAATTTTTAAATTTATGTAAATATTAAGTAGATAGTAGATATTAAGTAGGTAAATATTAAGTAGATAGTTAAATGTTCAAAAATAAAAAAGAAAAGTTAAAAGAATTCCAGCAATTAATTAAATACGAATTTATAAACGAGGAATTATTAGTTCAAGCTTTAACAACGCCTCTATTTGGAAACGAGAATAACGCCCCTCATTACGATATATTAGAGACCTTAGGAGATGCAGTAATAAAAACAATTCTTATTTCGAAAAAAATTAAGGATACTAAAGGAGAAATTAATCCAGAAATCATCACAAAAACTAAACAAGCTATTGAAAACAACGAGTCTTTAGCAAAAATCGCAGAAGCCTATTTTCATTTTGAAAAATATATTTTTAAGGCAAAAAACCAGGATTTGAAAATAAAAGATAAAAAAATTTTAGCTGACGTGCTAGAAGCCGTGTGTGGAGCACTTTATCTTGATAGTAATAATTTAAATACCGTTGATGATATAATAATCAGTAAATTTTATGATAATTGGGATTCTTTAATAGAAGATTCTACAATTTTTAATAAAAATAAATTATTAGAATATCTCCAACAGACATATAGAATAACGCCAGAAATAGAGCTTCAATACGAAAGCAGTGGTCCGGATAATGATTTATTATGGGTTGCTAAAAATCCTAAAATCTTAAATATAAACATTGATTTACCATTTAGTTTGAAATCCATGGCTTCAAAATCGAAAAAAGAAGCAGAAAAAGATCTTTATAAAAAAATATTAGATTATTTAAAAGAGAATATATTTTAAAGGACTTAAATGTCCTGATTTTTAGAGATCGAATCAAGAAGGACGCGGAAAAAGGGCTTAATTTTAAAATTTTACATTTTAAAAAAAAAAGAATTAAATAAATTAATTTTAAAAAAATTATTTAATAAGAATACTTGTCTTGTTTAATAAGAATACTTGTCTTGTTTAATAAGTTTAATTTGTCTTGTTTAATAAGGAAACTCGTCTTGTTCATTTTATATTTAAGTGAGTGTTGAATAATGTTGGTTTTATTTTATAGAATTACGAAAATCTCTAATTAATTTATTCTTTTATGGTCTATAATGGTAAAATTACGTTGAATTCTGTTATGACATAACGAAATAATTAAAAAAGGAGTTAATTTATTAAAAAAATTGTATTTTTCTTATTTGAGGTGGAGAAATAAATGAATTTTACTATAAAATCACATCAAAAAGCGGATAAAAATATTAAAAATATTAGAGAATGTTTAATTGGTCTATATCAAGTATTAAAAATTATTTGTCCTTCTGATAAAGAGATATTATACAAAATAGCGATGGATAATATTATAGAATTAAATGAAAATTTTAATCAATTAATGTTAAATGAATCCGGAACTAGTCAATTTTTAACAAAATTATTAAAATCTGAAATTGATCTTCAGCTACCATATAACTTAAAATTGTAGGAGAAAAAATTTTAGATTTTATCTCAATCTCTTTTCTTTTCCTTAATAATGTTTTTTTTTTATGATAGAAAATTTTAACGATACTATTTAAAAGTTCAACTTCGATAAAAATGAAAAATTTTTAAGTCATATAGAAAAGAATTAAAGAGTTGAATATCTTTTAAGGAAATATTTTTTATTTCTTTCGCTTAGTCCATTAATGTATTTTAGATTTTTTCTATAATCCGCATATCTACCTTCGGGAGGTTCTTCATGGTATTTTTTAGGATATTTTTTTAATCCTAATAAGATTGCTATAATAAAATATACGATTGAAATGATGTAAAAAAAATTTATTTCTTCTGATATGACTTGGAAATAAACTATAAAAATTGTACTGAAAACTGCCGCAAAATGACCTAATACAAAAAAGGGTGTTTTTTGATAACGAATGTTCCAATAAACTCCGTGATAACCGTCTGTCTTGTGAGAAAATAAATTTATAAATCTTGCATATCGAGTTTTCTGCCAAGGGATTTTACACCACATTATACCGTCTCCTGTAGCAATTGAATCGAAAATAAAATGACCAAAAAATATTCCTATTACAGGAATTATAAAATACTCAGGATAAAAATTAAAAATCAAACTTATAAGGAATATTATTATGAAAGGAATGTAACATATGGGCCAATGCGTCCAATAATAAAGGTGATGCTGAAATGTAGTTTCCATCTTTCCATTTTTCTTAATTTTCCAATAAATTCCATCCAAATCTGGAAAAAGGCCAAAGAAGATAATTAAAAAAACCGCCCATCCGGGAATAATTTGACCTTTCCAAGACCAATAAATAAAAAAATATGTTAAGAAGGCATACGCACAATGATGTTCTATTCTTGCCATTTTAAAACCTGTTCTTTTTTACTTATCCCCTCATTACAAGAGATTAAATAAATAAACTCAATTTTCTGTTTATTTTTTTAAAGAATGAATTATTTTTATAATCATGGTGAAAAAGAATAAGACGATTACCAGATATTATACGTGTAAAGTTTGCAATAAAACTCATAAAATTAAATTAAATACGAATATTGCTGAGGGAAGAACTAAATTTCCATTTCCTCACGTTTTTCTTCATAATTCCATTAAAAATGGCGAATTAAAGGAACTTTTAACGATTCTCTATATAGATAAGGATGTTCAGATAAGGGGTGTAGAGATACAAGAATTAGGGGATGATAATTTATTCTCCAAAGAACAAGTTGTAAAAATAACCTCAACTTTAATGGAAGAAATTGAACGCCTACGAGAAGATAACCTGAAATTAATGGAAAAAATTAAAAAATTAAAAAAAAAATAAAGAAATAAAAGAACTTTTTTATTAAAATTGTAAATTTTTTATTGTTTTTTATTCATATAATATCAATTTGATTTCTACTTATACATTATAAATAAAAAAAATTTATTTAAATTGAAAGATTTTCTTACTTTAATTGAGAAAGTAAATTTATTTCAGAAAAGGGTAAACAATGAATATTAAAAAAAGTTTATTAAGATTTAGTCTTTTGATGTTTTTAACATTAGTTTGTCTTGTCATTTGCACGTTCGTACAATTGGTAAATCAGATTAATTATTTACTCATATACGTGGATATTCGAATCTTAACAATGATTATCATTACAATTTTTATTGCTCTATTTATCCCTGATATGAAGTATTCATATAGGATGAAAAATACGCTCGGAATACTTTTAATATCCGGTATTGTATTACCAACTATCTGGTTAATTTTCCGTTTTAGAATAGTTTTAATGTTAAGTAATGCAATGGTTTCTTTTGTAGTTGTTTGTAGTATAATTGGAATTATAATTGGTATAAAAGACGCGTGAGTTTATTTTTTTCTCTTTATGAAATAAAACTTGAGTTTTAATATCTAAAAGTTCTCTATATTATTGGTTTGAATATTTTCTATTAATAAATCTTTGAACTTGGATTTATCATTTAAATTTTTTATAAATGTAAGCTAAATGAAGAAAAAACCTTAAACAATTTTTTTAAAAAACAAATTGAAACTTTTTGAAACTTTTTAAATATTTTAATATATTATATTTTATTATCAGTGTTTAAAAAAATTGATATTAATAATGGCTTCTAAATTAAAGAGACTTCCTAACCATTCATTCACGATCATTTTAAAGTTCGACAAGCGAGAGGATAGAAACGAATGTATTCATTCTGAAAGGTTCAAAGAAGTTTATAGTAGATTAGCATCCTTATTAATAGCAAATTATAATTGTTCCATCGAAACGATAATTTATCCAGCGTGATATGAGAATAAGCATGTGTTTGTATTAATTAATAAAGGTTAATGAACGAAATAGTTCGAATGTAACGAAAATGTTAGAACAAAAAAAATCTAGATTAAAGAGGTTGCCTGAAAATTCTCATACAATTATAATAAAATTTGAAAAAAAAAGAAATAGAGACGATTGCCTTAATTCTGGAGAATTCCAGAAATTACTTGGAGAATTATCGTCATTAATAAGTAATTATAATAGTAAAATAGAAACTATTGAATGGGATATCGTAACAGGGAAACAAGCATCTCATAAAAAAAATATGAAAAATGAGTAGACTTAAATGTACAATTTATCGTGAATTAAAATAAATTTATTAGAGATTAGTATTTTTTTATGTTTAAAATAAGTTTAAAAGTGTTATGAAAGTTATTGAATATTATGATAAAATTAATTTAAATGGTATAAAATAATGGCGAAACCAATAATAATAGAAAAAACATCATTAATGGAACAATACGAGGAAGAGACGGGTCGAGTATCAATTTGGAAAGGTGAAATTAGCACACATTTTAAGAAATGGAGAAAAAAGAAGCAAAAAGATGATATAAAAAAACAAAAACTTGAAATGCTTTCCCAGTCGCGAAAAGAAAGGAAAGAAATAAAAAGCGAAATCAAGCAAGATAAAGAAGCAGAGAAGGACTACGATCATTTAATAGTTGTTGAGAATTTACATAAAACTTATTTGCTTGGCACAACTGCAGTAGCTGCTTTACGAGGCGTGGATCTTACAATAGATAAAGGTGATTTTGTCGATATAATGGGACCCAGCGGTTCGGGAAAGACCACATTGTTGAATTTAATTGGAGGGTTAGACACTCCAACGCGAGGAAAAATATTTTTAGAAGGGAGAAACATCTCAATGCTCTCGGATAACGATTTAGCGGATATGAGAAGAGAAAAAATTGGTTTTGTTTTTCAGTTTTATAATCTATTACCACAAATGACCGGATTAGAAAATGTAATGGTACCACTTCATTTTAGTGGTAATTTAAGTCGTCGAGGAAAAAGAAAGAAGGCAATGGATCTTTTAAGAACAGTTGGGTTAGAAGAAAGAGGACATCACACGCCGAGCGAACTAAGCGGAGGGGAACAACAGAGAGTTGCGATTGCCAGAGCATTCGCAAATGACCCAGCAATTTGCGTCTTAGATGAGCCTACTGGAGACCTTGATAGCAAAACTGGGATAATGATTTTAAATCTTATTAGAGATTTAAACCGAAAGGGAGCAACATTTATAGCAGTTTCTCACGATGCCGCAGTTTCTGAATTTGCTTCTAAAGTTTTCCACATGAGAGATGGCAAGCTTACTCATGAAGGTAAAATAAGTGGGCTAAAAGAAACCGAAATAATGGAATTAAAAAGAAAACAAGAGAGTGAATTGAATAAAGAGAAGTGTAAAAGCAAAATTTTTAATTATCTTTTTGCTAATCAAGGAAAAACAGAAATTAAAGTGAACGATATTAAAAATAGCGTTCCAAAAGGAATAATTACTAATTTACCCGAACATTTTAACGATATATTAAAAGAATTAATTGAAGAAAATAACTTAAACGGAAAAATTGAAGGAGATAAATTATTTTTTAAATAAAATCTCCATTTTTAGGGGTTAAAATAAATAAATAATTTAAAAAATATTTTGCTAAATGCATGACAAAAATAAAATTAATTTTTACTTACGCTTTTAAGGATTTATTCAGACAAAAATCAAGAACTGCTTTAGGGATAACTGGAGTAGCGATTTCTGTTGGGCTCCTTGCTATAGTTCTCTTTTTATCGGATGCGATCTCCGGGTCATTTGTCGATTATCTCTCTACTGATGCGGGAGATCAGGATGCCGTGATCTCGATTAGGCATTATAACGGTGAGCCGGACGATAGATCGTCATATTTTCAATATAAACCAATAATAGAAATAATTCAGATTAATAATTCTGAAGAGATAAAAGATTATATTCCTAGAATGGAAGTTAGTGGGAAAGTCAATATTTCTGAAGGATTTAACACAAAAAAATTAACTGATTTTCAAGAATCGGTAAAAATTTCAGGAATTGATTTTGACTTAGAAAATGATATCAATTTTGGTAAGTTTAAGGAACCTGACATTGACCAATTATTAAACTTAAAAGCTTTACCTCTAAGACATTGCGCAATATATTACGCATTCAACAACTTAATTAAATATTCTGAAGGTGATTCCATTAGAATTGAGATGCAAATAACTCACGGAGAAAAAACAATATATAAAACTGAATACCTTATAATTGACGAGGTTTTCGATTACGACCTAAAATGGCCAAATTCATATCGTAATCGCAATCTCATTATAGTGGATATTGAAACTCTTTATACTATATTTGGTTCTAAGGAATTTGAAGGGAGATGCAATAATTTAATTTTAACTTTTGCGGAAGAAAATATCCTTTATGACATTAGAGATACGGCTGGTACAGAGAAAAACATTAAAAATCTTGCTGCTGAAATTCAGCTTGATTTGGGAATAAATGAGTATAAAATTGATCTGCCGAAGTTAGATGCTTTAAGATATTCAGAATTCTTAAGTCTAGGAATTACTATCATTTTTGTGTTTGTTTCTATCGTGAGTTGCCTTATATCGGGCATTCTCATAAATGGAATCTTAAAAACTTCGGTTGAGGAAAGGATAAGAGAATTTGGGATATTTAGAACTTTAGGCGGATATAAAAATTATAACTTAGCTATTGTTTTAGTTCAAGGATTTTTATTATGTAACTTCGGAACGTTGTCAGGTATTATTGGTGGGTATTATATAACACAATATATCATGTTACCTTTTGCAGAAAATGTTATACTTACAGGTTTTGGTATGGGTCAAGGAAGTATAGTACTATCTTTAAATATCACATCTCTATTAATTCCATATTGCATGGGTATTGGTGTTGGATTAATTGTTAGTATTTCTCCTGCAATTAAAGTAAGACAACTCCAACTCATCGAGTCCATACATCCATATCGTCACGAGGATACTTTATATCATCTACAAAAAAAAGCTTCGGTAAATTATAAACTAATAATGATTGGTTTGATTTTAGCAGGAAATGGCCTATTTATATACATGGTTATCCCCCGATTGTTAATTTCAATGGATATGTCGTTATTTGCAGGTGTTTTAATTACAATTCTTCTTGTTTTCTTGATCGGCATGACTTTAGCAGGATTAGGCTTAATACCTTTGGTTACAAGAATAATGATAGAATTTTTTAGACCAGCTTCTAAAAAATTATATCACGTTATTAAGATATTCGTATTTAGATATCAGCGTAGAAATTCAAGCACGGTAATGATTTTCGCAATGTCTTTTTCTTTTGTTATATTTACATCCACCGTTATTCAAACTTTATCAGCACAGTTTTCAGTTACAACCTATCTTAGATATGGTTCAGATTTAGTTATTGAAACAAAAGGATGGGACGACTCAGTTGGTGGTACTTCTAGTGGCGGTGGTATGTTTGGAGGAGGTGGTGGTTTATTTAGTACATCATTTAATACAAATAATCTTGAAACTACGGATTCGCTTAAAATTCAAAGTAATGAATATTCGATAGATCCGAGCCGAATCATGACTACTGAAATTAAAGAAAAATTATTGAGTATTGATGGAATAGAAAAAGTTTCTTCGGTTTTAGCTAGTCCTTCGCAATTAACTCAAATATACTCGGAAGTGGGAAAAGATTTCAGTGCTAATATGGGAGATTATGCCGGCTTATCAACACAAAGTATAAGTTTATATGGAATTGATGAGGAATATTCTTCCACTGTGGATACAAAATATATGAAATTCGCTCAAGGTGAGATGGATGATGTTTTCAACCAACTATTTATTAATCAATCTGAATATAATTGTATTATTTCAGAGGGAATCGCAGTTGTATTAAATCTTAATTTAGGAGATAAAATTAGAATAACAATCCAGAGAGGAGACGAGTTGGAGAATTTTCCTTTTACAATTATTGGAACCGCTTCAAGCATGCCCGGATTTGCAGGCCGTTTTGGATCGTCTCAAGCGTCTGCGAATAGAGGAGGCGTATTAATCTCACAAGATAAATACATGGAACTCTTAGATATACCAAAAATACCATATATCGATAAAATATTCATAAAATTATCGGATTCTAAACTTTCCGTGGCTAGTGATGTAGAAAATGAAATTGAGGATAATTACGAATATTCTTACGATTATGATTTAATTAATCTTGAAAGAAGGGTTAAAAGTCAACAACAAATGTTTGCCGTTATTGATGCAATATTCATGTTAATTTTATCAGCAACAATCGTTATTTGTTTATTTGGATTGCTTTCTTCTTCTTATTCCACAATAATTGAAAGAACGAAAGAAATTGGTATAATAAGAACTCTAGGATTAAAAGGTAAAGATATCAACAGGATGTTTATTATAGAATCATTAATTATCATGTTAAGCTCAGGATCGGTTGGGGTGATTGTAGGGTGGGGAACAGGCTGGCTATTGTCAGGAAGTTTGAATCTCATGACAGATTCACCAGTAGGAACTGTTTTTCCTTTGACAAATTTTATTTTAATTTATGTTATTTCAATTTTATTTATTTTAGTAGGAATGACGTTCCTTTTAAGGAAAATTCGTAAGAAGAAAATTGTAGATATATATAGGGAATCAATGTAGAAGGAGATTATTATCGTGAAAAAACATGTAAAAATTATTCATTTTTTTGTTATTTTTTTTATTCTTCTTACCCCATTAATTACTTTTTTCAGTATTAATACTAGAAATGTTCAAATGGAAGACGATGAATTCTTGGATGATAATATAAATAATAATAAAAATCTAAAAACATCTGATATTGCCGGAACTGATCTATATTCAGAGCAGATTAATGTTCACATCGCCGGAAGTAAATCACTTATTAGACAATCTCTTTTTACGAACGATACGAATATATTTCCCTACTTTGATACAAAAGATCCGGCATTTTATAAATGTAATGTCCTTATTAGCGCTTCAAACGGGATGACACCTGATATATTTCCAAGGGTGTTGACGGAAAATATGGACGATCAATATGCGTTAAGTTTTAATAGCTTTTCAGGATTTCTTTATTATGAGGATTTAGATGCAGCAGATGCGAGATACAGGGCAGAAAGGGCGCTTGAGATTATTAAAAGAAAATTCGAAATTGATCTCATGATGGTAGATGTATCTGAACCGAATTGCTTTGCTTTTATCGGATATTATCCAAATTGGGAAGTATATTTTAATGAAATTACGACTAACCTCCCCATGGATGGATATTGGAAAGCTCTAAACATATCACGGTTAACAAGTAAAAATTACTTGGAAAAATATCATTTATCCTCAACCTTTTTACTTATTAATTCGTTGGACTTTTTAGAAAAAGGTTTCGATATAGCAACTGATCAAGTGAATTTTAACTTTGAATCTATTGACTTATCAATCTTGGAAAATGTTGAAATGGAAGAATTAATCGATCAATTTTCAAATATAATGAATAGTTCTGGAGGCGTTTTTGGAAATTTAACTCAATTTATATCTGTTAACGAGACACTTTCCCAGGAAGATATAGGACAATTAGGTGAGGCAATGGGGACATTAAATTTAGCTAACAATTCTCACTACATTAGTCTAAATGTTCAATACG
>JAUWRB010000052.1 GCA_030610785.1 Promethearchaeota archaeon | reverse complement strand
CATATGTATATGTAGGGAAAACTATTTGGGAAGTTACATTAGGAGGATTAATTCCGGGCTACGATCTTGCAATTCTCTTAGGAATCTCCGCTGTAAGCATGCTTAGCATTATCTATATAGTAATGAAAAAGAAGAAATAATCAGAATTTTTAATTTTTTTTTTTAATTTTTTATTCTATTTTTTATTCTTTATTTATTTGATCCATGAGATTGATATTTCTTCGTAAAAAATTTTTCTAAAAGTCTCAACCAAAACATGAGCTTATCATATACTTAATTTCTTTTGTTATTCTTGCTTATTCATGCGTATCTTATTAAGTATTAAAAATTAAGATAATAAAATTAAAGAATTAATAATAAATAAATATCTTAAAATTAAGTAAGAACACGGCGCGGACAAATATCGTTTTATTTAGAATAAGATATATTGTTTTTAAGAGTATTCTAACATTTTTTCAATGGGAATTAACGCTTTTTTAGCTATTTCTGATGGAACTTTAACTTCAAGCGATTTATCGTCTAAATTCTCTAAAGCACGTTTAATTAGGTTGAGATCGTGCTTTTTCATGTTATAGCATATCATTTTTTCGTGAGCTAAATAGAACTCTTTATCTGGAAAGTCCTGAGCCATTCTTTCTAAAAGACCTACTTCTGTGCCAATTATAAATTCGTTATCCTCCGATGAACTATCTCTAACTCGATCAAGCATTTGAGCTGTAGAGCCTATAAAATCTGCTATTTCTCTGACTTTTCTCACGCATTCGGGGTGTACAAGAACTAATGCCTTAGGATATTTTTTTTTAATTTTTTTCATATCATCTAAAGTTACTTGCGAATGAACGATACAATGCCCGTTTTCCGGCATTTTTACGATCTTTATTTTCGAGATTTGTTCTGTATAGTCTGCTAAATTCGCATCAGGACCAAAAAGAACAGAATTGCTATTAAATTCGTCCTTAATTTTTTTAACAATTTTAACTGAATTGGACGATGTACAACAAACATCTGACTCTGCTTTTACTTCAGCAGTAGAATTAACGTAAGTTACTGCGGGAATTCTGGGATATTTTTGCTTGTATTTTTTAATTTTCTCAGGAGTGAGAAATGCTGCCATGGGACAACAAGATTCAGGATTTGGAAGTAAAATGTGCTTATCTTGGTTTAATATGGACGCAGTTTCCGCCATGAAATTAACGCCCGCAAAAATTATATATTCCGTATTTGCTTTTTGTCTTGCGATTCGAGATAATCCTAAAGAATCTCCTAAATAATCAGCAATTTCTTGAATTTCTATCGACTGATAATAATGAGCTAAAATGGTCACGTCATTTTGATTCTTTAACTTGACGATTTCTTCTTGTAATTGATTTAAAGTCATTTTTTTTGTGATTTTTTTATTTAAATCAAGCTATTAAATGTTTGCTTGTAAAATAAATTCTCTTTTTATAAAAAATAAAGGATGAGTATTATAAAGAACATGAATTAAATTTTGAAAGAATCTAAGTTGATAAAAACACGTCGTTAACCAAATTTTATAAGTACATGATAATTTTTAAATAAAAGAAATTATTTCTAAACAAAATTAAAAAAAATCAACTATAATAGTAATTAAAATGACTCAAAACGAGATATCTGCTTCTGATAAGATAACAAAATCGACAAAAACCACTTATGGTCTCATTTCTTTAGGTTCTCAAACTGTTAATGGCGTTTTTGCTGCGTCTCTTATTTTCTACTATACAGAAAAAATGCTCCTCCCACAAATTTACATTATGTGGGCTTTCGGTTTTTACGCTTTGTGGAATGCGATAAACGATCCATTATTTGGGTGGCTTTCAGATAAAACAAAAACAAGATGGGGGAGGAGAATTCCTTATTTAATGCTTTTTACGCCCATCATGACAATTTCATTTATTTTCCTTTGGTTATCTCCAACTATCGATGAAATAGGTGAGCTCGGCGTTTTTTTCTATTTATTATTAACAATGAGCATATATGATACTGCTTTTACTGCTGCCCTTCTAGCTTATTCCGCTTTAGGGCAAGAAATGAGCATGGATCATAGAGAAAGAGCGAGTCTTCAAGTTTATGCCATGATTTTTGGAGTAATCGGGACGCTAGCCGCGATGCTTTTACCCTCGCTATTTTTTGAAGGTCCTGGAAGGGAAGGCTTTATCATGCTAACGATTATGCTTGGAATAGTTCAGTTTATAGCAATGGGGATAGGTTCTTTTACCATAAAGGAAAGATTGGAATTTTCTCATGTCGAAGAACCATTTGGTTTAATTAATTCGCTTAAACATACTCTCAAGAGTAAGTCTTTCATAATAACCGTTTTAATGAATTTTTGTTTGGTCTTTATTCAAGCCGTGTTTTTTGGAAATTTGTTTTTCTATACTTATTACGCCATACCTGAATACGATTCTACATTAATATTGATGCTAGTAGTGTTGTTAGTTTTAGCTGGAATAGCGGTTGGAATCATTTACATTCTTAAAGTTAACGAAAAAAGGGGGATTAAAACTGCTCTGATTCGTTCAATTTTTTCACAGGGAGTAGGATTTCTTTTAATTGGTGTTTTACCTGGAATATTGTCCATAATCGGATTTTTCTTTGTTGGAATCGGGTTATATGGTACAATGACATTATTTAATGTTGCTTATGGTCAGGTAGTTGATGAAGACGAAGTAAAAACCGGTAAAAGACGAGAAGCTGCTGTAATGGGAGTAAATGCGTTAATAACAAAACCTGCCCAATCTGTAGCGGGCGTTTTTATCGCATTCATTTTACTAGTCTTTCTTTATCAACAACCAATCGGAGGGATCCAACAGTCGCAATCACTTATAACTTTAGTAGGTATAAGAATAGCGATGGGAATAGTTCCTGGGCTGATTTCCCTCTTCGGCATATTAATATTTAAAATGTATCCTCTTCACGGTGAATATCTGAAAAAAATTAACACTAAGATGTACGAAATGCACGACGAAAAAATGGAGAAATATCAAGCCCAAATTTCAAAAAAACTCGATAAATAAGTTTAATTTGGCGATATTCCTATTTTAAAATAAAATGATTATTAATTTTCTTTTTTTTTTATTTATTTCTTCTACATAAAATAATAATTACATTAAAAATTAAAAAGAAAAATAAGAATTCAAGTGATAATTGAATTAACTAACAAAAAGAAATCAAATAGGAGCATATTTTTTTATAATCTCTAAAAAGGCGTTTGAAAATCGCTTAACTTGTTCCCATGTAAGGCCATACGAGCTAAATTTCATCTCTTTTGATATTCCTGGGAGCATTCCTATAATCCCTCTTTTTTTAAATTCATCCCTTAGAAAAAAACCTTTCCTCGGGTGATTTTTTGCTATTTCGGCAAAGCAGTCGGTTTTAATATTGGTTAACGGGTGAATTTTTGGTAATTTTCCCAAAATCGTAATTCCATTTATATTTTTAATGTATTCTACGATATAATTCGCTTTTTTTGCTTCTTCTTTCACGAATTCTTCTCGTGTTCTTTTTACTATCGTTGGAAAACTAGCCATGAGAGTAATTAAAGGAGCACCATATACTGGCGGGCAGCCCATGACCGTACAAATTTTATTTGGAAACGATTTTAAAGATATAGGTCCGACAATTTTAGAATTGACCATTACATCGTCGTGGAACTCTTCTTTAAACCCTAAAATTCCTATTGGTCCAGAAGACGCCATTGATTTATGTCCGCTACAAGCAATAAAATCAATAAAATCCTTTTTGCAATCAATTGGTAATATCCCTCCAGAATATGCTGCGTTCAAAAGGAAAGGTACTCTAAAATTTTGACAAATTTTTCCAATTGGTTTAGGCTCGTTATAATTTCCATATTTATAGTCAACATGAGTCAAAACTACTAATAAAGGTAATTCGCCCTCTTGTTCTATAACTTGATTTATTATATTTTCATAATCATTACTTTCGATTTTAAATTCAGGCTCTCCAGAATTTGGAACTTCTCTAACTTTTAAATTATTTGTTTCTATCGCGAGATAGGTCGTATAATGTGCTAAACTATCCACTACGACCGTTTTTCTTTTAGGATATTTTTTAGATATGACTTTCATTAGTAGACGTTTTGATTCTCTAGCTGACGCAGTAACCATCACATTATCGATATTTAAAAATTTTGCCATATCTTTTAAAAATTCCCCTACAGGAGGGTTTTCAATTTGATCTATTCGCCCTTTTAAACAATTATCACATAAACTATACCCATCTCCGTAGGAAATTAACGCCTTACATGCTTCTGGAGTTAAAATCCCTCCTCTCTGGATTGGATGGATATTGATATATTCCTCATTAATTGTTCTTCTAAGATTAGCGTATTTTTGAATCAATTCATTATTGTATTCTATATTTGTCATTATTGTATTCTATATCTCGTTTTTCAATTAATTTAATTTATTCTTCTATTTAAAAAATAAACACTAAATTTAATATTTTTTAAAAGATTTTTAAATTAATGCCTATAATAATACCAAGTCCAATATCGAAAAAAGAACCTCAGATCCACGAGAGTGCCTATATTGCCCCTACTGCAACTATAATTGGAGATGTTACAATTGAAGAAGGCGTCAATATATGGTTTGGTGCTGTTCTACGGGGAGATTGGGGTATAATAAAAATAGGAAAAAATACAAGTATTCAAGAGAATGTAACTATCCACATAGAAATAGATGCTTCGGTGACTATTGGAGCTGATTGCATCATTGGTCATCACGCAATGATTCATGGCCCCTGCGAAATTGGGAATGGATGTTTAGTTGGAATGGGGGCTAACATATTGCATAATACAAAGATGCATGACGGTTCAATGATTGCCGCAGGTGCCGTAATTACTAATAAAGAAGTCCCTTCAAGGCAATTATTCGCAGGAATTCCTGCTAAATTTCTAAGAAATCTCCCTGAGGAAGGAGCATTAATAGGTAATAAATCTTCTGGAGTATATGTAAAAAATGGAGAAGCATTTAAGAAATTTTTTGAACAGCATCCAGGATATTTAAAATAATGTCTATTAATTATTTTTTTTTTTAGTTTGAGCAGATACAATTCTTATCTTTAACGATCTTTATTTTAGTAAAGGATAAATCCAATAAATTAACCATTAATAAGTTATTTTCTAAATTTGGGAGATTTAATGCAGTTTTAATGACTTCTAAAGCTTCTAGCGTCCCTAAAATTCCGGGAGTAACGCCAATTACAGGTAAAGGACTTGTAGACAAGGTTTTTGGAGCTTCTTTATCTGGTTTAGGAAAAACACACTGATAACAAGCGCTCTTTTTTGGGTTTATTGTCATAATTTGTCCGTAAAAATCTTTTATACCTGCGATTACGCCCTTGATCTCCCGCTTGATAATCGTTCTATTCACCAAAAATTTTGTCTTCATGTTATCACTACAATCTACTATAAAATCGTGGTCTTTCACGTACTTTTTTATAGAATTCTCGTCTATATAATCCTTATAAGCATTTATTTTTACTTCAGAATTAAGTTTAGATAAAACTTCTTTCGCCACTTCTATTTTGTCTTTTTTAATGTGAGTCTCATTATAAAGAATTTGACGTTGTAAATTTGAGAGAGAAACAATATCGTTATCAATAATAGTTAATTCTTTTATTCCGGCAGCAACAAGATACATCGAGCATGGTGAGCCCAAACCACCCGCTCCAATTTGTAACACTTTAATTTTAGAAATTATTTCTTGTCCTTCCTCTCCAATACTCAGTATTTGTCTTGCGTATCTCTTTTTTTGCTTTTCTGTTAAAATTTTAATTCACTCTAATTTTTTTATGTTTTTAATAGTCTCTTCAATTTCTAAAAATATCAAGCCTATGTCAATTTCTAACTTTAATAAAAGTACCAGAATTATTTGTTCGTCGGCACTTAACGCAAGTATTTGGCAATCGTTATACTCTACTGTTAAGTTATTAACTTTTTTGTTTCCTAATGTTGTTATTGCTGTTTCGATGGCATCGAAGATTGTGGCTGCGTTGGCTCCAAATTTTCGACCGTCAATATCTCTAGGTAAAGTGGAAGTAATTAATAAGCCGTTACGATCCACTATAGCGGTTCCAATCACGCCACTTTTAGTTTCTAATTTTTTCAGTTCTTTTTTTAAAAATTCAATTTTAATAGTATTCATCGATTCTTCAGTAGAAAATATAACTCAATATTCTTAATAACTATAAGAAATATACAGAATCTTAAATATATAAAACATTTGTTAATCTATGTGAATTAATAAGAAACATTCGCTCTAAAAAAATTAAAAGAAGTATTCTACTCAAAACAATTATTATTTACCTATAAAACGCTTTATGACCGTTTGCTGCTCTACATCTGTTTCTCCAACTAGGCTGTCTTAATTTCGCCGTTCGTCCAAAGCCACAGCTAGCGCAGAATCGTTTACTTCGATGGTAAGAATGTTTTCCACATCTTCTACATGTCTTATGACTAGCAGCTTTATTTTTCTTTCCTTTACTTGGAGTACCTTTTGTCAATTTAATCGTCCTCTATTTCTTCTCTATGCATTACATTATCTTGGTCATCTTCTATTACTTCAGAAAAGATTAATTCTTCTCGATCTTGACCAACAAAAATAATTGAAGCCCCGCGTATCATTACCGTGCCAAGATCTTTACTCCTTTTTCCTCCTCTTCCAAAATATATTTCTTTTGCGTTTTTAACAATTAAATTCATGTAATTGTCAAAACGTATTAATTGGCCAGTAAGAAAAGTATTCCATATCTTCAGTTTTATTCGTACTTCAGGTTTTAGTATTGCCTTGCTTAATGTTCTAGTAATTGAGGATTGGGACATGAGACTTTTTATTTATTATTTAAAATATATTAGAATGTTCTATAAAATGAATGTAAAATATAAATATTTTGTTATTCTAATGATTTCTTAAACTCAAAGAATTTATAATAATAATAATCATCGAATAGAATTGAGCTATAAATAAATGAAGGATAGAAAAAATAAAAAAATTCTTATTTTTATCTTTTCTTACTTTTTTCTAATATCTCCATAAAGCTCTCAATTTGATTGGTAACCTGTAAATCGTTAAACTTGCGTGGGTCGTTCATATCCCCGGAGATTATCAAGCAAGGAATGTTAAAATCATCCATTAAATGACGTTTTAAATCGTATAAACCACACGAATTCGGACGGCAAGACAAATTTTCGTGTAGTATTACGCCATCAATATTCCATTGTTCAACTGTTTCTGCAAATTTTTTAATACGTGTCTTAAGATCGTATACGTACCAAAAGCTAAGGAGCAATTCAGACATTGCGTCGATTGGATTGCTTAATAAATACTCTTTTGTGACGTTAGGATTCATGTATTTTGAGAAGGCGTAAGTGTAAGGCTCATATACAATAATTGCGCCCCACTGTTCTAGAACACTAAAAAATTTCAACGAATGCCAGAATGGAATTCCCTCGAACATCAGACGATATTTTTCTTGTTTTAAAGCACCTATTCCGTTATCAACTCTTTGCTTTGCTTCCTTATACATTCTTTTGTATAATTTTATTGGTTCTTTAAGCCCTGGCATGCAAAAAAGGGGAAATAACCCCCCGAAGGTGTCTCTAGTGGAAATTGGGCACGGGATTTCTTTTCTTAAATTATATATATCTTGCCAAACCATGCTTAAATCCCACGAGTTATTAATGACTTCTTTTGCTTTTTCTTCTTTATATTCATTGCCAGTAACTTCTTGAATAAAATCTACAAGTCCGTGGAGCTGTTCTTGCACGTATTTTTTAAAGTAATCATATTGTCTTTTGTTAGTATTACTTACCACGTGAGGTATATCGAGTGTAAAGTGAGGGACATTAAAACGTTCCGCTTGTACTTGAAACCAATTGACGTGCGTATCACAGATAACATCTGTAGATAACATGAAAGTTGGTTTTCTAGTCCCACCTTTGCTCATTTCTGCTTTACTTACTACTGCTCCCACGTTAGTTTTAAAATAAGAACATAAATCGTAGGAATATCCCTCGTCTTCGGCAATTTCAATAAAGTTTTTAGAATATTTTTGAGCTGCTGCTACAGTAGCAGAATTTTCTGGCAACATTGGCTGTACACCCATCACATATAAATATTCAACCGGACTTCCAGATGTTGCCCATGCTGTTGGCTTTCCCTCTCGAAATGCTTGTTCAATTGCTAAAAAATGCCTTCCCATTATATTTTTTAATCCATAAGTGGCATTAAGCATTTTACCAGTTTTCTTGGTTTTTTTTTCTGACATTTTTTTTTACCTCGAAATTATTTCAGCAAAGGCTGAAAATCTTGTTGATAATTGTTTATACGACTCTCGATTATATGTGACTTCTATGAAAAGATATGGAATTCCAAGTTCTTTCATTTTTTTACTTAAATACGGATGATCATATAAAACTGGTTCACAAAATTTTTGAGCAATGTTAATAACTCCTTCCACATTGTAATTTTCTATTAAGTTTTTAAGCACTTCAAATCTTTTGTAAGAAGGAAATTTAGTAGAATAAATTGGTTTATTTAAGTGATATTTTGCTAATGCTCTAATTGGTTCATCATTTTCATCAACTCTATTCCAAAAATATCGTGTTCCAACTCCTAAATCATCAATAATCACGTGAAAACCAAGACTTTCAAGATATTTAATGAGTTCAGTATCATCAATATCAGAACCCGTTAGTAAAATTTTTTTTAAATCATCATTTGAAAAAGGTTTCTTATTTTTTAGTTCTTCCAACTTAGAGCTAAGCTTTTCTAAAACCTCATCTTTATCTTGAGTTTGCGCGTATTTTACCAAAGCATGAAATTCTGAGCCTTTTAAGATCATTTTACTTCTATATTCTGATATTTCTTTTAAAAAAGACCTGATTTGGTTCATTTTCCTTATTGCTTCTTTAATATTTGCGGGAGTTATTTTTAAATTAAAATATTCTTCCATTTGGAAGATCAATTCTTTCATATCGTTAATAAAAAATTTCAACGCTGTTTCATCGTTCTTTAAAGGGGTATTAAGAAAGAACATGAAATCAAGATTAATACATTCTATCCAAATATCAAATTCACGATTTGTTCTATCACAGCCATGCGAAGCAATAATTCCAATAATATCTTTATCAAGACCATTGATCGCTTGTTCAAGAAGATTTCTTGTCCACATGCAATGCGTTGGAGGTATATGTTCGTTAACCTTATCAATTTCAACTGTCGGATCACTAAAAAACCTATAAGGAACGAAATCAGCAGCAAGAATTATCTCTTCTGGTGTATCAACACAGCTGTCAAAAATACCAATTTTTTTCATGTTACAAATCTCAATTCAATTAATTACAATTAGTTCCTAAATTTGATAAATTAAATCCTTTAATATAAAAAAATATTTTGGTGGAAAAAGAAAGAATAAATAAAATCGCGTGCCTATCGCAAAAATTTAGTTTGCAATTTTAACATTAGCGTTAGGAGTTAATATGAGGTAATGCCCTCCTAATCGTCCAACAGAACCGCCTTTATCTTTTAGAAATAATTTAAGTTCATCAATAAACCGTTTAATTTCTTCAATTTTAATTCTTTTATTTTCCAGAATTTCTCTTGCGTTAATTAACAATATTTTTTTCCTTAATAATTGGCTTTTTATATCTTCCATTTGCTTTATTGAAGAAAAATTATATTTTTTAATAATAACATTCTGATTCATTGAAATTTGAACGAGATTATTATCTTTTGAAAATCCCATTGTTTCTAATGGAGAGCCTAATAAAATATCTTCTTTTTTGAATAATTTTACCATTTTCAAGCACACCTTATTAAATTCTAAAAACTAATTAATTTTTTTTATGTACAATTCTAAATTATTATGGATGCTATATAAAAAAGAGAATTATCGAGATGTGAATTTTAAACACATTCATGTGTTATCTAAAGATTATAATTTGACTTTTTTTTTTTTATTATCTTTTTTTAAGTTTTTATAATATTTTAATATGTATTACTTCTAAAATTAAAAAATCTAAAAATTAAAAAAATTACAAAATTTACAAAATTAAAAATTAAAAAATCTAAAAATTAAAAAATCTATAAATATATTTTCATCATTAATATTCGTAATAATATTAATCTTAATAAAAAAAGAGCAATTAAATAATGAGCGAAAAAATAATTAACATCACGAAAGGATTAGTTCGAGCTGAATTTAATTTCTGGGTTGGACTTTACATGGATAAGTTTTACGATGGACTCGAGCAAAAGAAAATTGTTGCGAATAAATGTCCTAAATGCGGGGATGTCTTCGTGCCGCCAAGAAAAATTTGTGGAAAATGCAATGAAACAATCGCTTTAGACCAAAATTGGGTCAATTTAACTGACACTGGAACTCTAACGAATTATACAATAACTCCTTACAAAATTAACGAGAGAGGTTCAAGAAAGGTTAAAAAGGACCAAATTATTGGAATGGTACAAATTGATGGAAGTAATACGACAATTGTATATAAACTACTAAAAATTGAACCAGCTGAAATAAAGACCGGAATGAAAGTTAAAATCGAATGGCAGGAAAAAACAAAAGGAGCCCCTGAAGATATAAAGGGTTTCGTAAAAGTATGAGGTGTGGAAAATTACATGGAAAAAGTAGGTATAGTAGGTTATTATCAAGTTAAATTGGCTTCAGACGCAAATTATGGTCGATATGAGATGATTTTTGAAGCCGTAAGAGGTGCAATAGATCATGCAGGACTGAAGAAAAAAGACATTACGACGGTTATATCAGCGACTAATGATTATTACGATGGAAGAACCATTTCAAACTGTTTTACTGTTGAAGTAGGTGGTGGTTACATGGCTGACGAAAGTAAAGTAGAGATGGATGGCGCGCATGCCATGTTGTACGGTTTAATGCGAATATTATCGGGGAATCATAAATTAGCAGTTATTTGGGCCGGAAGCATGCCTTCATGTTTTCCGTATCATTCTGCGAGATTATATGAAACAGATCCCACGTGGGAACGGCCATCTGCTTTAGTAACCGATATAAGCGCTGGTGGTTTTCAGATGCGGGCTTATATGGAAAAATATGGCGTTAGTGCGGAAGATATTGCTAAAGTAGTTGTAAAAAATAAAAAAAATGCTGCTAAAAATTCATTAGCTTTACCAGAAGCTCAAATGGCAGATATTACTTTAAGCGATGTATTAAATTCTGAGATTTTTGCTGATCCAGTCACGGAATTAATGTATGCTCAACCTTGCGATGGCGTTGCCGCTTTATTACTAGCTCCGGAACACCATGCCTTAAAAATTACGGATAAGCCTGTATGGATTACCGGTGTTGGTTGGAACCAAGATCCTTATTATTTAGGCGATAGAGATTTATCAAGGAATAAATCAATGGAATTAGCCGGCAAAATGGCTTACGATGCTGCGAGCATTAAAGACCCTGCGAATGAAATTGATGTTGCTGAGTTATCTGAAGCATTTGCTCACGAAGAATTGATTTTTGCTGAAGCTTTAGGACTGGCAGAGGCGGGCAAGGCATCAACTTTAAATTCTGGAATCGATGGTGATATCGCAATAAATCCTTCTGGAGGAGCGCTTGGTGGTAATCCCCCTTGTGCAACGGGCTTGATTAGGATAATAGAGGCTGTAAAACAACTCCAAGGAGAGGCTAATGGATATCAAGTAAAAAATGTTAAAAAAGCTATAGCATCGGGGCAAATAGGAATGTGTGCTCAAAATAATATATTATATGTTTTAGAAGGAGGAGGTAATTAATAAAATGGGACGACAAGTATGTGTGGCATCGGCAGGATTTTGTGAGCACGCCTCAAAAAGATCTGATGTGAACATGCCAGAATTGGTAAGTGAAGCAATTGCGGATTGTTTAGCGAAGGTTCCAAGTATAGGTATTGAAGATATCGATGCTTTCGTAAACGGAAACATGCCTGCCTTTGAGGGGGCGAATATGCCTGAATTATGGATGACAGATTGGATGGGTGCAAGAAACAAACCGTTAATGAGAGTAACTACGGGAGGAACTACAGGAGGATCTGTAGCTATTGCGGGTTATTATTCTGTTACAGCAGGTCTACCTGGCATTGACACGGTATTAGCCGTAGCTTTTGAGCAACAGAGCCAAGGTGATACTAGCGTTGGTCTTGCCAGCGTGGCATATGGAGAAATTTCTTGTTTAAATTCGTTGGGCATTCCTCTCGAACAATTGTCAAGATTGTTATCTGCAGGCGCTGCGATCGGTGTAGCTTCATATCAAGCTACAAATTACATGCGCAGGAGTAATATTACAGAGGAAGACTTAGCGAGAGTTGTTGTACATAATCGACATAATGCTGCTAAAAATTGGTATGCCCATTTAAAAATGCCAAATTTAACGATCGAGGACGTGTTAGATACGCCTTATATTTCATTTCCATTAAGATATGGTATGGTTTGCCCTGCTTCAGATGGTGTTTGCGCAATGCTTTTTACTACGGAAGAAAAAGCAAAAGATATGGCAGATATACCCGTATATGTGAATGGAGTTGCGAGTGTAGCTAATGAAACAGCGATATTGGGTTACGATGGAGCTGGAGCGGGACAATTAGATCCTTCTGAACAATTAGGAGCCAGGAGATCTTCTGAATTAGCTTATGGTCAAGCAGGAATCTCTTTTCCCAGAAAAGAAATTGATTATGCCGAAGTATATTCGCCATTTCCAAATCAAGAACTCATGTGGGTGGAAAGACTAGGTTTATTTGAAGAAAATACGGCTACTGAAATGTATAAAAACGGAACCACAGCGATTAATGGAGAACTTCCGATAAATTGTTCGGGAGGCGTAAATTCTACAAATGCGATAGGTGCGTCAGCAATGGAAAGACCTGCTGAAGCCGCATTGCAAATTATGGGAAAAGCGGGAAACCAAGTACCTAGAACAGTTCATACATCTTTAGGACACGGTTGGGGTGGCGCATTAAATTTTGTTACACTCATGGTAATGTCTGACGAACCACAGAGAAAATGGAGGTAAAAAAAAATGTCAAAAATGACACGAAGAAAATCAATGGAATATATTAAAAAAGAATATGCTAGAACACGAACAATGCCAGCCTCATGGTATTTAAATAGTTACAAGTATAAATACAATGTTACGCACATGAAACCTTTTTTAGATAAGTTAAAAGAAGGCAAATTAGTTGGTTTACAATGTTCAAACTGTAATAGGGTATCCTTTCCTCCAAAATTAGTATGCGGAAATTGTTTGATTAAACCAGATAGATGGGTTGATTTAAGAGAAACTGCCACAATTGCTACTTATACAATAACTTACCTAAAAGACGAAGCAACTGGTAAGATTATAGAAAAACCAATAGCATGTATTCGTCAAGATGGCTGTGATACTACGATAATAACTGAATTAGCTCCTGAAATAAATTACGAAGACGCTTACGTGGGCATGCCCTTAAAAATTCATTGGGCTGATAATCTCGAAGGAAGTTTATCTGATATTAAATATTATGATGTTATTGATGATAAATCAAAAGATATGGCATTACGCGAAAAAAAATAACAAAAAAAAATTAAAAATTTAATATTTATAACTTTTTTTTATTTTTATATTATTTGTCTTCATTAGGATAAGATAATTAATCGTATTTAACTAAACGATTTAAATTCCTATTTTCTTTTTTAAAGATTAAGAAAAAATGAAGTAAAAGAGGCGAACCATTTGGCAACAACTAAAATAGAAGATCTCGAGTAAATATTACGTCTTAATTCGAATTTGCTGAAAATTCAGTTTGGCTTTATCAAATGGCTTGACTACTTACACGAAAAATATGGGGTAGAAATTAAGTCAATAATAGATTATATTTTATTTAAAAATTATTCCCTCAAAAGGTGTCAATCTGAGATTTCCATCGTAAGAATCAGGATCTAACGCCTCCCTATTAGGTAAGGTTGAAAATAATAATTTAGGCTCTTGTTTAGGCGTTTTTATCAATAGTGCTTTTTTTGAAAAATTGAGGAAGATGTAAAGTTCTTGTACTTCATGAATTCTACGATAGGCTAGCAATTTCTTTTTCATTTCATTTAATTCGTAAAATTGAAATTCTCCTTCTTGTAAAGCAATATTTCCTTTACGAGTTCTTAATAATTTTTTATAACAGTTCAATAACGAACCCACATCTTTTTCTTCGTTAAAAACATTTAATTTTTTATATGTTTTTGAAAGCCTTAACCAAGGTTTTATGTTAACATTTGGTGAAAATCCCGCATTTGGTTCAGCGTTCCATTGCATTGGCGTTCGACACCCATCTCTCGTTAAAGAAAAACCTATTAACCGACTTATTAGGGGCATTGGAAACCACGAATATTTCCGACCGATTGGGTCCTGACTTGTTTTTAATTTAAATCTCACGTTTGGCATGCCAATCTCTTCTCCGTAGTATATAAAAGGCACGCCTCTTAGAGTTAATTGCATCGTGGCAAGAAGTTTTGCTTTTTGAGTATTATTTTTCAAGAGCGTGATGTATCTCATGCGGTCGTGATTTCCAAGCACAAAAGTTGGCGTATAGGGGAACGGCAAAATTTTTTCGATTTTCGATATGATTTTAGCGTATTTTTCGGGATTAAAAGGTGTTGATGTATACTCAAATAAAAAAGACATGTGCAAACCATCGTTATTAGCCCCGTAATATTTTCTTGATTCTTCTGTATTACCAGAGACTTCTCCAATTAAAACACGTTCTGGTTCGTACTTATCCACTACCTTTCTTAACTCCATTGCGAAATCGTATGTTTCAGGAAGGTTCAAATCGTATTTATGTGAATGGAATAATAATGCATCGTTTTTATCAGATGGTAAAAATGACCGGCACAAAGTATCGTCTCTTAATTGTTCGTCTTCGTATATTGCATGAAGAATATCCAATCGATATCCGTCAACTCCTTTATCCAGCCAAAAACGCATTGTATTGAACATTTCTTCTTTAACTTCCGGATTTCGGTAGTTTAAATCAATCATGCTTGGTAAAAAATGAAAATAAACCCATTGATCTGTATTTTCGTAATATAACCAGGCAGAACCACCCGTCATCGTTATCCAATTATTTGGCGGTTTTTTACCTCCTGATTTTTTACCATCGCGCCAAATGTACCAATTTCGTTTTGGATTATCCCTACTTGAAGAGGATTCAATAAACCACGGATGATCTGATGATGTGTGATTAAGTACAAGATCTAAAATCATTTTTATGTTCCTATCGTGCATTTCTTTAAGAAGATTATCAAAATCATTCATGGTCCCATATTCTGGAGCAATATCACGGAAATTTTTCACATCATATCCGTGATCTCTTTGAGGAGAATCAAAAAAAGGGCTAAACCATATCGTTTCTATACCTAAATCTTGCAAATAATCTAATTTTTCAATGATGCCTTGAAGGTCACCAATACCATTTCCGGTACTATCTTTAAAAGAGCGAGGGTATATTTGGTAAACGGTTGTTCCTTGATACCATTTTGTTTTATATTTTTTTGACATGATAAAATTCACTTTTATAAAGTTTGAATTGAATTATTTTTCAAAAATTACTCATGTATATAAAAAAAATGCTATATTTTAATTTTTATTATTTTAGTCTTAGCAGTTACTTAAAATCTGGACATCTTTAGACATCCTCTTTATTTGACCCGTAACTTTTTTTTTTCCATTTCTAAGCGCTTGATTTCTTTAAACTCTTTAGCAAAGAACTCTTTTCCATAGTG
>JAUWRB010000104.1 GCA_030610785.1 Promethearchaeota archaeon | reverse complement strand
ATTTTAAAAAAATTACTAATCCAATAATTATAGAAATTAATACAAAAGTTAATGTAAAACTACCTTGAAGTATTTCTAAATCATTTAAGTCTGTTAATCCCGTATTACCACCTTTTTTTATTATATTTATTATTTATTATTTAGTAAATGAATATTATTTATATTTCTCTTTTAGTTTATTTATATTTCTCTTTTAGTTTATTAATTTTTATTTTTCCTATAAATAAACCAGAGATGTAAAAACCGTAATATTTTTCTCAAGAAAAATTTATATCGGAAACTTCAAGAAAAAAATTTGAAGATAAGGCAGGTTTTAAAATGAAGCTTTAAATATAATTCATGATGGTTAGACAATTGGAATTTAAGATTTAATATAATAATAGAGATTAAAAACAAAATATAATTATAATAATAAATAATTTAATATTATGAGTAATTTATTCGCAGATGTTAACGGAATAAAAATTTGTTATGAAATTCGTGGAGAAGGAGAACCATTAATTCTTATTCACGGATTTGGAGTAAAGAAGGAAGTTTATGTCGCACAATTTGGGTTGTTATCTGAAAATTTCCGCGTAATCCGATTTGATAATCGGGGAGCTGGAAAGTCAGATCGTCCGAACGAGCCATACACCATGGAAATGTTTGCAGACGATATCAGCGGTCTCATGGATTACCTCAAAATTGAAAAAGCTCATGTATTAGGATGGTCGTTAGGTGGGATGATTGCTCAGCATTTTGCTATAAAATATCCTAATCGGTTGAATAAATTGGTCCTTATTAATACAATGGCACAATGGCCTTCCGAAAAATCTGGTTTAGAAATGTATAAAAATAGTCAAATTACTAACTATGAAGCAAAACTAATGGATCCTGTAAAGACTTTTTTTGATGGAGCTGGTTTTTCTTTTAGTCGTAAATTCAAAAAAATGATGCAAGAAGATCCCAAAAGAAGATTTCACGGTCTATTTTCTGCTGAAGATCTGATTAGGGAAAGTACAATTGACCCCTCAACACCTCAAGATATTATAACCCAAGTAAATGCGCTTGCACATCACGATGTTCTTGATAAGTTAGTTGCTATAAAAAATAAGACTTTAATTATATGTGCAGATAAGGATAAACAAATGCCTAAGGCTGTGAATGTTAAAATCCACGAAAATATTCCAAATAGTATATTGAAAGTAATTGAAGGCGCAGGACACGATTCACCACTAGAACGAGCGCCAGAAGTTAATCAAATAATAATAGAATTCTTAAAAGATTAATTTAAATCAAATTTTATTATTTTTATAAAAAGTAAAATTTTCATCTTCGGTGTTGTATTTTTTCTGATTCAATGGCTCTTTAAAATTTAATAAATTATCAAATAATACTAAATAACATATTGACTTATTAAACCGAAGTAAAATGATATTTATTTTTTTCAAATAATATATTAAATAATAATTTAATATTAAAATCTACAAAATTGGAGATAAAATAATGGAATATGTAGAAAAAGAATTAGCAAGTAAACCTGTTGATCCAGAAGACATTGATCTTACGATCATGTTTAAAAAAATGGCAAAAATACCGCGTTTTCTACTTAAATTCCTGCTGAAAAAGAACATTAAGAAAATCCGGGAAGCCATGGGGGGTGATAGTCGTGACATTACAACCCGGCCAATCATTACAAAAGATGAATACATCCCGGGTTATAAAAGTCAGGTCAGAATTCAGATTTATTCCCCAGAGACTACTCAGGTCCGTCCTCTTCTGGTATTTTTCCATGGAGGTGGTTGGATTGGAGGGAGTTTACCCGCAGTTGAAGATTATTGCAAGGGAGTAAGCGATCAGGCTGATTGCGTGGTAATTTCGGTGGATTACCATCTCGCCCCAGAATATCCATTTCCCGAAGGTTTAGAAGATAGTTATGCTGCAATTAAATGGGCTGTGGTTAATAAAGACGAATTAAATATTAATCTTGATCAAATAGTGGTCGCGGGAGATAGTGCAGGTGGTAATTTTGCGGCTGTCATATGCTTAATGGCAAGGGAAAGGAATGAATTTTCAATCGCCAAGCAAATTCTCATTTATACCGCAACTAATCTTGTAGATCAAATGATACCAGATGATGCACAAGATTCCCCATTTCCGCCCGGAATGATGAAAGTGAGTGCAGTCATGGTCGATCTATACTTCAAGGGAAAGGTTGATAAACGAGATCCATATATTTCACCTGTTTATGCCAAGGATCTTTCAAATTTGCCCCCCGCTTTGATCGCAGTAGGAGATCAAGATTTTCTATACAAGAGTTCCTTAGAATACGCCAAAAAATTAGATGAAGCAGGTAATAAGGTGAAGTTTCTTCTTTATAAAAATGCAAACCATGCATTTATCGATGATACTGGCAATTCCGATCAAGCTAATGATCTGGTTAGAGAAGCCGCAGAATTTATTAGGAATTAATTTTTATTTCAATTTTTTTCACAAAAATAAAAGAATTTTTTTTGTCATTTAATATAAATTATATAATTAAATGTTTTTTTGATAAAAATGGATAAAAAAACTATATATTTAGATCAAGATGCTGATATAGAAGCTCGCGTGGAGGACCTCTTGAATCGCCTAACTCTTGAAGAAAAAATCCTTTTAATTCGAGGACGTGATTTTTGGACTACAAATCCAATAAAACGCTTGAAAGTACCTTCTTTTGGAATGACTGATGGTCCTCTTGGTGTTGCATATCATTCAAGTCATAAAGGGAAACGAACAAGGTTTCCCGCCACAATTGGGTTAGCATCGACATGGAATAAAGATTTAGCTTTTAAAATGGGAGAAGCGATGGGTAAAGAAATGAAACTTTCAGGTCGTCATCAAATTCTCGGACCAGGAGTTAATATTATTCGCTCTCCTCTATGTGGTAGAAATTTCGAATATTTAAGTGAAGATCCGGTGCTATCATCCGATATTGGGGCAGAAGTGATAAAGGGAATTCAGTCTCAAAAAATAGCTTCGTGTATGAAACATTATATAACGAATAATTCAGAAACAAAGCGAATGAAAATAAGCACCGAAATTAGCGAACGTGCATTACATGAAATTTATGTAAAGAATTATAAGAGAATAATTGAAAAAGCCGATCCTTGGGGCTTAATGGTTTGTTATAATAAAATTAATGGAATTCATGGCGCGGAAAACAAATATATTCTTCGAGATATTTTACGGGATCAACTTGGATTTACAGGTCATGTAGTCACTGATTGGGGTGCTGCACGAGGTACATCTGGTGCAGCGGGATGCATTAAAGCAGGATTAAATTTGGAAATGCCGGGCTTTTTTATAAGTAGAGTAATGACTCCAAAGAAAGTTAAAAAGGCACTAGATGACGGAGATATAAATGAAGGAGACCTTAATTATATCGTAAGACCTTTGCTCCGCACTTTTATGCGTGTAAGATTATTTGAAGAGACGGAACAACCCATTAAAAAAGTACTGGATATACCCGAGCATCAACAAATTGCCAAACAGATTGCTGAGGAGGGCATGGTATTACTAAAAAATGATTCAAATTTCCTCCCTATAAAGTTAGACGAAGTTAAGAAAATAGCAATCTTAGGTCCAAATGCTAATAAAATATTTGGAAAACCATTGCGTGGTGGGAGTTCCGCAGTAGTTCCACCTAAAGAGATAACACCGTACGAGGGGATAGCTAATTATGTTTCTGGAAAAGTTGAAATGGTATCCAATCCAGAGGATGCTGATATCGTGTTCTTATTCGTTGGTCTTAATCATGGGGGACACCTTTTATCGATGTTTCTCTCTAAAAAGGAAGGGGATACCGAAGGGAGAGATCGTACTCATTATGCCCTGCCTGATGAACAACAGCAGTTAATACGCGAAACTTTAGTGAGAAATCCTAATACTGTCATCATATTAATAGCTGGCAGTCCTATTGATTGTTCAAATTGGTTTGAGAATGTGCCTGCAATTCTTAATGCATGGTATCCGGGAATGCTGGGTGGAGATGCGATTGCTCGTGTATTATTTGGTGAAGTAAACCCATCTGGTAAATTACCAGTGACCTATCCTAAGAAGCTTGAAGACCATCCGGCACATGAATCTAAAAAACGGTTCCCTGGTGATTTGAAGGAATTAAAAATTTATTTCGACGAAGGTATCTATGTTGGGTATCGTTACTTCGATAAACATCAAATTGAACCCTTCTTTCCATTTGGATTTGGTCTATCATATTCTAGCTTTGAAATGTCAAATATTCAACTAGATAAGACCAATCTTCAAGGGAAGGGAAACTTTACTGTTTCTGTGGATGTAAAAAACATAGGGGATAAGCTAGGAGCTGAAGTTATCCAAATTTATGTCAGCGATGATGAATGCTCAGTGGATAGACCACCGAAAGAACTTCAGGGTTTTGAAAAAGTCCATTTAAAACCAGGAGAGAAAAAGAGTGTTTCAATCACATTAAATGAATCTGCATTCGAATTCTATTCGGAAAAAGAGCATGAATTTAAAGCTGAAACGGGAACTTTTACGATTTGGGGCGGTTCATCTTCCCGAGAACTTCCTTTATCAATAAAAATAAATTATACAGCTTGATTTTTTTCTTAATCCTTTTTTTCTTTGAAATTTATTAATAACAACAATAAAATTAATTCCTTACTAATTAATTTTAAGAAGTATTAGCGCCTTTCATGGATTCAACATCAGCTTGAAATTTACTAAGAATTAAAGTTGCAACCAAGATTAATATTAAGGCAATCGTAAAAAAGTAATAATTAATGAAGGTTTGATTAAAAACAAATAAACCCACGATGATTGGTATTATAAGCGTAATTGTATTGAAAATTGGAAACATTAATATGGCCTTTCCTTTTTGAAATCCGACTTGATAAAAAATAATAGAACTTACATTAAAAAACAGCATGCCCCAGAAGCCAATAAATACCCAAAGATGAGATTCAAACCAAATAATTCCAAATAAAATCTCCCAGAAAAAGATAGGGTTTACTCCAGCGTTATAAAGAGCTTGAGTAAATATATTTGTGAAAACCGTGCCCAAAGAATACAAAATTGCTCCGGTAAGGGTTAAAAACAGTCCTTCTAACGGTGTTCCTCTCTTTTTTTTTGATATCATGAAACAAGTAAGACTTATAGAAATAAAAACGACTAAAAATGAAAGGAAAGGAATTACAAAGGAAACTAAATCGATCGAAACATTTGAAATTTCCGCTAAAGCAATTAGCATGGGTGCTACTATCAAAATAAAAATTGCTACAAGTTCAAACATCGAAACTCTCTCGTCCAAGAGTTTTTTTGCTGCAATAACGAAAACAACTAATCCTACGCTTACGAGTGGTGAAACTACCAATACACTAACCATGCCTACGGCAATTATGTAAGGAAACCATCCTAAAACACCCAGGATAAATCCTGAAAGCCAAGCTTTATTTTGAAATAATATTTTAAACGATTTTATAATACTCCCCATGCCTTCTTCGAACTTGATTTCTGGAGCCTCTGTTAACCCTTTTTTTTGCAAAATAACAGCAATATTAAAAGAAAAAGCAGCAATTAACGCAAAAGAAATCCCTATTACAATTGTTAAGACATCAACCATGAAATATCAATTTTTTTTGCTAAATATATATTCAAATCTATTTTTCGTTTGCATCCACGAATTCATCATTTACATCAGTATACACATCATTTACTTCATGTGAGGTGGAATTAGTTATATTTTCTTCAAGTGGTTCACTTTTTTTAGGAGTGCCCATTGTTTCAATTGCCACTTGATATTTACTAAGGGCTAAAGTGCCAACGATTATTAATATTAATGCGGTAAAAAAAAGGTAAAAATTAGAAAAAGTTTGCCGAAAAACAAACAGACCAGCCATGATAGGAAGAAGCAAGGCAATGGAATCTAAAATCGGATACATTATGAGTACTTTGCCCTTTTGAAAGCCACCTTGATAAAATGGAACTGAACTGAGATTAAAAGTAACCATTCCCCAAAATCCTAGAAAAATCCACAAGTGAGCGTAAGAATCTGTAAAAATAAACCAAAAGACTCCAAATATCAATTCGAATAAAAAATACCATTTTATTTGCATGTTGGCCTGAATAAACGCTTGAGCTAATATATTCGTAAAAACGCCTCCAAGAGCGAATAATATTGCACCTCCAAGCATGATAAAAAGACCTTCCGAATTAGAACCTCTCGTTTTCTTAGCGAGGTAGAAACTAAAAAAGCTTATAGAAAGCGATACGATTAAGAAAATAATTAATGGTGGAACGAATTCGTGTAAATTAAAACTAACATCTGAAATTCCAGCAAGCGTAATCAAAATTGGCGATACAGTTAGCATTCCAATGGCAGCATATTCAATTTTACCGACTTTCTCGCCAAGCATTCTATTGGCAGCGATAACAAAAAAAATAAAACCCGTTGCCATGACCGGTTCAGTTACAATAATTCCGACTAAGCCAATCGAGATAATATAGGGAAACCAACCGATAATTCCGAGAAGAGTTCCAATCATCCATGATTTATTTTTAAATAACATCTTAAAAGATAAAATGATGCTTTTTAATCCTTCTTCGATTTTTATTTCGGAACCAGTTCTTAAGCCTTCCCTCAATCCTTTTTTCTGAAAAACAATAGCTAAATTAAAGCAGAATGTCGTGATTAAAGCCAATATAATTCCAATAATAACCGTTATTACATCAATTTCAGACGCCATAATTTTTTTTTTTTTTTTCAAATAATTTTTTATAATAATTTATCAATAATAATATTATGGAAGCTAAAGATAAGGTAAAAGAAAATAAACTAAAAACTGAAGAGGAAGAGCCTAAAACTGTAGAGCTTCCCGTTTTTGATTTTTTCAAAATCAATTTTTTAAGCTTTTTAGTGCCCATGTACGCGTGTTTAGGACTTTTTTTGCTATTTGAATATTGTTTCATTATTTTATTTTCTGTTCCGGAAATAATACATTTCCTCTTGTTACCCGGAGTTTTTTTGTTTTTATATTACATTTATCTCATAATCTTAATAGAATTTGTGAGGTTCTGGACATCACGGTGGAATAAAATAATGCCTCCAAAAGAGGGCGTTTTCAAACGTGTTCTTGACGATGTAAATAGCGAGGAAGGAAAAATGATGAAATACTACCATAAACGTGGGTTTATCATAAAGTATCCAATTTGGTTAACCTCAAAATCGCCATTTCCATGGTTACTAAATCGCACGCTCCGAAGAATTAGCCATAATAAAATTGGAACGAATGTTATTTATTGTGATTGTTATGTGGGTTTAGAATTCACTGATTTAGGTGATAATACCTTTATATATCCCACGACATCTCTTTCAAGTCATGCTGTAAATACAATATTTGGAAAAATTACCATGCTTGAAATTAAAATGGGAAAAAATACCACCTTATATCCAGAAATCATAGTTGGATGTGGAGCACTCACAGAAGGTAATAGTGTGATATATCCAAATACCGTGTTGCATAAAAGCTGGAGGGGCAAACCCGGGAAGTTTTATTATCAAGGAAGTCCCGGACGTCCTATAGAAGTAAAACATTTAGACAATTCTAAAAAGAACACATAATTTTTTAAAAATTATTAAAAAAATTAAAATTGCGTTTTTTATTAACTAAATATTTATTTCGATATTTTTATCGATTGAAAAACTCAAGTATAAAGGTTGGATCTGAGTCTTTAATATCTATAACTTTAATTTTTGACAATCCTCTATAGTCTATTTGTATTGAGAAGGAGTTTTTTAAGGGAATTTGTAAAATATAAGAAATAATAGCACGTATTACTCCAGAATGCGTTACTATTACAACACTTTCGTGGTCTTTTTTGATTAATTCATTGAAGAATTCTGTTGTTCTGGTGTATAAATCTATATACGATTCTCCATTGGGGCATGATTTAACGATAAAATCATCAGTCCACGCCTTTAATTGAGATTGATTTATTAAATCCCATCTTTTTAATTCCCAATCGCCAAAATTTAATTCAAGTAGACGTTTATCAATATTAGGTCGTGTTTTAGATAATCTTTTTGCGAGTAGTAAGCACCTTTTCAGAGGACTTGAGTAAAAAACCATTTCGGAATAAAAAGGGATTTTTTTTTTAATCAATTCTACTTCATTTTCAAATGTATCGGCAATTTCTACATCAGATTGCCCATAACAAATCCCTTTATTTAGCTTTACTGTAGGATGACGGATAAAATATAATTCCAAGGCATTATCACCACACAAAGATATATTATTATTTCATTAATCTGCTGGGTCGCTCCCAAGCAATCTCCGGTATAACCTCCAATTTTTCTTATAAATTTTCGTCCTAAAAACCATGTTGTAATGAGAATGGGGATTAGTAAGAAAAAATAATAATAATCATTCAACAATAAAATCGGGCAGATTCCAAATATTCCACATAATATAAAAGCACTAAAACTCATCTTTTTTGCAAGAGGTTTTGCCTTACTATCCTCATTTTCTCGAACATATTTAAGTGTATAAATGAGAGCCGTTGAAGCAAAACGACTTAAACTATGACCCACAATAATGACAAAAGGTAATATTGTTGGATCTATAGAAGAGAGACAAGAAAATTTTAATATTAATGTCATGATTAATGCAATAGTACCATAAACTCCTATCTGAGAATCCTTCATTATTATTAATGTTCGCTCTTTTGTATATCCTCCTCCAAAACCATCACAAAAATCTGCCAATCCATCTTCATGAAATGCCCCTGTTATTAAAATAGAACTAATCATGCTAATAAGGATTGCTATAAGAGTTGGCATTATAAAAGAACATAAAAAAAAGATAAATGCAGATATTCCACCTACAATGCAGCCTATAAGAGGAAAATACTTAGCAGCTTTATTCAAATATTCTTGTGAAAATTTTAATCGTTTGGGGCATGGAACTCTAGTAAAAAACATTAATGCTGTAAAAAAAATAGTAATTTCATCAGAAATTCGATTAAAAAGTTTCTTAAAAATCATAGTTTTTCGCTCACATTTGCCTCGTCAAAGGATGCCATTTCATTTAAGAAGGATACTGCTGATTTTATCAAGGGATAGGCAATAGCAGCACCCGTTCCTTCTCCTAATCTCATTTTAAGATGTAATAAGGGTTCAGCTTTTAAATACTTTAACATCATTCCATGTCCGGATTCGTCCGATTCATGGCAAAATATACAATAATCAAGAATTGTTGGATATAATTTTGAAGCAACTAATAAAGCAGAGGTTGCAATAAATCCATCTATCAATATAATAACCCCCAATTCTGCTGCTTGAAGCATTCCTCCACATATCATCGATATTTCGAATCCTCCAAATGTAGTTAAAATCGAAATCGGGTTATTTTCACGAAAATGATGGGAATTTTTTTGGATTGCTTGTTTTAATATTCCCATTTTCTTTTTTAAGCTTGAATCGTCCAAACCAGCTCCACGACCAACACATTTTTCAATAGGAATACTACAAAGAAGGCTCATTATAATAGACGCAGAAGAGGTATTTCCAATCCCCATTTCTCCAAAACCTATAATATTACTTCCTTCTTCTATAACTTTTTTAACGATTGATGCTCCTTTCAAGAGAGCGTTTTCGCATTGCTCCTTAGTCATTGCTGGGGTTTTAAGAAAATTTTTTGTCCCCTTTGCTATTTTTGCATTAATTAAACTCGAAGGAATGAGAAAATCATGATTAACTCCAGCATCTACAATTTTTAAATTAATTCCATTTTGTTTTGAAAAGACACATATCGCCGCTCCACCATTTAAGAAATTTAGAACCATCTGATAGGTAACTTCTTGAGGATAAGGGCTAACACCTTCAGAGGAAATCCCATGGTCCCCCGCAAAAACAATAATAGTTGGAGCATTCAACTTCGGAGTTAGCGTGTTTTCTATGGTTCCAATCTTTAAGGCGATTTCTTCTAATCTTCCCAATGCCCCTAGGGGTTTAGTTTTTAAATCAATTTTGCTTTTTAGATGTGATGTTATTTCTAATGAAATTGGTTTTATTGTGAATTCTTTCATATTTTTCAGCTATTACTTTATTATAAAAACCTATTTTTTCAGAACATGTTAGTTAAAAATTTTTTTAACTTTAAATATTTCATTAAGATTTATTTTCAAACGCTTGAAACAATAAAACTATAAAAATTAAGTATAAAATATTAATTATTATTGATCTTTAGGATATTTTCCGTGGTTTTGAAGGAATTCTCTATATGTGTTCATGTGATTAAGTACATTTCCAGCTAAATCAAAATTTTCAAATACAGGAACGTTACGATTTAACAACTTTAGTTTAAAATTATAACGACTCCTATATTCTTCAAAGCCCTCGTTTATCTTAAGCATGACACAAATCATTGGTTTTTTACAAATCCGTTTTGCCTTGCTAATGTATTTTATAAAGGACTTATTCAAATCAATACCTTTATCGAAACCCATGCCTTCAATAATAGTTTCTTCTAAATCTCTAAAGCGTTCCGGATCTTTTACAAAAACAATAGTAGAAATATTTGGATCTTTATCAAGAGCAAGAATCGTGCGATAATAAATGTTTGGTAAAGCACCTTGAGCTCCAAG
>JAUWRB010000092.1 GCA_030610785.1 Promethearchaeota archaeon | reverse complement strand
CAAATTTCTTTTGGACTTTCTAAACCTTTAATATTTATTTCTAACCCTTTTTTTAAATACAATGGTTTTAAAGACGAAATAATTTGGTTTATCATGTTATTCAACGAAAATTTACTTATTATTAATTTTATTTGGCCTGATTCTATTTTTGAGATATCTAAAATTTGTTTTATCATTTCGAATTGATGTATAGCGGAAGATCTAATATCTTTAAGAAAATCCAATTGAGTTTCGTTTATTTTACCATATGACCCATCTAAAAGCAAATCGGTAAATCCAATAATGGCGTTCAATGGCGTTCTTAATTCGTGGGACATCTTCGCTAAAAAATCCGTTTTGAACTGTGAAGACCTTACGATTTCATCAAGAAATAGCTTCTGTTGTTCAAATACATTGTTTAATTCTTTAGTTCTAATTTTTACTTCTTGTTCTAATTCTTCTTTAAATCTTTCTTTTAAAGCTTCCGCCTTCTTGTGCGCGGTAATATCTCTTGATATCATTAAGAATTTTTTTACTCCTTTACTATCAACGAACCATCTGCCAGTTATTTCTAACCAAATATAATTTCCATTCTTATGTAAAAATCTCCCTTGAGAAAATCCCTTATTTTTTCTCGATATCTTACTCGTTGCTAGTAAAGTTACTTTTCGATCGTCTGGATGAAGTAGGGATAAATTATTTTTACCAATTAAGTCCTCTTTTAAATATCCTAATATATGCTGGTGGGTATTTTCATTAATATATTCATATTCAAATTTATCATTCATAACTGCAATCATAATATTTGCATTTTCCATGATAAGACGATATTTTTCTTCGGATTCTTTTAATTTTTGCTCTGCTTTCTTACGCTCGGATACATCGATAGCTGAAGCCATCATGCAGATTGGCTTGCCATATTTGTCATGGATAATGTGTGTTGATAATATTACATTGAATGACGATCCGTCTTTTTTTTTAGCAATCATTTCACCAATCCAGCCTTTTTTTTCCTTTAATCCTTTTATAACTTCTTTAACTTCTTTAGGTTGCCAAAAACTTAAAGCTGTTTTTCCCAAAACCTCTTGACTATTTTCATATCCCCATAATTTGAGAAATGAGGGATTCACATATGTTATATTACCTTTAAGATCTGCTATTGATATGGGATCGATGGACGATTCAATGGCATTATCCTTTATTTTCAGATCTTTCTCTTTTTTCGAGATGTTTTCGCTTAAAACAGCAGCAATAATACCAACAAATGTAAATATCAATGCTCGAAAAGAATTCTCTAAAGTATTAATAATAGATATATCCCCACTTAATAGAATAGGAATAATAATTAGAGCTCCTGCTAAAAAGATAGTTGCAGCTAACCCTTTTCTTTTCCACCAAATACACGATAATACAATTGGAATATAAAAAAAATGGGTGAAAATAAGATTAAAATGAAATACAAGAATAAAAAGATATATTAGTAAAATTGAAATTATCAGAAGGATTACTATTAACAGAAATTTATATTTTTCTTCGCGTATTTTATTTATTAAATCAACCATGGTCACATGATTCGTAATTTTTTTTTTATACTCTTTAAGTTGTCTATTCTTTTTTAGAAATTGTAAAATAAAATGTGGTTCCCTTCCCTAATTCGCTCTTAAACCAAATATCTCCGCCATGTAGCTGAACCAATCGTTGAGTCACAGCTAAACCTAATCCTGCTCCAGACACATCTTTAGTTGTATCATTTTCTATTCTTCCAAATTCTCTAAATACTACATCGTAATCTTTTTTTGCAATACCGATCCCCGTGTCAATAACTTGAAATTCCCAATGATCAATTCTTTCAATCCCTCGGAATTTAATTATTCCTTTTTCTGTAAATTTATTTGCATTACTAAATAAATTAAATAATATTTGTTTGAAACGTAGGGGATCAGCAATTAAATATTGAACATTATCAATATTCTCGATAATAAATTCTAACCCTTTTTTGGAATATAATGGAGAAATTACTGTATTTATCTCATCAACAATTTCTTTCAAATTAAATTTCTCAAAATTTAATGTTAATTTACCTGCTTCAATTTTAGATAAATCAAGTATAGAATTAATTAAATTAAATAAATGATTTCCCGCCGAGTTAATATCATTTAAGAAATCTTTTTGTTCTTCGTTTAAACTTCCATAAGATTCTTCTAAAAGTAATTGTGAAAATCCTAAAACTGCATTCAATGGAGTTCTTAATTCGTGAGACATGGTCGCTAAAAATTTTGTTTTAAATTCTAAAGAGGCAAGTAATTGATCCATTAATAATTGACGACTTTTTTCAAAATCTTTTCGCTCGGTAATATCCGAAAAAAAAGATTGAATAATTACATTATCTGCAATTCTTAATATGGTTGATGTAACCTCAATATGAATTTTTTTTTTATCTCTCGTAATAACCATGGCTTCCATTTTATTAGACATTGATAAATTATAGATATCGTTGTGATAATGCTTATTAACTACGTCTAAAGATTCCAAATCAAATAAATCGAATATCTTAAAGGTTAAAAGTTTACTCAGGCTATATCCAAATAATTTTTGAGCCTCTTCATTTACTCTTAAGATTTCTCCATTTTGATGAGTTAAAAATATTGCTAAAGGTGCATTTTCAATTAACGCATTTATTTCCTTGAGTGTTTGTTCTAATTTTTTAACTTCCTGCTCTGATTGCATGAGTTCTGTAACTTCTTTTGCTAATGACTCAATTGATAAAAACATTTTATGCCGATCTATTGCATGAAATATAGACCTTACTAATGGATTACTATCTATTTGACCTTTAACCAAATAATCCTGAGCTCCGACTTGAACTGCTTTCCTTGCTAAAGTTGTATCGTCCGTTCCATTAAAAATAATAATTGGAATATTTTTTACTTTTTCCTTTGTACGCAAAATTGTCTCTAATCCAGTGCTATCTGGAAGCGATAAATCCAAAAGAATTACATCAAATACTCCTTCTTCAATATATTTTAATCCATCAGAGAGATTATGAGCAGATTTTAAATCGAAGTTAAAATTAAAGGCCTCTTTAAGATATTCTTCAATAATTCGGATATCATCAAGATTATTCTCAATTAATAGAATTTTTGTATCAGGATAGACCATTCTTATTTTCACTTTAAATTAATCTAACTTTAAGGAACTAATTTACTTTTTCTTTTTCTTTTATTATTTCCAATATTTATCGAATATCTCTTAAATTATATTCGATAAAGCATGTATTGGTTTTTTTTTCACTCATCTTTTATTGATTTTCGGAATTTTTAATTTCTTTTTTTATATTATCGATTAATTGTCCTATCGTAAATGGTTTATCCATAAAATTAACTACTCCAATAGAGAACGCCTCTTTATTTACACTATTATCTGCGGTTGTAAAAATAATTTTGGTGTGTTCATCAACTTGTAAAATTTCCTTAGCAGCATCGATTCCGTTTTTAATTGGCATCCGATAGTCCATTAAGATTACATCCGGTTTTTTTAAGAAGGATTTAAACATGGAAACTGCTATCTCTCCATTATTTGCGATACCTGCAATTTCAAAACCATTTAACTGTAGCGCTTTTTTGTACAATAGCTGGAGGGAGGGCTCATCATCAACAATAAATATTTTTGCTATTTTTTATCACCATTGGAATTAAGATAATAAAATATCATCTTTTTGAATAATCTCCTTGGATTTTATCTGGAAACCAAATTTTCCATAATAACTTTTCAATATTTTTTTTACGAGCGAAATTCTCATGCCCATTCCTTTTTAATCTTCCATTATCCATGTTATTAATTCTTTCTAATAAAATTCTTTTAGTAGTAGTATCTTACAATTAATTAAATTAATTTAAAAATCAATTATTTCTTAATCAATCAAATCTATAGTAAGTTAATTGTTTTTATATCTATTGATATGGAAATATGAATTTGATTCATTTGAAAATAAAAAAAAGTCTATTATTTTTATAATTCTTTTAAAATTTTAAGGTATTAAATTGAAAAATATGTGAAATAATTCAATATTTTTATCAATTTTGGCTTCTTTAATCTTCATTTTTTCTCTATCCAGACCTACTTTAAAAAAAAAAGCTCTCTCAGTTAATTGAAAAAATTGAAAATTATTTTCAATTTTAATTAGTCCTACACTCTCTAATCTCTTTAAATGAAATTTACTTTTTTTTGAGTTTAACTTAAACTTGTAAGATAGATTATTTATGCTATATTTCGTTGAGTGATCACATTTTAATATTATTGATAATTCTGTTTTTAAATTTTGAAATTCAGTCTTACTGATGGGGATTAAAGACTTTTCATAAATTAAATTTAAAATCTCTAAAATTACGAAATAAGTCTGGAAAAAGTAGTCTTTTGCTACTGATGTTTTATATATTTTAATATCTTTTCCATCGTGATAATGAACTTTAAAAAATTCTTTTATAGTTTTTATTTTATGATAAACATAAAAAGTTTTTACCAAATCTATTTTATGTAGAAAAGTAACGATTTGACATTGAAAAAGGTTTAGCTCTTGTTTAAGCCTTATTAAATCTATTAAAAATTTTATAATTGATTTCAACGAATTTCTAATGTCAAAAACACTTATAATAACGTTGCTTTCAATAAAAATATCTTTCCCTTTTGAAAACCAGTTATCATTTTCTTGTCCTGCAAGATCAAATATCCCTAAATTTGATTTAAAAAGAGAATGAACAGAATAATTAGTTCCTCTAGAAGGTTCTAAGGGAAATTCTAGGAGGTTAAGGGGATTACACATTTCGAAATATACTTTGTTGATAGTCGTTTTTCCCGCTCCAGCTGGTCCTACAAGAATCACTTTTTTATTATCAAGCATTATAAGCAATTTTTATAGTTTTTTCATCTCTATTTCAAGTGAAAAAATGGAAAAGCTTATTTTAAGGTATTTTGGAGAATCAATAATACGGATACCACTTTTCTTAGAACGAATTCATGTTAGTTATGGATTCAATAATTTCTTTACACGCATCTAACATCATTTCGATAAATGTAATCGTGTTTTGTTCAGTAAGTTTTCCATAATTCTTTTTATCTTCCAATATTAGTTCGCAAAAACCTTGAATTGTATTAATTCCGCTTCGAATTTGAAGATTAACCGATTCTAATGGCAATATCTCCTCCTTATCTATATAAATCTTGCTTACTTCGTGAAAAAAAGCATCAAAATTTTGTTCATCGTCTAAAAGAATTTTTTCGTTACCAATTTTACGGAATATTGCTGAGATTCGTTTAAATTGAGCTCTTGGAATTAATGGAGATTCTATATCGCGAAGCAAGATTATAGCGTATAATTGTTTTTTCCCCCTCGCATTTAAATCTTCGACTTCAATTTTATATATTTGAGAATAAAAGCTATTAAAATCTAATATTACAAATTTATTTTTAGTGTTTAAAGCGTCTCTTAAAAGGTTTTTAACAAATTCTTCGTCTTTAAGTTTAACGGACGAATAAAGAGCTCTTGGTCCCAAGATATGGTCGTATTTTCCGATTATTATTACAAACGGATATTGATATAAAGCTTCTTTAAAATTATTGTAAATATCTAAAGGGTTTTTGCTCATATTTACAGCTATCTCTTGATTTACTATCATTTTATTCTTCCATAATTTTTAATTAAAAAAAAATCAATTTTTTATAACAAATAAAAATTTTTTATAATAAATCTATCCTTTTTGTAAAAATGAAGTTTTTTCTGCCTTTAAAATTTAGCTTTTATGTTAATTGTTTCTGTTTTTATACAATATAATTTTTTTTTATAATAAAATTAGAAAAAGGATATGATTTTATTTTGCTCAGATTAGATAAAAATATGATAAATATTCGAATCTAGATTTAACACTCTAATTGAACACATGAGCTAACAATTCTATAGCTTTAGTTATATCTGTTGATAAATAACATTGCTTAAATAGTTTAGTAAAGAAATCTCTATCTTCTGGATTGAAATATTCAAATCCAAATTTTTTCCACATCATGTTTGATTGAAGTGGTGCGAGTAAAGAGATTTGATCTTTAACGAGGTTTGTAAATAATACATTAATCTCTTCTTTTTTATTGTTAGAAACCATATTTAACAAAATATCATTGTTGAAATAATCCCAAGAGTCTTTAAATTGTAAGCAAAATTTTTTAATATCGACTTTATTTTCAACTATCAAATGTGCTAAAGCATCTATAGCATTATCGTAAGTACTTATATTATTTTGTTTAAAGGCGGGATTAGAGATCATCAAACTTGGTAAAGCATTTACATCTTTTTTAATTTGAGGTAGATTATATTCAGGCAAAATTTTAATTTGGTTTAATCCGAGAATATTTCTAGTATCCTTAATTGTTCCTCCGGTATCAAAAAACTGTTTATTCACAATATAAATCATTAATTTTTCAGCGTGTACATCCCCAAAATATGGATAATCCGACCCATAAAGAAGATATTCAGACCAATTACGATTATCAACTGATTCTTTTTTATTTGAAATAAACCATTTTCTAAAATCCTCGAAAAAATTACCTGCTCCTGCCCCGTGAAGCATGCTTAAATCCCCGTAAGTGTTAGGTTGAACGATTGTATTGTATACATCGTAATCACCAACATTACCTTGAGCAAAATGTGCAATGATAACCTTGAAATGAGGTAATAGCTTAGAGTGGCTTCCTTTTAACGCATTTCTGGTCGTTTTTATTAATTCTCCAATAGCCATTATCGACCCTTTTCCGCGAGTATCAAATAAAACCGGCATTGAATGTTTGGCAGCTTCGATAAGGACATTTACGGCTTTGCTTGAGTTAATATTATCGATCCATCCCTCGCTCCGTGGATGCAATTTTAGCCCCCGCACGCCTAATACTTCCCTTGCGTATTTTACTTCTCTAACGGCTTTTTCTCCTTCCATGGGATCACAACGACAATAACCAATTAATTTCATGGAGAAAGGGAAGCGAGTAGTGAAGCGAGAAATGTTAATATTGCTCGCACGGTATAATGCTTCGGGGCGTTTATCACGAAAGACATCTTGGAATGGGAAAACAACACCTTGGTCAATGAAAGAATAAAACTTAGATTTCTCTTTTAAATCTGAATGCATTTTGCCTAACTTTTCTAAGAAACTATATAATTTATCCGTAAATGGATAAGGAGTAAACGACCAAGAAATCTTGGTAGGTTTTCCTTCTATAATGGTTGTAAAAGTCAGTTGATTGGAATTTTCCAATTCTGCTTTAACTTTTCCTTGAACATTACCCCAAAAATCAAAAGTCCCAGAGGGAGCTAATGGATTCATCATTGCCGCACCATCAACATCTTGTCCAAGGTGTGAGTGGGCGTCAATCACGAATATTTGTTCTACCCTAGTTTTTCCATCTTGTTCAATAGTAGCTGTTAACATGTTTATCTCGATTTAATTTTTTTTTTCTCTTTCTATTCTCTCATTTCTTTTGGGAGCGTTAATACTCCAGTTAGAGGATTTTTCAATGGGTCTTGACAATATTCAATTGTAAAATAAATTAAATCATATAAGATATTTGGCACTTCTCCATTCTTTACCTTATAATCATATAGGCTTAATTGATATTCTGACTCAGTGATTGGAGGTTCCGCATAAGAAACTCCACCGAAAACAGATTGTAAAAGCGGTTTCATGAATGGCGAATACAAAAAGCCTAACTCTTTTAATTCTTCTTTTAAGTAAAAGAACATTCTCTGAACGGCTTGTGTCATGTACTTTATCGGTTGGTCTTTAGGTCCTAGATATTGTTCGGCAAATTCAGGATCATATTTGGCAAGAAATTCATGTGTGAGATTATGAGGGCGAAATAAAGAAATTAATCCTCGTTCCACAGCACCTTTTCTGTTATAAGTGATAGTTTCGCTCCCTGCATCGGGAACCCATGTATCACGTTCAAGAAGTTTTCTTGCTTTGTAGCACATTGCTTGTATTAGCAATCCTATTCCTATTCGCCGACATATCGAAATTTGAGCATCGGTAACTCTTACTTCAATAGTACCCCAGTCTGTAAATGGAAACACATCTTGAAAACGACCATCTTCTAGGCTAGCTTTAGCAACTACTTGCAAGAAATAATTTTGTGCGTTTTTATCCGTCGCTGTTAAATAGGGAATGAAATGTTTAGGGTCGTTATTACTCAACATGGTATTATTGTATTTTAATCTTAACGAACGCACGCAATTTGGAGCAGTTATTCTATTATTTATTATTTTAACGATATCAGTCGGCTTATTATTCATTATAGGAGAATTTGTAGAAAGTGCTATGATATGAGGTATGAAATTTCGAATCATGCAATAAGATTGTATTTTTTCCAACTCTGATCGAAAAGAACCAAGATGGTTATGGTCGGCCTGAGTTAACCCCCTTTGATATTCTTTAGCTGCGGGATTAATCGCAGAAGCGATAATGTGTAGATCCTTTGGTAGGGTATTTTTTGCCAATAAAAATAATGTTGATGCCCAATACGCAAGTTCCTCCACATATTCGCAGGGCGGAGTGACTAATTCAAGGATATAAGTAATGGCTGTAACATTTCCATCTCGGCCAAAGGAATCAATATCAACATAATTATTTCCTAAACTATACCTGATGTCCATGACATATCCTTTTTCGATGTCTTCTTTACCATAGGGGCGAGCTAATACTTTTTGCTTTACATAATCAGGAACGGGTAAAAAATCAGACCGCCCTTCGTAGAGAATGTCATCCATTATCTTTATGGCGTCTTTTACAATTTCCCGCATTCTATATACCATTTCATCGCCCGGAGGGTAATTTCCATTGTCATCAGCAATTATTAATTCCATTTCTATACCATGTGTTAGAGGTAAAGGCGTCCAATGTTCTACATCAGCTAAAATTTCTGCCCATGTTTTCTCGAAATTCACGTTATAAATTTCCCTATAATCAGTCCCGATAAATAATTTGTCAGAAGATCGATCAACTGCATTCCCAATTGAAACGCCCATTGGTAATCCCGTTCCTATTATTTCTTTTTGAGTCATCATGTGGGAATAAGAGTCAGTACCATGTTCCTTACTTTTATTTTCCTTTTTTTTCTTTTTGTCTTTTTTTTTCTTATCTTTTGCCATATGTGTTATCCCTTCTTACATTATAATATATATGTTATTTTTTTATAAACTTTTTTTGAATTCCATTCTTTTAAAGCAACAATTTTATAAAAGTCTTAAATAAGTTATATTCGTTAATGAATTCGTACGATAAAATTAAATTCACAATTTTACACTTGCTGGGCGGAAATAAATTCTTTAAATTCTTTAGGGTTGATCCACCTTTAAATAAAGAATCATCAATTATTAAATTGATAGATTCTTCAAGAGGCTTTATCCTTGAAATTAAATATTCGCTCAATTCTGGCTCAGATGATATAATAATTGTGGGTTTTCCTAAATATGGGATGAAATCAAGGTTGTATATAAAAATTTCTTCCGATTTATTTGCTAAATTTGAAACCATGAACTGATTTAAAGTGCTATTGATTGTTATTAATTCCTTCTCATCGTGATTCTTTTTTGATGGAAAGATGTAATACGCAAAAGATTTATCTAACTCACGTTTTAAATCAGAATAGGCTCGTTCCATGATAGGAAAAATGCTAAAATTAAAACCAAAGAGAGATATAAACGCAAAGTTAAAATTAAAATCTTTCACGATAAGGTTATTGCTTAAATTACCCCCTATTTTGGAGAAATCTTTCACTTGTTCGGTAATATTTGAAGTATAAATGTTAAATAAGTAATATTGAGAAAAAACTACTGTTGGTTCCAATTTCGTTTTAGTCTCGTCAACCATTTCGTAAATTATTGTAAATAAATCCATGGCGATTTTTTCTTTAAGTTCTTGTACGAGTAATCCTTCAATAATAGAATCTGCTGTTTTAGGACAATCGATTTCTGCTAATGCGCATGCGGCATCTTTAACAAATTCATAAGATTGATTATTAAAATTATTAAATAACAAATCAAATTTAGTAGAATGAACAATAAAATCGATAATTTTATTTAAAACCTTAATTGATTGTGGTTTCTTATCTTGGTCGTTGAATGTTTTAGCCAAATTGAATAATAGTTTAATCTTTAAAAGCTCAATATCAATTTGTAAGATCTTTATCTCTCTTAAATCGTTAATAATTTGAAAAGTGGCGTCTAAATCAATAAATCCTTGCGCAATAATCAAGCTATAGTAAAAATCTAGCTTATCACTATCGGTTGATAACTCTAACGCAAATTCTAACGCTTTTTGAGGGTTTTTACTTGAGAGATATCCTTTTGCGAGACGCTTGATATTGTTATCAATTTCTTCAATAGTAATTTCAGTTTTACTTTCTGAATTAGAAGAATACTCTGATTGACTTTTTCTTAATTGTTTTTCTGCTTGCTTTAATTCTTTATTTGTCATTGAAATGGTATAATCGTCTAGATTGAAGTTGTTTAACGATTTTAAAAAGGGAAGCGCCTGAATTTTAAAAATGTCCTTAACTTTACTTGGAGTTGATATAACATCTCTAACTTTTTGCACTTTGACCGTATATTCAACTAACTTCATCCAATTTATAATGATAGTAAACTTTCCGGACCCGCTAGCAGTAGGAATTAATTTTAAATCAATATTTTTGGATTCTCCAGGGTTTAATTGAATCGTTTCTTTTAAATCTTCTGAAATAGAAATATCTAGGTTTTCTCCGTTAAAAACAATTTTGAATTTTTCGCTTTTATTTGAATTATTAATTGCTTGAAAAGATAAAACATTGTCAATATTAGGAATCAATAGGTGATTCGGAAAACTTGTTATATTTAAATTTATAATATTAGGAGTTTCTGAAATTGTCATGGTTTTAAAACTTAATTTTATAGTCTTTACTAACCTTATTAATTAAAAATATCAAATATTTATTTCGTTTTAAGAATTATTAATATTAATTAAAAGAAGTTATTCATTATCTATAAAATTTTAAAAATATTCTTAAAAAAAAATAATTAATTCTATAAATTAAGATTATAAGAGATTTCCCTCAACTATTTTTATGTTTAAAGGCGTTAATTTTAACTTTCTAATTAATTTATCTCCAATCCTTGTAATTATTATTTCATAAAACAATAATAAAGGCATGAAATAACCAATAAGAAAAATAGGATATATTAAAATAACTAAAGAAGCAATATCAGTCGATAATTCATTAAATATGGTAAAATTGGTACTACTAAAAATAAAACAATTAAATCCGAAATAGTTCTCCCAGGTATTGCTGGAACGAAATCTGGGGGATTTTCAAGCATTATTATACGAGTAGCTACTGAAATATATCCGATAGTAATAAGTATGTAACCAAGTGGAACAATATATTTTAGTTTTAGTTTTGACATAAAATCATCATAAAAATATTATTTATTAAATTTTTACTACTATAATAGAATAATGTAAAATCGTCATAAAAATATTTTTTATTAAATTTTTACTACTATATTAA
>JAUWRB010000103.1 GCA_030610785.1 Promethearchaeota archaeon | reverse complement strand
TTGAGACTTTTGCTCTTACTTTATTTTTTTTTTTTTTTTTTTTTTTTTTTATAAGAAATTAAGAATTGATTCAGTAAAGTAAATTAAAGAAAATTTATTATTTTTAAAATTTATGTCTTATAATTAATAAGATATTCTCTTATTCTGAGTAAAATAAAAAAAAATAAATTAAAAATTGAGTGAAATTAAGAGGCGGGTATTTTGATGGTTTTGATATAGAAACAAAAGAAAGGAACAAATTACATTCAATAAAAATTCCCGTGTTTCCCTCGTGTGAAAGAGGTGTCAGGGCAATAAATGCACTGATAAAATATTCACAATTTTTGGATGATTTTAAAGGAAAAAATTAAAATTAGTTACACAAAAATTTTTTTACTTCTTAATACAGATTTATTGAAAGCGATTTTCATGAATATTTATGCTCGATTAATAACCTAAACTATTTTAAAAGCTATTTGTGTAAATCAAGATTAGCTTGTTGACGGACAATACGGTTAAGTCCTTTCAAGAGCGATAAAACAGAACTCATTACAATGTCTTCATGTGTGGCACTTGCTTTTACGATGTAATTACTTTCGAGGTCCATTAATTCAATGGTAACATGCCCTAAGGATTCAGTTCCTCCAGTTACCGCATCAATATTGTAATTTAAAAGTTTAATTTTGCTCATGGGTTGGAAACATTTTACAATTGCCTTAACTGATGCATCAATTGGACCAACTCCTATTGATGAAGCTACTTTTTCAACATAATTTCCATTATCACGGATTTTTAAACGGACAGTTGAAGTGGGAGTGACAGAGCCGGTTAAAACGGTTAATTCTTCAAGCATGACATATTGTTCTTCTTTAGGGAGTCCTCCCATGACATCTTTTACAATTGCAAGAAAATCTTCTTCCATTACTTCATGTCCTTTATCACCAAAACGTTTTATATTTTGCATGATTTTATTAAATTGCTCCCTTGTTGTTTGTATTCCCATATCTAATAATTTTGCTTTAAGTGCATGACCCCCCGTATGCTTTCCGAGTTTAATGGATTGCCGTATAATTTCTTCGACATTATCTGACCGTTGAATTCCAATTAGTTCTGGAGTAATTGGCTCGTATGCACGCGCGTTTTGAATCATTGCGTGGGCGTGAATTCCAGATTCGTGCGCAAAGGCATTTTGACCGATTAAAGGTTGTAATCTACCGATTTTAATTTTTCCACCACAATAGCTTTCAACTAATTTTGCGGTTGGAAAAATCTTTCTTGTGTTTATATTCATGGGTATTTGGTATAAAGCATAAAGAGACATCGCAGTTTCTTCAAATGCCGCATTTCCCGCTCGTTCGCCTAAGCCCAATATTGTCGTCTGAGCTTCTGAAGCACCGTTTTCGAAACCTGCAATAGTGTTTGCGACAGCTAGTCCAAAGTCATTATGACAATGAACAGCGATACGGACATTTCTTGGCAGAACTTCGTAATTTTTTCTTATGATATGCCCAAAAGCTCTTGGGGAAATTGTCCCAACGGTATCAGGGATATTTACTCGTGTAGCTCCATTTTTAATTGCTGTTTGATTTGCTCTAATTAAGAAATCTAAATCTGACCGGGTGGCATCTTCTGCCGAAAATAAGATTATAGAATAATGTTCTTTAGCATATGATACCATTTCAGTAATTTGGTCTAATACCTCCTCTCGTGTCATTTTAAGTTTTTCTTTCAAGTGTAAATCTGAAGTGGCGATGAATACATGTATACTATCCATATCAGCTTCAATAACCTTATCAATATCTATTTTTTTTAATCTTGCTAGACCAATTACTTCTGAATCCAGACCCAATTTAGCAATATCTCGGCAAGCCTTAAAATCACCTTGAGATACAACGGGAAATCCTGCTTCAATTATATCAACGCCCATTTCATTTAATGTACGGGCTATAGATAACTTTTCATCGTGTGTAAAACTAATACCAGGTGTCTGCTCCCCATCACGGAGAGTAGTGTCAAAAAAATACGCCTTTTTTGGGAGAATTAGCGACCCTCGTATTTTTTCCATCATTTGGGATACATGAATCTCGTTTTTTTCCATCATTTTTCTAAAACCTACTATTCTTTCTTTTAAACTTAATATCTCTCTTGTTTATGAGAACCAACGCTATAGATCCCCATAAAACGAAAGAAATCTTATTTTAACAATAATAAAAGAAGAATTAACAAATTTAACAACAATTCTACGGATAAAAAACGCTTCAAAAGAACTTCCATGTGAAATCCATGATTTTTTTGAAGTTTTTTCAAGTTAATTAATCCTCTTAATGTTGTTGTTATAGACATGAATGTTCTCTTAAATTAAAAATTTTACTTTTCTAACGAATTAAATTAAATTAAATAATAACTATTGATTAATTTTTTATAATAATCTAGATTTTTTACTTGGAAAGAATGAGCGAATATAATGATCAACTAAATGGAAAAATCTGCATGATTACAGGTGCTAATTCTGGCATCGGTAAAGCAACTGCCATTCAATTAGCAAAAATGGGAATCCATATTGTCATGGTTTGTCGAAATAAGGAACGAGGTGAAAATGCGCAAAAAGAAATTAAAGAAGAATCAGGAAATAATAATATTGACCTTTTAATTGCAGATCTTGCGTCTTTAAATAAAGTAAAAGAAATGGTTGATGAGTTTAAGAGAAATTACGATGATTTACATGTTTTAATAAACAATGCGGGCGTGTTTAATAAAAAACGCACTTTAACCATCGATGGATATGAGAGCACTTTTGGGGTAGATTATCTCGCACACTTTTTGTTAACAAATCTTTTACTCGATATTATTAAAAAAAGTGCACCTTCGCGAATAATTAATGTCTCATCAAACATTCATCTTTATTTTAAAATAAATTTTGACGATTTAATGTCTGAAAAAAAATATGCTTCTCAAAAAGCTTATGCGAATGCTAAATTTGCGCTCGTTCTGTTTACACACGAATTAGCTCGTAGATTAGATGGAACAGGAGTAACCGTTAATGCCCTTCATCCAGGTCACGCTCGAACCAAAATGACAAAGTCAAAAAATTGGATCTCTAAATTATTTCTGTTTTTATTGTCTCCCCTAATTGTTTCTCCAGAAAAAGCAGCCAGAACATCAGTATATCTGGCATCATCGCCTGAGGTTGAGGGAGTTACGGGAAACTATTTTAAAAAATGTAAGGCAATAAAATCCCATGAGATGACATATGACAAATCTATTCAAAAAAAAATATGGGAAATTAGTAAAAAATTAGTCGATATTTAAAGCCAGGAAACTTCCAATGATTTACAAATAGCTTTAAGCCATATATCTTAGTTAAATCTTTTAAAATCTTTAATTAGTCTTTCCAGTTGCTTTTAATCCAAAATATATATGATAAAAGTATTAATAAAAAAAGCTTTTAAAATAAATAAAAACATGATGAAAGTAATAAAGCGCAACGAGAGGGATTCGAACCCCCGGGTGCATTCACACACTGGCTTTTCGGGCGTAATAATCGCTCCAAGCCAGCGCCGTACCAGGCTAGGCAACCGTTGCTTTTTTTTATAAAAAAAAATTAAATTAAAAAAATTTAAAGAAAGTAATCTATTTAAATCAGTTTATTGAGATCAAGATCGTTTCGCTCATTTTCTTATCGAGTTTAGCTTTTTTAATTGCATCTTCAACTGTTTTGTGATCCGCTCCTTTCTTGATATCGATCGTGTCAGAAGTTGGTACGATGTGTCTATAATTGACTCTTTTTCTTCGAACTTTTAAACCATCAATTAATAAATAATTTTTATCAATGATATCAACAATAACACAATGCTTTCCAGCTTCCCTACCCATAGTTTTTACACAAATTCTTCCTATATCATAAACGCTCATATAATTCGTCACCAAATTAATTTTTAGTAAATTCATCTCTACTGAATTTAAAGTGCACCAGTAAAGATAAAAGATTCATGATAAGGTATTAAATATGTATAGAAATAAAATTTTTATGTTTTTTCTAATGCTAAAAGTATTTTTTCTAAGATTTTCTCGATTGATAATTTTTCAGTATCAATTATTAGATCATGGATATTTTCTTTATCGTTTAAATCAATATCATATAATCGTTTAAATCGTCTTAATTCTGAATATTCTCTTATTGAGGTTTCTTTCAACATATCTTCGAATGTAGTCTGATCTCTTTCAAGCATTCTTTTTACCCGAGTTTTTAATGGACATGTGAGAAGTATTTTAAAATCTGCGAGCTCTTCCAAGAGGTATCCGCTTAATTGACTATCAATAATAATATTTCCTTTTTTGGCAACATCTACAACTTTTTCGTCCAATTTGTTGTCAATTTCTTGATGGGTCTCAACATGCTTAGTAAATTCTTCCAGTGTCATGTTCATATTGCTTGCAAGATCTCTAAATGCTTGACCGGTGGAATAATATTTAATACCAAGAGCTTCTGCGATTTTTTTACCTATTGTAGATTTGCCGGTCCCATGAAGGCCTGATATTGTTATTATCATTGCTCAATTCAATTTTATTAAATAACCAGATAAAGAAATATAAATAAATTGTGAAATTTGAAATTTAAATAAAAATGTAAGATATAAATAGAAATAATTAAATTAAAGTATAAATATTATTGGTTCATAACTTTCTCTTGTATTAAAGTTTGAAGGCATTTTGCGCAATACCGGGCGCTTTCTAATCGATTTGCTCTTCTTGCTGTTTTCATTGTCTTTTTCATCTTAGCAGGACGAAGTCTCGGGAGGGATTGGAGAGGTCTTTTGCATAAAGCACAACGTGCTCGTTTTGGTTTTCTTCTCCAATAATGAGTTGTATTTCGGTTTCCGGGAGTTTTTAATTTTTTCCGTTTTTGAGCCTTTGATCTCAGACCTGGACGGGGCATAATTATTACCTTTAATTTTAAATATCTTTGAATTAATAGTTATACTATTGTTTTTAAAAAGAATAGAAATTTTATTAATTTTGTTATTTTATTTAAGTTTTAAAATTCGTTTAAGTTTTAAGATTAATTTTATTTTGAAATTCTTTAAAAACTTGATATAACTCATCTACTAATATTTCCTTGCTGTTAACGAGGATATTTGCGTTATTTAAGACATACTCGTTTATTTTCTTTATTTTTATTTTAATATCTTTTAGACCTGGAAATTTTTCTAAATTTTTTTTTAATTCTTTAAATAATTTCGTTATAAAAGAAGATGTAATTTCTGAAGTTATTCCAGGCAGTTCTAACACGGACATTCTCGGTTTGTTTTCGAATTTATTTCCATTTATTGATTTTGTAATTTCCTTTGGAGAATTTAAAGTAGGAATATCGTTGATAATACTAACTGCGTTATTATATTTTGTTAAAAAATTCTTTTTCTTAACGAAATCGGTCAAAAGAATATTTTTTTCTTTAAAATAGATGTTTATCTTTAATAAGCCATTTATTGCATTTTTTATTGATTTTTGAAAGAAATTATCGCTTATAACGCCTTCTTGATATTTTTTTTCCAAATTAATTACTGTATTAACTAAGGCAAACAATTCTGACTCGATTTTAAATTCAATTTTAGGAAATTTTTTGTTATTTTCTTCCATTTTTTTTATTGCGTTGAAAAAATCAAATTTTAACCTAATAAAGTAGGTCTTAAGAAAAAGAAAAATATGGCAACTAGAATTCCTATAATGTAAGAGGAAATTAACACTCTAAAAGTTGAGGAATTAGATAATTCTCTTATAGAAAGCGTCATTAAGAGAGGAACCCAAGCGGCAAGAGTTATGGCGTCAATCACGTCTAAAACGGCCCAAACGGGAGAGCTAAACATCGCATTAAATATAGATTCGTAAAATCTACTATCCATGTTTATATTGACAGTTGGAAAAGCAATTAAGATTATAAGAATTTTAATTCCATTTATAATTAAAAACGGACTAAAAGCACACAGCATCATTTTGAATTTATACGATTCCATTTTCTGTAAAAGTACACCGCCTTTATAGATGCTAAATGGACTAAGATTTTTTTCTCGATATGTTTCAGAGTCTTCCTTTTCTTCTCCAAAACGGGCTTCAAGCCTCTCTGAAAAACCAACCGCGTAATTAGCACCTTTAGTAAACAACCAAATTAAAATTGAGAAAAAAAGAAATTGAAATACCAATCCAAACACAAAAAAAGCAATAAACATGCTTAAATTGTACCAGAATAATAATGGCGAAAGAGGAGGAAGGGATACAACATTAAAATGTGAAAAGAATGCTAACCCCATTAGTCCGTAAAGCAAGGAATTAAACAATAAAATCAAAAAACCAGGCGCCTTGCTTCTTTTGTGGTTTATATCCCACATCGCCTTGTTTGGCTCAGTAAAGAGGTAATATATTTTCCAATACCATGAATAAGGCTCGATCCACTCCATGCTTTCTCCATACCTCTTGAAAAAGCGGATATTTTCTATCCTTTCAATTTTTAATCGTTTTCCACAAAAACTACACGCGTAACTATCTGCAGTGTTTTCGTTTCCACACCTAGGACATCTTTGTGTAGGGCTTGACATTTTCTTTCTTTTAAATCTTAATCTTTTAAAAATTTTAATAATATCTTTTAATCTTTTAATAATATCTTAATCTTTTAAAAATTTCTATTACTAGAATTTTTCTATTTAAAAAAGGATTAATATTAAGACTAATATTTAAAATAAAATCGCATCAAAAAAATATTTTAGATAATTTTTAATAAATTTGCTTCAGAAAGAAGGGGCAAAAAAGAAGAATGATTAAATAAGAAGTAAGATCAAATAATATCTAATAATAATCATATATTTTTAAAAAAATATAAAAAATTTGAGTAAAGATATGAATTTAAAAATATCAAGAAAGTCAGCATTTCTGATTGAAATTATAGGGATTATTTCTTTTAGTATTCTCATTTTTATTGCCATGATTTTTTTTGGCGGAGGAACTCGTGATGATCCCACATTACCAGGATATACATTTTGGTTCAATACTTTTTCCGATCTAGGACGATTAGTTGCGTATAATGGGCTTCTTAATATTACTTCCATGGTACTCTTTTCTATCGCATATTTTATAATTGCAATTACATTTATCCCCTTTTATCTTGTTTTTCCGGACATATTTCCAGAAGATTCATTCGAGAAAAAGCTCACAAAGATTGGCTCTATCTTAGGGATAATATCATCAATCTCTTTTATTGGAGTCATTTTTACTCCCGCCGATATATTTCAGGACCCTCATAATATCTTTGCCTATATCGGATATGTTTCCATTCTATTTATGGGTGTCGCATATTTGATTGCAATATTTTTAGATGAGAAATTTTCAAATAAATACGGCCTTGTTTGTTTGTTGTTTGTTTGTGTATTTCTAACTTTTTTATTAATGGCGCTTATTGGAAGTATGATTTTGAATATTCGCTCATATTTAACAATTGGACAAAAAATTGGCAGAATTGCGATTTTTGCAAGCTTCCCAATTTTGGCATATGGAACTTGGAAAGTAAAAAAAGAGTAATTATTCTAACATTAAATTTTTTTTTTATTATTTTAAATCTTCGAGAGAGATTCTAAAAAATTATTAAATTTTTTGAGAATTGTAGTTGATTATTGGTATTTGATGATATAATGATTATTTTCTTTTGTTATCGTGTAATTCCGATTATTAAATCGTTTTATTAATTCTAAATTTGTTTTTGCATGATTTGTTATTTCAAGTACTTTAATGCTTGAAGGTTTATCTCGAATATAAGCCATTAAGGGGATCAATTGGTCGCTTAAATAATTATCAACAGGAATATCATTTTCAATGTATTTTATGATTTTATTTGCCGCCATCGTTCCCAGTTTTTCCGATGAAATTTTTTTCTCTCCTAAAATCGTACCCGTACATACGATTGCTCCTGTATCGGAACGAGCCCATAACGAAAGTCCAATGCCGGGACTTAATGAATTCACCCATGTGTACTTAATGTCAGACTCTACATTAAGCGTTTTTTTTAACTGTTGTTTTATTGATTTTTGAACTCTTTCTCCAATATTATCGCCTTGTCTCCTTAAATGATTAGTAATAATGATTTCACCTTGAATAAGATCAATATTACCTAATTCTGTAATGTTAACTGGGTTTAGTGTTTTTTTTGGAGGATATAATATATAGGTTGTTTTAGCTCCACCTTTAGGAAAAAAACCATGTTTTTCAATCTTTACATCAATTTTCAAGCCAGATCTTTTAAAAATTTGAAAGGTTATATTTTGAAGGTAATTAAGGCTCGGAGCCCATTTACCAAAAGTTCCTCCACCACTGAGAGATATTTCAATCTTTTCTGGTTTATTAAAACATAAGCACGCAATTTGAATTGGCTGAAGTAATAGACCAATATTAGCAGCAGTAGTAATATTTACGTGAATCTTGTTTTTTATTTTATTTTGAGGGATGAATGTTATTTCTTTCGTTCCAACTTTACAATCGCTTAAAGTACTGTTAGTTAATTCAGATAAAGTCTTAAGTCCTAATAAATGTTGTAAACTTAAGCCGGGTTTTGGACGATTTGCGCGAATATTTTTAATTCTTATAGGACGATTAAATAAAATCGAGTATCCTGCGCTCAATCGAAGTATTGCTCCTCCACCTTCTCCGAATGACCCATCTATTTCTAATAAATTCTCACTAGTCATGATTTATCTCTTTTTTAATGTAAGGATTTAATCCTTTCAATTCCTTTAAATTTTTTTATTAATAAAACAACCTCGTTAGGAACCAAGTTTATCCAGCTTTTATCGTTTCTAAAAATTAAATTTCTCACGTTTGAAGCGTTAAATTTTTTTTTAAATATTGTTATTTTTTTACCCACTTCATAATCTTTATTCCGAAACAAATTTCTAACCCAATCGCTATTAGAATAAATCATGTCAAATTCTCCAACGATAGATAACACGTGATCTACCCATTTTGTTGCGTTAAAAATATCCGGAATATCGAAGATTTCATATCTATTAGGCGATATTTTTCTTTTCTCTAAAGCGACTTTAATAAACTGTCGTCTTTCCTCGCCTGTAAAAGGGTCGTTTTTAGCGCGAGATAATTGAGAGCTTCCTATTCCAATTTTTATTTTATCGTGTGATTTTAAAATTCTTTTAATCACGTGTAAATGTCCGAAGTGGAGGGGTTGAAATCTTCCGATAAATAACGCTATTTTATTTTTTTTTTCTTCTTCAAGATTAGATTTCTTTTTAAAAAAAGTAGTGATATCGGTATTTAATAAATTTTTCCAGATCTTTTTAGAATAATCCACAAATTTTTCATTTTCTAATAAATCTTGTAATTCCTCCATCGTATAAAATCTACTTCCATTGACTTCTAATTCAGAAGGATTAGGAGTTAAATTAACATTGTAATCAACTAATCCAAAAAAGATGTACGCAATTTCTGTTGTAAAATTATCCTTCTCCACATTTAGGTCGTAAAAAATCATTTTTTGGATTGCTTTTGGAGGAATTCCAAATTCTTCTTCAAGTTCTCTTATCGCATTTTTTTTTATATCATTAAGGTTTAAACCAGGAAAAAAAATAACATGTCCTGAAGCGGAGTCGGTGAAGCAATCGGGAAAACTTCTTTTATTTTTTCCTCGTTTTTGTACAAGATATAGAATTTCGTTATCAGGTGTAATTGCCATTAAGAAAAATCTTATAATTATATGGCTTACTTTATTTTCATGGGCTTTTTTTCGTTCCATTGGGAAAGTATATTTAGATATTTGTCCCGATTGTAAATAATCCACATTTTTTTCGTCAATACAAGCTAGAATTTCTCTTTCCATTTCATTATCCATTATTATAAGGTGATTTCAATAATATCTCCCACTTTAAGACTTAATTTTTCAGCAGCATTTCCTTGATTTATAGAAATTTCTAAATAACCTGAGGAACCTATTAGAAAAATCAATGAATTCACGGGAACGCTTTCAAAAAAATTTACGAATCTACCCTTATACAAATTTTTATTAGATTTAAGTTCAATTATCTTACCTTCTTCAAGCGATAAAGAATTCTCTTCAATATTTGTAATTAAATTCCCAAAATTATCTATAAATTGAATCGTACATCTAATTTTATTATTTGATATTTCTACATATTCCATTGGAAATTTAATAATTTTTTCTTGATCGAATTGCGGGCCAAAATTCTTAAGAGGAATTCCATTTGTAATATAAGCACCGACCGGCGCCATGATATCTCTTCCGTGGAAAGTTTTTGAAACTGGCTTATTAAAATAAATATCATTCTCTATTTTTATACATTCATCAATTATTTCTGAATTTAATGCGTTAGAAAAGATTCCGTTGTTAGGGGCTATAAAAATGTAGCCTGATTTTGTCTTTAAGGCTAAAATCTCCCTATTGCTTCCAACTCCAGGGTCAACCACAATTAAAAACAATGTTTTTTCAGGAAAAAATTTATAAGTACTTTTAATAATATAAGACGCTTCAATTATGGAATAGGACGAAATATTATGAGAAATATCTAAAATTCTTACATTTGGATTAATCTTTAATATAACGCCCTTCATGCTGGCAATGTAATGGGCTCCTTTATTTCCAAAATCAGTTATTAAGCAAATTGTCATTTTACCGTAAAAATTGGATCATTCAAAAAATAAAATTTTTAAAAT
>JAUWRB010000252.1 GCA_030610785.1 Promethearchaeota archaeon | reverse complement strand
AGAGAAAAATTATAATTTATTAGAAAAATTAGGTTTGACGATTGTTATCAATTTAGTTTTTTATATTCTTATCGGATATGTCGGTTTTTACGTTGGATTTGGCACGACAGGAGTTTTCTTCTTTTTTGCATTAATAATTTCTTTTATTTCGATTATTTCATTCGTTTTTTTTTGCGAATTTAAAAAAGGAATTAATATTTTTTTAATTCCTTCGAAAAATTCCATTAAAGACCAAGAATTCAATAAAGAATTCTCTTTAGTTAAGTACTTTAAGAATTTAATTCCTTTAAATGGATTATTATTGATAATTTTCATGATATTATTTTGTATTTATAATATTGTTAGGTTTAGTTATTTTTTCGGAACAGATGGATGGTATCACATTTTTATAATCGAGAAAATAATTAATCTTAATTCCTTGCCTTTAAATGAGTATTACGGTTCCATGGGGTTCCATATATTTGGAGCGGTTATTCAATTTTTTTCAGGCGTGGATATTATTGCAATACCAAGATATTTCGTGTTTTACACGTTTCTTTTGTCTGCTTTAATTTTTTATAATTTTCTCATGAGAATTTTTAAAAATCAAAATTTAGCGTTTTTTGGCGTATTATTATTAGAGATTTCAGCATGGGGGTTTCCACACTTGATGATTCAGTATTGGCCAACGAGTTTAACTGTAATACAATGCGTGACAATTTTTTTTCTATTATATGTTAGACTTCAAAATTTTTTAAAATTAGAAAGGCCGACAAACGAGATTATTTTGTCAAACTTGTTTTTCTCGCATGTAATAATAATTTTAATTTTTATAGGCGCCCTTCTCACGCATTCGCTTATTGCTGTCATTTTTTTGCTTTCTTTTTTATTTGTATATCTAATTTATTTTTTAAAGGATTATAGGAGAGGTATCGATTTTATATTATTATTCGCATTAATGGGTATTTTTTTGATTTTTTACAATCTTGGTTTAATCTCTGAACAATTTTGGTTTTTAAATTTAAGTAATATTCCTTGGTACGTGTACATTGCCGCAGGAGTGGGAGGAGCGGTTTTAATATGGAGGTTAAAAAGATCGATTCTTTTTACAACCGGAAGATTCAAATTAGTAATTAAAGGCAAGAAATCAAGTTATTATAAAACTATCGAAGAAAAAATACTTTTACCTATTAGCATTTCAATTATAATATTTTTATTAGGATTATTTTTTATAGCGAACATTTTATTATTTGATTTAAACATTTCAGTAATTTTTTTGGGATTTGAAGTTTTATTATTAGTTATTTATGGGTTTTGGGGGTTGATCTTGTTCCAAAAGAAACCCAGAGGTAAACCATTGATTTTTTGGGGTTATGGTCTTGCGTTAATATTTGGAGGGGCATTTATCCTTGATGTTTTAGTAAATGAGGCTAAAATATCGGGTCGAATTTTTCTTCTATTGTCTCCTGTTATTTCATTAGGATTTGTTTCTTATATCTATAAAGTAATAAAACTAAAATCGATAAGAACACATAAAGTTAAGTTTTTCGTTTTAAGTGTTGTTATTTTCTCGTTTTTTGGGCAATTCATTGTTGAATTAATTGATGTTGATAGAAGTGAATATAATTTAAAGGAGCGAGAAGTTAGCGCAGTCCGTTGGCTATCAAGATATTCTGATAATAAAAATTTGATAATTACTGAATTTGGATGGGATTATATTTTCATGTATTACGATTATCCTTTTGACGACCCAAATAAAGAGTTCCGTGGTCGCGATATTCACTATTTTAGAAGCAACATGACGTATTTATATCATCCTGACAACCACACTAACGAAAAAGGAGTGAATTTATTACAGGAGATTAAAAAAGAACATGGAACGGATGTGTATATAATATTAGACGATACTTATTTATCATTAAAAGGATGGCAAAGTCATGGAAGATTATCAGAAAAGGAGCTGGAAGAATATTATAATTTGGATTACTTAAATAAAATTTGTTCTACTAAAAGTGAGAACGGTGAAGTCGTTCCATGTTATTGGGTTATCTAAAAATTTCATAATCCCCAGGAAATAAACTATCCATTTTTTCTTTTAATATTTTATTTTTATCCCCTACTATCTTAATTAATTTTGGAATTTTTCCAACTTGCCCTACTTTATTTTCCCGGCATATAATAGCACCTCTAACGCCTTCAATATCGTCAATAGCATCTAATCCCTTTTTAATTGATTTTTCAATATCGTGGCCTTTTACTAAATTTGCAATTCTCGTAGCGGCCCCATCGGCTAATGTAGCGTTAGTTGCAAAGATTGTAGCGGCATCTGCTTGTCCTAAACTAATAGCATGACCGATTGTAGCCGAACTTGTCGCAATACCGATTGGACAATCTTTTTTTTCGATTAAAAAACCCATGTTCAAGTTTAATTCGTTCATTCCCGCATATAAAGCTATATTCATTGATTCTTCGGAATCCATGGCAATTTCTCCTCCATTTTCAATTAAAGCTATTTTGGCAGGAATAAAATCAACCTCATCCTTAGCTTTCATGGCATTTAACATTAAATCTGCTAATGCCCCAGCTATCGTGGCCATTGGCCCTACATCACATAAAAACGCGTTTTCAGCCATTAAGTTAATAATATCATGATTCGTTTTGACTTTCACTGGAGAAAAGGACGTGAGAAACCGCTTATTTTTTGACACATATTTTTCTAATATATTTCTGTGGTAGTAAAAGACTTCTTTTGCTTTTAGAATTGCTTTTTTTGATTCGGAAATTATTGTTATATCGGATTCTTTTTCTGAAAAATGAAATTTAAATGCATTCATTTTTTAATTTTAATACAATTCTTTAAAGTAATGAAATTAAGATCTATTTTAGAATAACTAAAATATAAATAAATAAATTATTATTAAATATATAAAAAAGAATCAACATCGTTATGAAACAGATAAATTTTGACCAGATTATCTCGCAATTGAAATCGGAATTAAATTCTCAATGTGCTATTTCAAATAAGTATGGAATCATATTAGCTTCTTTAATTGATGAATTTGCAAAAGGAAAAGTCATTCCTCAAAAAATTCTTGAATTAATCACATCAGCCAAAGAAATTGCAGATGAATTAAACATAAATCGAATAAATTCTTTTGCATTGGAAGCTCAAGAATATCATTATTTATTAACTTTTAGCGAAGAATTGATTTTAATTTCAAAATTAGATTTAAACGTCAATCTGGCAAAGTTCATGCCAAGTATTAGTGTTTTTTTAAAAGACCTAAGCAAAAGTTCTAAAGAGCAGGAAATTAAAGATTTTTCAGTCTTCGATTTTTCTAAAGAAATTTCAAAAATAGAAGCGACTTTAAAAAAAGAAAAAGTTACCGAGACTAAATATTCAATTATAAAAGATCTTATAAAATACATCTCAAATTAATGTTATAGTTAATAAATCTTAATCAATAGTGAAATATCATGTTACGACAGGTTTATATTTTTAAGGGTAAAGAGTGTTTATATTATAGACATTTTGGTAAAGCATTAAAAGAAGAAATTTTTAAAAATCTCGTTGAAGAACTTCAAGAAGATGCTTTTGGTAGAGGCGGAAAAAAAGTAGAATATCACGATTATTATAAATATAGAATATCTTATATAGTAGAAAAAGATTTAGAGTTAATGTTCCTTTTTGTAACTGGCTTAACCGATAATTTTGAGAATATAAAAAAGGAATTAATTAAATGTAAAAAAGAATTTTTAAACCTTTTTGAAGATATCTTACAGCATAAATTTGACGCTAAAACATTCGATGTATTTGATCCTACAGTAGATTCCATTCATAGAAATTTACGCCCAAAAATTTCTTTAGTTGGATTTTCAGGCGTTGGAAAGACTACAATTACAAAATTAATTAAAGCAGAAGAAATTCCCGTAAAACACGTTCCAACAATTACAGGAGATATCGCAACAATCAAGATCGGCAAGCTACATTTTCACTTATGGGATTTTGCGGGTCAAGAACAATTTAGTTATCTTTGGAATAATTTCATTAAAGGAAGCGATTCCGTACTTTTAATTACCGATTCTTCCTTAGAAAACATAGAAAAAAGCAAATTCTTTTTAGAATTAATAAAAGAACAAGCAGGACACGCTCACACTGCGGTGATAGGTAATAAACAAGATTTACCTGATGCAATGCCTCCCGCACAAATCGAAAAGATATTAGGTTTGAAAACTTATTCCATGATCGCTAAGGACAAGGGAAATCGCGATAAAATGATCCAAATAATTGCCGATATTTTAGAAATGAGTGCAGAAATATCTCCTCTATTAAGACCATTACTTGAAAGGGATAATTTAATGGAAGAAGCAAAAAAGGCGTTAAAAAATGAAGATTTTGAAAAAACAGCAGCATTATTCGAAGAAATAAGTGATAAATGTATAGAGTTAGGAGACGATTCATTGGGGGGTGAATTTTATAGAAAATCAGAAAAGATAAAAGAAATGTTAAAAAAGGCTACAGCACCCGCGCAACCAACGCCAACAGAACAACCGGCAACGACTCCCGAGGTAAAAGCTCAAGTACCAGTCCAAATAACGCCAACAGAACAACCGGCA
>JAUWRB010000109.1 GCA_030610785.1 Promethearchaeota archaeon | reverse complement strand
TAAATTTTAAAATATAATATGAAAGAAGATTTCTCTATAATTAATGGAACAAAGATATGTTATGAAGTCCTTGGAGTTGGTGATCCATTATTTCTAATTCATGGATTTGGGGCAAAGAAGGAAACTTGGAGAGCGCAAATAGGAGCATTATCAGAACATTTTAAAGTAATAAGATTTGATAATCGTGGAGCAGGTAAATCTGATAGACCTGGTGGTTCGTATAGCATGGAAGTATTTGCGGACGATTTAAATGGTTTAATGAATTATTTAAAAATAGAAAAAGCTCATGTTATTGGTTGGAGCCTTGGAGGCATGATAGTACAAAATTTTGCTATAAAATATCCAGAAAGAGTGAATAAAATAGTATTAATTAATACTAATTACGGTTTTCCCGATGCTTCTGGGCCAGAAGTATATAAAAACATGCGTATTGAAGAAATAAAACTGAAGGAAGAGGATCCAGAAAAAGCTTTTTGGCAAAGTGTAAAAATGGGTTTTCATATAAAATTTCGAAAAAAAATGGAAGCTGAACCATCGAAAAAATGGCATGGTTTATGGTCTGCAGAGGATTTAATAAAAGAGAGTACAATTGACACTTCCACTATTCAAGATGTTGAAAATCAAGCGATTGCATTAAATACTCACAACACTTATGATAGATTAAGTGAAATTAAAAATGAAACGTTATTACTTGCGGCATCTCACGATAGACTTACGCCAAAATTCTCAATAGAACAAATACATGAAAAAATTCCTAATAGTACTTTAGTGGTTATTGAACAAGCAGGACACGATAGCCCACTTGAAAAAGCTCTTGAAGTAAATAAAAATATTATTGAATTCCTTAAAAAATAATGTTTATTTTTTTTTCTCTTAGAAATAAGGCAAGTAATATAAATTTGCTCTAATAATCCATTCAAACTTTCGAGTCCATAAAATTCCTCATGAATTTCAAGAAATCCAACTAAATTATTTTCAGAAAGCTAGTTAAAAAAAGAGAAAAGAAATAAAAAGTTAAAAGGAATTTTGTACAAAATAATTCATATAAAAGCATTTATTGGAAAATAAATTAAAATAGCGAGTAGTGCCGCTAATGGAAAAGTCAAAAACCAAACGAGGATAATTTTCCATAAACCCTTGCTCATTGGGGCATGTCTTGCTTTTGATAATCCTATTAACGATGCAATTAACATGTGAGAACCTGATAAGGGAATACCTAGCAATGTTCCTACAAACAAAATTATTGCGGTAGGAATATTACTTGCGAAAGCTGTTGAGGGATGAAGCTCGGTGATCGTACCAACATTTTTAATAACGCCCCTTCCAAGGATAATTATTCCGCTGGATAGACTTAATCCTGCAATTATTAAGACTAAATCAACATCAAGTCCAACGCTAACAACGATTCCAACTGCGTTTGAACAATCATTTCCGGCTCTTGAGAATGCGGTCCAACAAATTACTATTAACAAAAGATATGAGAAACGCCGTTCCGTTTTTTCAAAATCTTTAAAACCTGAAAGTTTATTGATGATATGTTTATGAATTAACTTGTATACAATGTAAGTTACTGCAAATCCAATAATAGGTGATAAAACCCACCAAATACTCATTTCTAATATCTTTAACCAATTTACACCATCTCCGCCACCTAAAAAAATCCCAATGCCAATAATTGCGCCAATAGTTGCGTGTGTGGTTGAAATAGGTAAACCAAAAGCCGACGAAAAGATTAACCATATTGCTGTTGAAATCAATATTGTCATTACAACTGCGTCTGATACATTAATAAAGAGAAGACTCTTCCCAACAGTGTCACTAACGGCTCGACCAAGGAGGAAAGCACCAATAATTGCAAAAATCGTGGTAAAAATTAGAATTTGTTTCATATTTAGGGTTCTACTTCCATATATAGTACCAAATGTCTCGTCGTTTCCTCCTATTGCAAAGGAAATAAGGATGGATATAAATATAAATATGATTATTATGGTTGTTAATTCCATTTATCTCATCCTCTTGCGATTATCTACTCGGATACTTAATAATTAGACTTCTTAAATAATCTGAAATTTCTTCTGCCCAAGAGATTACCTCGTAAATGTAAGTAATCAACTTAGAAGTCAAATATACTTTCATGAGATCGTCCTTTTTTTTATAGACAATATCAAGTAATTTGAATTTAATTTTTCGGGAGTTTCTTCTTAGGGTTTCTATTTCAAATGTTTTTTTATAGGCTCCATTGAAATCCGTTTCAATAAGAGTCGTACAATTTACTAATTCTTCAACTGAATGCAAGCAAGAATCGCATAATGCTTTAAATTTTTCAAGAATATCTTGATAAACTTCATTATAAGGATAAACCCTCAAGAATCTCGCTATAGATTCGCCTTTACCATTAATTTTATCAAGCATGGATATTATCTTGTAGCGATCTTCGACGAGAAAAGGGAGAGCTCTTTTATCCTTAAAAAGTATTGTAATATATTCTTCTTTTAAGCTATCACATCTTTTTTCACTTTGTATTACGCCATTTAATTCTTCTCTTACTAATTTTCCTTTCATGAGTTCGTGAATAAAAAAATGAAGTATTTTGGCCCCATTTAATGTTTCAGCTAGAAATTTTTTGTTAATATCATCTAACTTAGATTTTTTATCTTTCATTTTATTTTACATTTATCTTTAATATATTTCTTTTTTTTTTAATAATTTTAGGATATTTATAAATTAATTAATCTTTTTAAAAATTGTTATGAGAAACCTTTAACCTATCAAAAATACGAATTATAATCTTAAAATCTTGTTAGGCATTTAAAAGAAAATATCAGTTAGAATATTAAGCATGAGATGTGCTCTAACTATTAATTTTAGCTCAATTCATCCCGCACCTAAAGTTACGGGTTTTCCTGAATAGTCATGATGAAAATAGTACAAAAAAAGGTTATAATTTTTCGTTAAAAAAAAAGGAAAATTAAGATAATTAATTTTTTAAAAGTTTTTTTATTTCTTTAACTTCAGTTTTAAGCACATCTATCCAAGATTCAAGATATTGCCCTTTAAAAGAATCTTTATCTTCCATGTTTTGATATTCTTCCGTGAATTCATTTATTAAATCTTCTTTTTCGACAATTTCAATATTGAGATAACCATTTGCAAATTCAGATATGAAACTTTCGTCTTGAATTTTTTCTGATTTTCCAATTATATCCATCATAACTTCCATAACCACCATTTTAACATGCTCCTCTTATTATGTAATATTATTTTAATTCTAATTATATAATCAAAGGGCTGAAATATAAAGAATTTGACAAGAAAAATTTTTTTATCTTGATTAGATTAATAATCAAAATTTATTATTAACAAAAAAAATTATCAAAGGAATAAATAGTGTTACCCTCCGTTTTGAAGGCTATTCTTAAAAAAATCTTTAAGTGATTTTTTTTTTAAAATTTTTTAAATACTTTAAGAAAAAAAAAGAATAAAAATTCAATAATCGTTATCTATATAATTCTTCGGAAGGATCTTTTAAAGTTTCTTTATAAGATTTCTTTGCTCGTTCTGCTCCCGTGAGTACTTTTTTAATCGCTTGTTCAAATTCATCTTCAGAAATTTTTATTTTCTTGAATGATTCAGGGTCTTGAGTATCAATACTACTATCGTGAACGCCCCTTCGAATAGCTAAAAGAGTAGCTTCTTCACAAATACCTTGAATATCCGCACCGGTATAACCCTTTAAATGTTCTGCGATTTTTTCAACATCAATGTCTTCAGCCAATGGTCTATCCTTGAGATGAATTTTAAATATTTCAATGCGCGATTTTTTATTAGGTAATGGAACTTCAATATGTCGACCAAATCTTCCTGACCGTAATATCGCAGGATCCAGCATGTCAGGTCTATTTGTAGCCGCTAATAAAATTACATCCTTCAATTCTTGTAAGCCATCCATTTCAGTTAATAATTGCGCCACAACTTGCTCAACAACTCGAGAGCTGGAATATTGACTTCGTCTTACTGCGATGGCATCTATTTCATCGAAAAAAATAATACAAGGTGCTGCTGTTCTTGCTTTCCGAAAAGTTTCTCTTACTGCCTTTGCGCTTTCACCAACCCATTTAGATAAAAATTCGGGACCTTTTATAGAAATAAAATTAACTTCAGTTTCATGAGCTATTGCTCTTGCAATTAATGTTTTACCTGTTCCGGGGAGTCCGAATAATAAAATGCCATTTGGAGGTTTTGACTTCATGTATTTATAAAATTTTGGATATTTTAAAGGCCATTCAATTATTTCTCTAAGTTGCTGTATAACCCCTTCTAATCCCCCTATATCATCCCAAGTTTCAGTAGGCTGAGTGATAAGTACTTCTCTTAAAGCTGAAGGTTCAATGCCGTTTAATGCGTTTAAGAAGTGAGACATTTTAATCTGTAGTTCGTTTAAAATTTCTTGCGGAATTGGTTTTTCTAAATCTATTTGAGGCAAGATCTCCCCAATCGAAAGCATCGCTGCTTCCTTTACTAATGCCTTAATGTCCGCACCAACAAAACCATGAGTTTTTTCAGCAATAAATTTTAAATCAACATCTTTTTTTAAAGGCATTCCGCGAGTGTGAATTAATAATATTTCGTATCGACCATCCGTATCAGGAACGCCAATTTCAATTTCTCTATCAAATCTTCCTGGTCTTCGTAACGCAATATCTATATTATTAATCTTATTAGTTGCTCCAATAACAATTATTTCACCTCTGCTTTCTAACCCATCCATTAGTGATAGTAACTGGGCAACTACTCTTGATTCAACTTGACTTTTTCCTTCTTCCCTTTTACTAGCAATTGAATCCAACTCGTCAAGAAAAATTATCGAAGGCGCGTGTTCTTTAGCTTCCTCAAATATCTTTCGAAGATTTTCTTCACTTTGACCGAAAAACTTGCTCATTATTTCGGGACCGCTAATTGTTATGTAATGCGCATCAGTTTCATACGCAACTGCTCTTGCAATTAATGTTTTTCCAGTACCTGGAGGTCCATGAAGTAAAACTCCTTTTGGAGGGTTAATTCCAATTTTATCAAATAACTCTGGATGTCTTATGGGTAATTCAATCATCTCCCGAATTTTTTGAATTTCTACTCCTAACCCTCCAATATCTTCGTATGATATTGTTCTTCTTATCTTTTGAATTTCTTCTTCTAAATCGCTAATACTTTCATATTTTACTTTCGGACTTATTGTTTCAATGAATTCATTCACTTTTTTCTCGGTGAAAATAATTTTTGTATCTAATTGAATTCTAACGGCTTCAGTTTTAGGTGTGTAATCAACTATGACAAGATCTATTCTTCGTCCCATAGCATAAAAACTAAGACTATCTCCCTTAGTAATTACTCTTTTTTCTAATTTTCTTGCTAATTGCTGAGGTTCTCTTATTATAAAAGACCCTTCTAGCCCTGCAAATGTAATACTTTCAGCTAAACTAGCTTCTATCTTACGTATTTCTACAAAATCGTCAATAGAAGCGTTCAGATTTCTTCTTTCAGAAGGATCCATTCGTATGACATTTGTCCCCTTATCTTCATTCTTTCCCATGATGATGGACGAAGCCGTTTTTTTATTTACTTTTGAATGAACAATTTCAATAACATCACCAGTTTTAAATTTTAACTCAGTAAACACATTAGGATCAATCCTTACAATTCCTTTACCTGCGTCTTCTTTAAAAGCGTCTTTTATTCTAACTTTTCGAAATCCATTTGTTTTTCTTGCTACATAATCCATTTTTTTATTCTATCCTCAATTTTTATATTGATTTTACGGATTTTTATTAAATTAAAGCAATATTCGATAAAAAAAAAGAAAAAAAATTTTTTTTAATTGTGTTACTTAGACAATAATTTTTTCGCAACTTCAAATGCATAGTTATAATCAAATATTTTTAAACCTTTTTTATTTGCAGCTTCTTTAAGGATTGAGGCTTCAGAATTTGATTTAAGCCGTCCTAAAGCCAAAGCACCAATTCCAAAAATTCCTGGATATATTTCCTCGTTGTTATTTTTTGGTCTTAATCCTTCAATTCCATATGGTGGCACTAAATTAATGTCAACAACAAGCTTTTGCCTGTAAGTTTTTTCATCGTTTCTTCTGATAAGACTTCCACACCAGCAGCAGCTAAAGCCCAAATAATGTCAGCGTCTTTGACGAGCTCAAATCTTTGTTTTTCATCAGGAGCAAAAACTCCTATTATTTCAGAAGCGTCTTCTCCTGCTTCTTCTTTTAATTCTTTTGCAAGATTTTTAACAAATTCTTCGCTTGACTTATCCCATGTTTCAACAATATATGTCTTACAATTAATTTTTGCGGCTAATATTGCGGCTATTCTCGCTACAGGACCTGCTCCAAGAACAACTACTTTTTTTCCCTTCAAATCATCTATTCCATGTTTTTTCATAGCAACATTCATGGTTTTAGCGACAACTGCAGAGGCCGTGGTATGAGAACCACGTGGATCAATTATAACAGGACATTCGAAAGGTGGAACTAACGATTTCACGACTTTTTTGGCGATTTTTTCTCCTTCTTTAACATTAGACCCACCAATAAAGAATGTTGTTGGTGCATTAGGCTTTCGCGAAAAAATGGCATCCTGAACTAATTTAGGCACTTGCTCAGCAGTCATTTTACTAATAGGAACAACAATATCAAACCCAGCGTCGTAAGCCATGTTAATATCAAATGGCGAAGCGTTATCGTCCGTGTCAAAAAAATAACATATTTTATCGGAAGTATCCTTTTTCTTGATTTTTATTGGAGTTAACTCAATAATGGATTTTCTTCCGAGAATTCTTTGTACTTCACTTCCTATTTTACTATTTTGCATTTTTTAATGATCTCCAATTAAGTTTTTTCATTTCTATTAATTTTAAAAAAATTTTAAAAAAAAAAAATTATGACATATCAATTTCTACATCTTCTTCTAGTTCTTCTTCTATTTCAGCAGTTTTAATAGTTCTCTTAATCTTTATCTTCTCGGTTTCAACACCTAATTCCTCGCTTAATTTTTCAAGCCCATTGAAATGTCTTAAATCGCAAATAAACAACCCCTTTAATTTTTTCCCATCTATGTCTTTTGCGAGATTAAGGATATTCATCATCATCCAAGCTTCTCTAACCTTATACCTTACCTCGTTCTCTTGTTCTTCGTAATCACGTTTTAAATATTCTTTCCATAAAACTAATTGCTGGAAGAGTTCATCATCTTTGGGAAGATCTCCTCTTTTCTTAATGATTTCTTTAATTCTATCTTCAAGTTTTTGAATACAGGATCTATGTTCATCTAAAGCAGATGATAAATAACCTTCAGCATTTTCCGAAATATCCGCATGTTTAAAGGGTATGTTTTTCTCTTTAAAAAGTAATTTTAAAGGATCGTTGGGGTTTAGAAAGGCTCCCAAGCAGTTTGGCTGTTCTTCTAAAGCAAAATCAGGTTTATATTTTTCCAATAGTTTTTCAATAAGATTGAGATATTCTTTCGAGATTAAATGTAAATTCCAAATTATATTCTCCTTTTCCTTCTTTGGAGCCTCAAACCACCACTCAATGGGAAATTCACTTTCTACCATTATTAATTTTAAATGTTTTTTCTTTAAAGGTTTTAATTCTAATACTTCTGGCATTTGTTTTTACCTCCTTTTTTTTTGATTAAAAAACGACATTTTTTATTGTATGTTTTTTATTATATTGAACAACTTTGATGTTAAGAGCTCTTAATTGTTCAACCACTTGTGAACATATATCTTCACATATATCTCTTTGAACAAAATGAACAAAAGAGACCTCTTTACTTTCACAATTCTTCGCGATATCTAACATCTTTTTCACGATCCACAGTGGTCTTAGTCTCAAACTTAAAAAGATTTCTTTTTCTTGAATTTCTAAGTTAAGCATATCGATCCAATTCCTAAGACTTTGTCCTTTGAAAGAATCTCTATCTTCTAAAATCTGATATTCTCTTGTTAATTCCGTGACAAGCTCTTCTTTTTCTAAGATCTCTTCATATAAATACCCCATTGCGTATTCAGGTATATCAACCTGATAGTATTTTATTTCTAATTTATCTAATGTTTGAGCTAATTCGGTTTTATTAAATTCATTCATTTTTACTTCAAAATCAACGGTCATAAAGGCAATATTTCTTTTTTTAATAAATTCTTCTAATTCTTTTGTATTTATAGATTGGAACTCTTTACCATCGTCCTTAGCAAACATATAGGCAACGATTTTTTTATTTTTTATTGGTCTTAATTCCAAAACTTCCATTTTTTTTAATTCACCTTTTTGAGTTCAATTATTAAATAAGTATTTTTCTATGTAAATAATCCAAGGGCTGTAATATAAAGAATTTGACAAGAAAAATTCCTTTATTTATGATTAGAAAAATTATCAAAATTTATTCTTAACAAAAATATTAGTTATACGATTTTTATAATTAGATGATCAATTTCGGTAACAACTTTTATATAATTTGATAACTATATTTGTCATGAAGAAAAAATAATTTGTTATATTAGTCATTGATAATAATAAAAAAAAAATTAAATTTTTTAAAAAAATCTTGCAGAAATGAGGATCTTAAGGATAAAGGAAGAATTAGTGTGGAATGGAGGTGAATTAATTGGATATTTATTCAATATTATCTCATCAATTTAGAAGAACGATTTTATTGCTTTTGGAAAAAGAAGGCTACATCCCTTATACAGATTTAATGGAAAAATTAAATCTTGAAACGACAGGTCAACTCAATTTCCATTTAAAAAAACTTGGTTCGTTGATAAATAAAGATAATAAGTCTTATTATCTTACTGAGGATGGAAAACGGATTTTAAAAATATTAAATTTAAATAAACGAATTTTAGCCGGAGAAGATATAAATGAGTATCTAGATTCAAAAGGCAGCGAAATAAGTCGAGTTGGCGTTATCATTTGTAATTGTAATACTGAAATATCAAAAGCCATAAATATTAATCTTCTGGAAAATTATATAAGCAAATTAAACAATGTTGTTTCTATTAGGGTTTTTAAGAATTTATGTCAACAAAAAAACTTCGATAAAATTGCCAGTTGGGTTAAAGAGAATTATTTAAATAAAATTGTTATTGCTGCTTGTTCTCCGAAAACGCATCAACATCTTTTTGAACGTATTTTTCAAGATGTAATTGATCGTGCGAATATTGAAATTGCAAATATAAGAGAACAATGTGCCTGGGTGCATCATTATAATGTCAAGAATTTGGACCCTACACTTATTTTAGAAAAAGCAAAATTATTAATTGAGGCTGCTGTTGAACGTGTGATTCTTCAAAAAAATGTGAAAATAAAACGTGTTGACATAGAAAAAAGCTGTGCGATAATCGGTGGCGGGATTGCGGGAATGACATTAGCGTTAAATTTAGCGAGAGCGGGAATTAAAGTTTACATTATTGAGAAATCGCCTACACTTGGTGGTAAGGTAGCACGATGGAATCGGATCTATAAAATGGGTGATTGTTCTATTTGTTTTATTTCAGAATTAATTGCAGAATTAGTTAAAGAAAAGAATATAATAATTTTAACTAACATGGAAATAGAGAATATCTCTGGAGAAGTTGGAAACTTCACGCTCGATTTAATCAAAAAACCTCGATATATAGACGAAAAAAAATGTACTGGATGCAAGCAATGTTTGGATGTTTGTAGCATAGAAAAACCAGATGAATACGAATTTGGGTTAACTAATAGAAAAATTATATATATTCCTTTTATTCATTCCTTTCCCTATATTCCTTTAATTGATGAGGAAGACCTAAAAAATTGTCTTAATTGCAGAATTTGCGAACGTGCGTGTGAAAATAAAGCAATAGATCTAAATCAAAAACCAGAAAAGATAAAAATTAAGGTGGGGGCTAAAATAATTGCTATTGGCGCTGATTTAGCATCAGAATTAGAAGATTATCATTATAATCCACAGAATGATGTAATCACATCGCCCGAATTTGAGAGAATATTATCATCAGACGGAATTACGCAAGGTAATATAATAAAAATATCGGATAAAAAACCTCCAAAATCAATTTCAGTAATTCAATGTGTAGGAACTTCTGATTGCCAATTCAAATTTAACGATATTCTTGTCTTAAAATATATAGATAGCATAACGGGTAGGCTACCAAATTGTAAAATAAATATTTTTTACGATTTAACTCGGCTCAATAA
>JAUWRB010000270.1 GCA_030610785.1 Promethearchaeota archaeon | reverse complement strand
AGACTTTTCAATAAAGTTAGAATTAACTTACTGGAATGATACATTATGTCTTTACCGGAAGAAGAGCAGAAGATCTTAGATTATTGGGATTCAATTAATATAATTGGAATAATTTTGGATGCTAAAAAGACAAAAGGTAGATATCAATTTACAGAAGGTCCACCAACGGCCAATGGATTGCCGGGTATTCATCATGTTTATTCCAGAAGTATTAAAGATATCATATTAAGATTTAAGTTCATGGAAGGATATTGGGTACCACGCAAAGCGGGATGGGATACTCATGGATTACCTGTTGAACTTGAGGTTGAAAAAGAATTAGGCATAAAAACTAAAAAAGAGATTTTAGATTATGGTATAGATAACTTCAATAAGAAATGTAAAGAAAGCGTTTTCAGATATGTGATTGAATGGGAAAAATTAACTAAGAGAATGGCATTTTGGTTGGATATGGATAATCCTTATATCACATGCGAGAATTATTATATTGAGTCGGTTTGGTGGTCTTTAAAGCAAATGTTTGATAGAGGCTTGATATATAAGGGTAAAAAAGTAGTACCGTTTTGTCCTCGCTGTGAAACTCCTTTATCGTCTCACGAACTAGCTCTTGGATACGAAAATATAACTGAAGAGACTGTATATATAACCTTTAAATTGTTAGACCCAAATTATGAAGATGTTAAAATTGTTGCTTGGACAACAACACCGTGGACCTTATTAAGCAATGTAGCAATAGCCGCAAATCCAGATAGCCGTTATTCTCTTGTAGAATATGAAGGAGAAAAACTAATTATTGCAACACAATTATTAGATACTGTTTTAGGAGAAGGAAATTTTAAAACAATTAGAGAATTTTTTGGAGCCGACTTGTTATATAAAAAGTACGAGCCTTTATTCCCATATTTTGAACATTTATCAGAGCAAAACGGTTTTATAATCGTTAATGCTGATTTTGTGAATACAGAACCTACTTCAGATAATATTTCTACGGGATTCGTGCACATGGCCCCCGCATTTGGAGAAGACGATTATAATATTGCTCAAGAATATAATTTGCCTTTTATTCAGCCAATTAACGAAAAAGGGTATTTTGACGATTCAATTCCCGAACTTGAAGGCAAATATTTTAAAATAAAGCGAGAAGATCAAAATAAAAAGGGAGTCTGGGACACCGATAAATGGGTTGTAAAGCAGTTAAAAAAAATGAGAAAATTATTAAATACTAGAGAATATTCTCATGATTATCCTTTTTGTTGGCGGTGTAAGAGAGCCTTATTATATTACGCAAGGGAATCTTGGTTTATCGAAATGTCTAGATTTAGAGAAGATCTATTAGAAAATAACGCTAAAGTAAATTGGGTCCCTCGCTCTATAGGTATAGGACGATTTGGAAATTTCTTAGATAATGTAAGAGATTGGGCAATTTCTCGAGAAAGATTTTGGGGTACGCCTTTACCGATTTGGGAATGTTCTAGCGAAAAATGTAGGCATAAATTAGCTATTGGGTCGTACGAAGAACTGAAAAAATTATCAATAGGAAATATTGAACTCGAAGATTATCATAAACCGATGATAGATGAGGTTATAATAACATGCCCAAAATGCAAAAGCGATATGGTAAGGACTCCAGATGTAATTGATTGTTGGTACGATTCTGGTGCGGCTCCATTCGCTCAATATCATTATCCATTTGAAAATAAAGATCTAGTAGATAATGGGGGGGCATTTCCAATGGATTTTGTTGCGGAAGGCATGGATCAAACCAGAGGTTGGTTTTATACGATGCACGCAATTGCTACTGTTGTTTTCAATCAAAATGCTTTCCATAATATAATTGCAAATGGAATTATACTTGATAGTGAAGGTCGAAAAATGAGTAAAAGTATAGGTAATACAATTGATCCGTGGACCATTTTTAACTTGCAAGGTTCAGACGCTTTAAGATGGCTTTACTACATCTCAGGTCCTCCACATAAAGAAAAACGATTAAGTATTGAAAATGTTCGTTATGTAGTATCACAATTTATAGTAAAATATTGGAATTCATTTTTACTCTTTTCGAATAATTCGAAGGAAAATAAAATTGAACCTAATTTGAACTTTAATCCTAAAAAATTAAAAAATCCATTAGACAAATGGATAATTAGTAGAATTAATACATTAGTTAAAAAAGTTAAACAACTTCTTGACGATTATTTGATTTATCACTCTGCAAATGAGATTCAACTTTTTATAATTAACGAATTAAGTAATTGGTATCTTAGATTAGCAAGAAAAAGATTCATTGATAAAGAGCAAGACATCTATAATATTGTATATTATGTTTTTGATGTTTTAAATCGATTAATGGCACCATTTGTTCCATTTTTAACGGAAAAAGTATTCTTACAGATGCAAAAAGATTTTAATTACATGAAAAAAGTAAAATCCATTCATTTACTGGATTTTCCTTCGTCAGATGAGAAATTAATTGACGGATTAATTTTAAAAGAAATGGATTTTGTAATAAATTTAACTCAAGATTTACGCGCTTTAAGAGAACAAGTGAAAATAAAAACCAGACAACCAATAAAAGAATATTTACTTTGTTTAAAAGAAGAGCAAAAAATAATCGTTAAAAAATTTGAATCTTTAATTAAATCTGAGCTTAATGTTAAAATTCTTAATTTCATAGGGGAAAATAAGGCAAAATCGTTATATTCTGAATTACTTGTATTGAATAAAGGCACAATTGGACGAGATTTCAAGAAAAATCGGCTAAAAATTGAAAAAATATTAGAATCCATGGATTTAGAAAAAATACGAAAGAATTTCGTTAAAGGAAAATTAATCGTAAAACTTAATGATATTGAATATGAAATTACTAAAGAACATTTTCGAATTGAACAACAAGCCAAAAAACCCCATGCTGTTAAAATCTTAAGTTATGGTACAATTTTAATTAATTCTGAATTAGATGAAGGGTTATTAAAAGAAGGATTTATTCGCGAATTTATCAGAAATGTTCAAAATATACGCAAAAAATTAAATTTATCTCGATTTAAAGAATATATAGAAATAAATATAACAAGTGATATTAACTTGGAAAAAGAATTTGGTGAATTTATAAATATAGTCAAGGAAGAAACGGGATGCGTGAAAATTGGAAAAGATAATTTTGGAAAACCATTTTCATTTAAAATTCAAAATAAAACAATTAATCTTTTAGTAGAAGTGAAAAATTCTTAATCTTCATTTTTTTTGTAATAATTTATCCAATAATTAAACATGTCCTTAAGTATTTCTTTAATATCTTGCGTAAGTTTCCATCCTAATTCCGTTTTAATTTTTGAATTATCTCCTAAGATCACATTCTCGTCAGTTCTTCTTAACTTGTCTGGAATATTTTCTAATACTTTTATTCTTTTTGAAGAAAATCCTAAAGCAATAGTTAATATATCACGTATTTTGACTTTTTTATTTGAACTCACGTTATATGTTTCGCCTGATTTTCCTTTGATAGCTGCAAGCCAAATAGCCTGAAGAGAATCTCTTATTCCGGTGAT
>JAUWRB010000237.1 GCA_030610785.1 Promethearchaeota archaeon | reverse complement strand
AAGGGACGGTATGACGAAAGGATAGCCGATTGGATCTGTTCCGAGATTGCCGAGCAAGATAGCCCGCTCTATAAACTTTTTTTACGACCATCCATGGAAGTGAAATTAGAAGACAAGCCTCACCAAATGAAATTACGCGGGTTAATAGAAGATGATAGGGTTGACATGCACCCTCTCCGTATCCTCCCTTCAAAAACAAGAAACAAGCATTACAAGTGTCACATCATCCTTAGCGGTCCTAAAGGGTGTCGCGACTTGTTCTCCTTGCGAACCGACCTTTTTGACCCGAAAAAGAAAAAATATAAAATTCCCATCCCTCCCCTTCGAGACGAAAAGCTCGGCATTGGAGCGGATGTAAACCAAGAAACCACGGCTAATGTGGTTGTAATATCGCCCGATTGGAACTCTGTTCTACGGAAGAACCCTCAAAAAACATTACGAAATACCATAGAGGAGCAACGCTTTACTTCCTACGTTCACGATAGAGGACATAGCGAACTTTCGTGTAGAGGAGTGAATGTCCTTTCGGGCGAGATAAGGCAAATGGTCGAAAAAATTAAAGTAATTAAAAAAAACAAGAAAAACATTCAGAGAAAAATTTCGCGCTTGACCATCCAAACAAAAGCGGGATTCAAGGATTTTATCGAAAAGACGTGTCAGTTCTGTTCGGCAAACGGTATTCCATCAACCGACTTGCAAAATTTGTCAGAAGCAGTTCGGCAATGTCCCGCATGGCGCGTCCACGAGCTCAAACAACTAAGGGCGCAGCGACAAAGGGAACTTTTCGCGCTTTTTAGGGAGTTTAACGCTCTTGGGTTGCCTTTTCTTGCTTTAAAAGAAGAATACGAGACGTTTCGTAGCTCCGGGAGACACATCTACCGCCTCACGGTTCAGTTAAAGGGACACCAAGAACGCTTGAACAGGCTCAGAAAGGAACTAATGCGCTTGGTCAGCCGCATGATCGCCGCCGTGATCATATCCGAGCGCCCCCACCGATTCGGCTACGAAGGTTTGAGCTTCCACCCCCAAGGGTTGAAAAGGGGTTTAGCAACCGCAGTTCAGTACATGCCGAAAGACTTGGAAGTTTCCCGCGCCCTCGAATTAGCAGAAAATTTTTACGAGAGAAAAGACATTCCCTTTGACGTGGAAGCTATCGCCATAAACCCCCTAGGCACTTCAAAGCCGCCCCACATCCCCTCTAATCTCGATTTTAAGAGAACCGGAAAGGAGTGGGACGTTGTAACCATTCCTGCAGACTCCGAAAGGGGCTTACTAGAGCTGAGGTTCAATTCTCACGTGCTCTCCAGTCAGAAGATCGCAGAAAAAGCGCTTGTCGCAGTAATTAACGATCAATCATGATTAAAAAAATATAGCGCCCTCCGTTAACGGGGTCATAACAATGCTTCGGCATTGTCCAATTTTAAGTTATACGTTAATAATGATTGAAGATAAACCATAAAGCCCCTAAATGTGCAATCATTATTAATGATAATTTTTTAAAAAAATAAATGCTTTGAATTTTTTTTACTTTTTTATTCATTTTTTTACAATTTTGTTAATCTTTTGAGAAATTGACTCTTTAATTTTTGAGAAGTCAGAAAAGACTACAATACCAGCCATTTTTTTTAATTTTTCAGTTCAATATCTCTAATTTTTAACTCTAATTTTCTCCCGTCTGGCCTAGTAGTAATTATTGGCCCCTCATTTTGGTCAGCTGGTAATATAACCATTGTTTATATTGATGTAAACTAGAAGCATTTCCAAAAATTTAGATTCCTTCATAAGTTCCAATTTAATAATGTTCTTAATATTAATAATTTGATGAGAGAATTTATAATTTTTATTCTTACTATTTATAAATTATAATGAATTTTGAAATTATGAAATTATGAATTAGATATTATTAATAAGAAAATTGAAAATTGATATTAAATAAGGAGATATGTAATGTTTAAACTTTTATGGGGAATCACAGGAGCAGGCTACTTTCTCAAAGAAAGCATTGATTTAATGAAAGAACTTCAAGAACGCTATAAAGATATTATTTCTATCACGGTTGTTTTATCCAAGGAAGGAGCTGTAGTTGTGAAATGGTACAAGCAATGGCTATATTTAACTTCAGTAATTAAAAATGTGAAAGTAGAGAAAACACCAAACAATCCGTTTTTGGTAGGACCACTCCAATTGGGTAAATATGACCTTTTTTTAACATGTCCAGTGTCTGCAAATTCACTAGCAAAGATTGCGCACGGAATAGCAGATAGTTTAATAACAAATTGTATTGCTCAAGGAATAAAAGGGGGAATGCCAGCATATATTTTTCCTACTGATCAGCTTGATGAATCTATTGTCACCTCCAGACCAAATGGGAGTCCTTTAACTCTAAAAATAAGAGATATTGAACTAGAAAACATTAAAAAATTAAAAAAGATGGATGGCATTATCTTGATTTCTAATTATAGTGACATTAAAAACATCATCGTTCAAAAAATAAATAAATCTATTTAAAGGAAAAAAGCAAAATTTTCTCGACTTTCACATCTTTAATAACCTCGTTTAAATATAACCATTGTTTATACCATTTTACGACAACGATACCTTCTTTTGATAAAACAACGGTTATTTTAACTTTATATCTTTCTTGTAATTCCCTCATTAAATCAATACATTCCTTGAGAAGGTAGCCGGAACCTGTAATGCCCCAAATCAGAGAAAAGACCATTTTTCAAATTCACCTAAATAATATTGTTTTTTTTAATTTTGCTAACTATAAAAAATCATAACTATTTTTTGATAAGAAGATTTGTTTTAAATAATGAGTATTGAGGAATTTAAATTTTCTAATAAAGTTATTTTACTTGAGAAAAAAGATGAATTGAGCCCTTCTTATAAAATTCGATCGTATAAGAATCAATTCATGTACATGAAAGATAAGAAGATTCCTCAAAAAGACATTAAAGAAGTATTAAATCATCTTTTCAATAAAAATAATAAAATATCAAAAAAAACAAAAGAATCCATCTCTAAAATTATTTATTGTCTAAAAGACCGAATTATTATTGTTATTACTAAATCCGGACAGGAGATTATATGGAATAGAAATTTTTTAATGAGAAATTACGGTTGGTTCTTTTTTATAACTGAATCAGATAAGAAATCATCAAAAAAACAAAAAGATAAAAAAAAGCGTTCTAATAAAGCAGAAAAAACAATTTCGATAGAAGAATTTCAATTTCAAGATAATAAAATCGTACTAAAAGAAAAAGAAAACATGCGTTCGCTATATAATACTAAAGAATATCTTCAATATTTCAAATTGATCAAATCAATGAATATTCCACAGATGCCGTTAAAAGATGTTTTAAACGATTTCTTTTTTAATAAGGACCAAAAAAAGATACCTCTTAAAGAAAAGATAGCTATTAGAAAAATCATATATTTTAAAAGAGAAAAAACAATTGTTATTAAGTCATTAATTGGAGATAAAATGTATGAAAATTTAGAGGTCCTTGTAAAAAAATATGGCTGGTTTTTTTACATAACGGGAGTTCCAGTTGGAAAAAGTGATATTTCTATAGCAATTGATAAAATTGAAAAAAGATTTAATGTAAATTATTTTAATGGGCTCTCTTTAAATTACAACGGAAATAGAGATCAAGACATGAGAGTTACTATATATCCAATAGTATTAAAACCTAATCATAATTGTCATATTTTAGGATTAGGAAAGCTTAATATTTTATTAGATTGTGGGATTACCATAAATAATGAAGAAACTGAAGAAACTGAAAAAAAGAGAGATATCCAAAATATAGAAGAGTATCTCGAAAACTTACCTAAATTTATTATAGAAGAAGAAAGTAAAAGAAAAAAAATTGAAGAAAAAAAGATAAGTAAAGAGGAAAAATTAGAAAAAATCGATCAACTTAGGAAATTTGAAGATAAAAAGAATTTCAAAGAAGAAGCTCTTTCAAGGACCAATGAAGAAATAAAAACATCGAATTTACTTGCATACAAACCTAAAATTGACGCCATATTTGTATCGCATAGTCATTTTGACCATATTTCTGGGCTTAAAGAGCTTATTAAATTGTATCCCGATGTTCCAGTTTTATGCTCGAGAATTACATTAGATTTATATCTCTTAAGAGATTCAAAATTTTTAAAACAAGCAAATCACGAAAATATTGAAGAAATAGAATATGAAGCGGTTATTAAAAACGTTATTTATGTAGAACATGGGGATAAAATAGAATTTAAAGAAAAAGATTGTTATTTGTCCTTTTTTCATGCGGGTCACATGCCTGGTGCACTAATGTTTATGGCTAAAGTTAAGGATTTTCACTTTTTATACACTGGGGATTATACAACCATGGATTTTTCACCATTTGCCGGAACCGGAAGATTTTTAGAACAAATATCTCGCCCTATTGGTTATTTACTAATTGATGGTACATGTGCCTTCGAAGAATTTGAAAATATTTCCGATCAACTTAACACTCTAATTTTATTCCTTGAGCAAAAAGCAGAATATGGCGATAATTGTTTAATAGGGGAAGACCCTTCGAGTTTAGCAATAACATTCATGCTCATGATTTGGCGACATTTTAGAAAAAAACAATTAAGAAAAAATTATCAAAAACGCCCGAACATTTATGTTGATATGATGGTAAGAAAAAACATTCAAGTTATTAATCATAGATATAAATATATTTATGGCCCTATATCTAATCTAATTCGCGATAAAGCAAATCCATTTAATTCTATTAAATTTAGGTGGTTTAATTTTGACGATTTAGATTTTTTAAGAACTAAAAACAATATAATAATTTCACATCCACCTGATCTTTCCTATGGAATTATAAAAAATATTATAAATATTATCGGAAGGAATCCACATAATCTTGTATTTCTTTCAGGAGCAATTCACGAACAACCAGGTTTAGATTTAATTTCAAACTTGGAAGTAAAAATGGAATCAAATGGAGTTATTCTTCAAGAAGACCAAATTAAGAACGTAGAAATTGATGATAAAGAATTACAAATAAAAAATAATAATGGTGATAACAGTTTTAAAAGCTATGTGTCCCTCGGAAAAGACGGAACGCCCATTATAAATTACTCAGAAAAATGGAAAACGCCTTTTAGAGCGATGTTACTCAATAAATTTGCTCCAAATTTAAAGATCAAGCTCCATGCTGATAAAAAACAATTAACTGAAATAATTAAAGTTCTTGAACCAAAAGAGGTTTGTTTTTTCCATCAAAGTCCA
>JAUWRB010000263.1 GCA_030610785.1 Promethearchaeota archaeon | reverse complement strand
ACTCCATAAAATTATTTAGTAATTACATTTCGCTATTTTTACACTCTTTATTTTTTAATAGTATGATTTAAATTCAATTAATTATATTTTAAGAACGGGTTATAAAAAGTAAGGGGTGTGGTAGGAGGGAGAAATACCTTTTTATTTTAAAAATAAGTTTTTAAGAGTAAGATTTGTTTTTAGATAAAAACTCATTAGGGCCAAAAGTACAAATCATCTTTTTAAGGAACGCCTAATGATAAACAAGAAGACATTAAGAGAGGTTTTATAGGTTTAGGAATTTCTATATTTTCCTTTATTAATTTCATCATGACAACTTCACTTTTATTTTTTAAGAAATGCATTCCCTTTAAGGACTTATTTAAATCCAAATCCTTTAGATCTCCTTCAAATAGTAATGCATTAATAAATCGTGCAGTAGCGATTTTTACGATTTTTAGGATTAAATAGATATATCCGAGATATAAATCTCGTTTGTTGTTAAAAACAATTTTATCAAGAAAAATTTCGTGAATCATGCCTAATCGAATTTTAATTCCATATTTTAAAGAGCGATAATTTTGGTGATTGATAACTGCTCCGCCAATAATCTTATCCCTTTTCTTCACGATAATATAAGTAGGTGCCAAATTTTTATCAGGAACATTTATTCGCGCCCATTTAACCTTTTTTTTTGTATAAAGTGGGAATCCTTCGTAATACTTTGGAATAATTTTATTAGCCGCCTCCATGTATTCAAAATGCTTTTTATTATAATTAATTTCGTAGGAAATATCCTTAAAAAATTTGTTAAATTTCATTCTTATTCTATTTAAAAATTGAGGAATGTAAGAAATAAAAAAACCAAATAACGGAAGGTAAAAGTGTATATATCGATATTCAAAATCAAAAAAACCAAATTTTTGGTAGATTCTTTTTCTCGCAAATCCTTTTATATCCGCATCTAATAGAGAGATATCGCAATTGATTTTTTTCATGTAATCTACTGCCATTTTCATTAACTTTTTGGAAATTCCTCTTCGAATATAGCTTGGATGGGAACAGACATCGTTAATTTCACCAGTTAAGTATTGCTTGCCGCCTAACGTGATTTCTTCAACTAAATTCACATAAACAGCTCCTACTATTATCTTGTTGTCAATATCTTCTGCAATTTGACACATCTCCGGTTTGAAATCAGGAGATTGAACGAACCGCCAATTCCAATTTTTAACCGACCTTATAATACTCATGCCATTCATTTGAAATGCTTTATTGAATAAATTCGTTAATCCCAAGTCATCTCCCGGCTTATAATGCCTATAAATTATATTTACCATGACAAAAAAAAAAAAATAAAAATTGTTATACTTAAATATATTAAAATCATAAAAATTTTATAAGATTATTAATAATGAATTTTTTTTAAAAAAATGAGTAAAATGAGTGAAAGAATAACTGAAATTTTGGAATCATTAAAAGGAATAAAAGGCGTACATGGTGCCACTTTAATTGAAAAATTCGGTTTAATTAAGGGTAGCGCCCTTCCCGGTTGGGTTGACCCGGAAGCCGTAGCAGCTATGGTCACCTTGATTCTGAAAGCGTCTCAACGAGCAACTAAAGAATTAGAACAAGGACAATTTAACGAAGCCATCATTGAATCGGAAAAAGGAAAAATTTTATTTACAGAAGTGAAAGGAAATATTCTTTGCATTATAACCACAGTAGATGCAAAACTAGGAATCATAAACTTAAAATTAGGAGCTGCTAGTAAAGCTCTTGTAGAATTGATATAATTTTTTTTTCCTCTTTATTTATATATGGATTAGTTAAAAGAAGTAAAAAATTAATGATTAGAGCAATAAATTGAAACAAAAAAAAACTATATAAAATTTAAAAAAAAGAAGGAATAAATCATGAGTAAAATAATTAGGCTTAAAACAGAAGTTTTTCTTGAAGGATTAAAATTTCCTGAAGGTCCTCGCTGGCACGATAATAAGCTTTGGTTTTCTGACATGGAAGATCATAAAGTAATTACAGTCGATATGGATGGAAATTCTGAGATTATCATTGAGAGACCAAATCGGGTTTCTGGGTTAGGTTGGCTTCCTGATGGTAAACTTTTAATCGTATCAATGGAAGAGCGCAAGTTGCTTAGGCTTGATACTGACGGAATTAAAGAAGTTGCTGATCTCAGTAAATTATCTACTTTTTATTTGAACGACATGGTGGTAGATAAATTTGGCAGAGCATATGTTGGAAATTTTGGTTTCGATTATTTTAATAGTAAACCTTTCGTTTCGGCTGAATTAATTATGGTGACAACAGACGGCAATGCTCAAATCGTTGCACATGATATGGCATTTCCTAATGGGACAGTAATTACTCCAGATGATCGCATTCTCATTGTTGGTGAGACATTTGCCGCCCGCCTTACTGCTTTCGATATAATGGAAGATGGATCTCTTAGTAATCGTCGTATTTGGGCAAATCTTAAAACTCTAGCTCCTGATGGTATTTGTCTTGACAAGGAAGAAGGTATATGGGTTGCGGCACCGGGAAGACATAGAGTCGTGCGTGTACTTGAGGGAGGGAAAATTACTCATGTAGTAAAAATAGAAAATGATGCTTACGCATGCATGTTAGGAGGTCCGGATAGGAAAACACTTTTTATTGCTACATCAACACATACAAGAGATGAAGGTCGCATCGAATACGTGGAAGTTGATATTCCAGGAACAGGTCTTCCTTAATTATTTTTTTCCTTTGTTAATTTTTAATCAATCTTATTATAACTTCTCGAGTAATAATGGGGTCAATTTGACCTTTAGTTTTTTTCATGCATTTTCCTATTAAAGCTTCTAACGCTTTAGGATTTTTTTTATAGTCTTTAACAATATCAAGATTTTCTTTAATAACTTCTTTCGCTACTTTTTCAATTTCTTCTTTATTTGCTATTCTTTCCTTTCCGGATTTCTCTAATATACTTGAAATCGACGTTCCTTTCATCATTTCATCCACGAATGTCTTAGCAATTTTACCGGTAATCTTTCCTTCTTTAATTAATTTTATTAAATCTACTAATTGTTCGGGTTTGAGTTTTGTTTCTATTAATCTTTTATTCTTTTCGTTTAACCAACGAGAAATATCGCTCATTAACCAGTTGCAATAAGATTTATATTCTTCTGGACTAAAAGACAATTCTGATTTTACTCCTCTTTCAAAAAAATCTGCAAAATCCTTATCCAGGACTAATAATTCAGAATCAAATTCAGAGAGGGCATAATCTTTTTGAAAACGCATTGCTCTTTGATTAGGCATCTCCGGTAATTCTTTTTTAACTTTTTGAATAAATTTTTGATCGATTTCTATTGGCACCAAATCTTGTTCGGGGAAATAACGATAATCCTTTTCAAATTCTTTGGTTCTGAGAGATATTGTAACTCTTCGCTTATCATCCCAATGACGCGTTTCTTGGATTAAATCTTTTCCTCGTTTTAAAAAACTTTTCTGTCGTTGTATTTCCCATCGAAGTGCCTTTGCTACTTCTTTAAAACTATTTATGTTTTTAACTTCACTTCGAGGATGTCCTTTTATTGAAATATTAGCGTCTACTCGGCAAGACCCTTCTAAATTTAGATCTGATATTCCTGTATATTGAACAATTGATTTTAATTGATTTAAATATTCGCGAGCTTCTTCTGGAGATTTTAATACGGGCTCAGAAACAATTTCTATAAGCGTGACTCCTGAGCGATTGTAATCAACTAAAGTATAAGGTGAAGAAGCTATACTTCCTTGATGTACTAAGCGAGCAGGATCTTCCTCAAGGTGAATTCGATTTAATATTATCTCTTTTTTATGATTGTTTAGCTTTATTGTAATATATCCTCCATCTGCAAAAGCTTTTCCACCAGCCCTGTTATATTGTGTAATTTGGAAGCCTTTTGGAAGATCTGGATAAAAGTATTGTTTTCTAAAGAAATACATTGATTCATTTATTTTACAATTTAACGCCAAAGCTAATCTGGTTGCAAATT
>JAUWRB010000157.1 GCA_030610785.1 Promethearchaeota archaeon | reverse complement strand
TTTGAGGGTATTTCCTAAGTTTAGTTCTCGTAAATTAGTGTGCGTCTCACGGCCGTCATTTTTTTTTATTTTATTACGGTTTATATTCTATACCTGCCAATTAACGAGCTTATTAGATGATTTGATCTCTGTTATTCTATTATTTTCTAAGTTTAAGAATTGTAAATACATGATTTCATCAAGCCCTTTAATTTCCGAAATATCATTTATATTTTTTCCCGAAAGATGCAGAATTAAAATACCCCTTTTTAATTTTACTTTATATGTTCTTCCTCTATGTTGTACGGTTATTTTTTTTTTTTCCGTTTCAAGTTCTGTCATTTAAAACACATCATTTAAAGAATTTAAAGTTCCAAAACTTGCAAAATAAAGCTTCTCTTTAGTAAATTTTAAGATACAATTGTAAATTCCTTTCAAAATCCGGAACTTTAATTATTTTGATTAAATTATATTTTGACCTAAAGATGAATTTCGTTGATAACGATCAGTTGTTTTCTTTAGTATTTATAATTTTTTATGAAAACAAGAATGAAGAAGAAGATTGGAACTTCATGTTTTTTTATAGATTCTTCTTGCATTTCTTTATTAGATGGAATTGAACGCGTCTTCAACTGGAACTTCTTTATATCGAACCGTTATTATTCTATCTTAAACCTACTTATTAAATATTTTTATAGGATTTTTCTAAAATCATCTAAAGTTAGATTTGAAGGTATTCCTAACTGAGATACTTTCAGAATTAGTTCATGGATTGATATTTTAGCAATCTCAGCAGCTCGTTCTAGCGAAATTTCTTTTAAAAGGTATTTTTGAATAACAAAGTTTAACCTTTCTTGTTGTAACCCTTCAATTAGTATTTTTTTTACTAATGACGATCGGTCAAGATTTTCATGTTTGGCAAGCTCTTCAAATTCTTTTATAAGTTTTTCTTCTAATCTTAAATTCATTTGTTTTGTTATTTTCTTCACCTCATTTAATTTTATTTTTTTCATTTTCTTTTATAATATTTTCTGCTTTTTGATTGATGAATGTTATGATGTCTGCTTTTAATGATTTGATTATTGCTAATTTTTTAAAAATCTCATGAAATTCTTGAAAAGAGATTATTCTTTCTCGTAAAAAGTCTAATAAAATCGTTTCTGAAGTTTTTGGCTTTAATCCGCAAGATATCGCATAATTCAATGCTTGATGATCATCTGTTACCGGAATGTATTCTTTTTTTAGGCATATTTCAATTGTTTCTTTTTCACCCTTTCCTAAATTTGTAAGTTGAGGAATTTGTTTTAATTTCAAATCCATTTCTTTGATAATTCCTTTTTTAATATTTGTTTTTAGGATTTTGGCATCAGAGAACTTATCAGTATCTACAATAATTTCGTTTTTCACCTCTTTGCATACGATCACAGTTCCTAACTGTGGTAATTTCTCTTTCATTTGAATTTTTGTTAGATAAATTAAAGAACAAGCATCAAATACTAAATTGATCATTAAGATAATAATAGCATTGCTAGCATATATATTTAATGATATTAAATCGTATCAATTTTAACAAAATCTTTTTCTATTTTTTATTTATTTTTAAAATTCTTTTGATAAATATCGAAGTACATGATAAAGACTAATATATAATGGATTATAATACAAGGAAAAATTCCTAGATTTAAAAAAATATATCCGTTAAATAGCCCTAAAATAAAGGAATAACTTAGAAACGAGATTAAAATTTTATAATTTTTAAAAGTAAACCAAATGTGAATATGATATAAAGAAAAAATCATGCTTGAAATAAGTATTGCTAATTGAGAACCTAAATGATAAAATAAAAATCCTGTGAGATAATATCTGAAAATCAATTCCTCCATTAGCATGGTTATTGGAAAAAAAAAAAATAGCACGGATTTGTTATTATTAATCAATGAATCGATAACATCGTGTTTTTTCAAGATGTCAATACTTTTTTCGTCAAATAAAGCAAGTTCTATTATTTTTCCCAAGAAAAGCAATATAATTGGAAAAAATATTAATGCCAAGATTACAGAGATATTAAATTCTCTTACAAAAAGAAAATCTGCGTTAATGCCTAAAAAGAATGGAATAATTAAGATGATACATGAAAAAAGTTTAATCGTATTTTTTTTTACATTTTCCAAGATTTAGGACCAAATTATTTACTGATTTAAATTCATGTTAGGTTTAGGTGATATCTTAAACGTATGGGCAGGCGACTCAGGAAGATTTTTTGGAATTATTACAGAAAGATTGTTTCCTTCTTGTTTCCATTCTAAGGAACCTTTAAGTCCTAATAATTGAATGGTTGCTTTCTTTTCAAGATTAAGAGATTGAACGGTAATAGTTTTACTTTTTGGGCGTCCTAGCAATAACAAGTATAGAAGATCTTTTGCTTGCGTGAATCGTACTTCAATATCATTTAGAGTTTTTCCTTCTGCTCTAATCCAAGGACGAGTTCCAAAAATAGCCTCTCCATTTACATCAAGCCATTTCCCAAGTCCTAATAAACATTTCTTTTGTATTTCTGGAATTGTTCCATCGGCCATTGGACCTACATTTAATAATAGGTTTCCGTTTTTACTAACAATATCGATGAACATGTGGATTAATTTTTCGGAAGTCAGGTAATCCTCTTCGGTCTCAATTTTATTATATCCATAGGAATTACCAATTCCTCGGCTTGTTTCCCATTTCTTTTTTCTGGTTTTATTAAATGTTTCATATTCAGGAGTTAAAAAATCACCACGAGTAACTAAAGGAAAGTTATCTCCTTTTTTACGAATTTGCCTCCATCTATCATTAATCACGCCTTCAGGAAATTTGTTATAAAAATAAGAAAATATTTCGCATACATTCGTTGGTGGATAACCTATATCGTTCCACAAAATAATCGATTCGTACTTGTCAATTAATTCACGCCAATGATTATTAGCGTATTCAACATATTCTGGTGTCCTAACCCCATTTTCAGTAAAACTCCTTCCATCTTTTATCGGTTCAGGGTTAAATGACCAATCAAGGGTTCCTGAATAGTAAAATCCCATTTTTAATCCTTTTTTTCTTACTTCTTTTGAAAGTTCACCAACAATATCTCTATTAGAACAATAATTTTCTTTTTTTGGATTAGGATATTTACTTGGCCATAAAAGGAAACCATCGTGGTGTTTCGTGACGAGAACAACATATTTTGCTCCAGCTTTTTTGAATAGACTTGCCCATTCTTTTGGATTCCACTTCTTGATTTTTTCGTTGAAAATGGGAACAAAATCGTCGTATGTGAAATCCTCGCCATAATTTTTAAAATGGTACTTTTGTGTTGGACTATCGGGGATTCTTAGCGAATTCAAGTACCATTCTGCGTATGGATTATTTTTGAAATGCGTTTCAAATCCTTTTTTCATGGATTCTACTAAATCTAAACCTGTAACTGCGAAGGCTGGAACGGAAAAAAGCCCCCAATGTATAAAAATGCCCAGTTTAGCATCGTGAAACCACTCTGGAACTTCATGTTTTTTTATAGATTTTTTATCCGCAGTATATAACATTTCTATTTCAATATTTTAATTTTTTATGACATTCAAATCAAAAAAAACTTGAGTCAAGTTAAATTATTAAATAAAAATAACTATTAAATAAAAATAACATTAAAAAATAATAAAAACACGCACATGTAATTAATCAAAATGGAAAAAATTAATATTGACTTGGGAAATCTGAAAATTAATCAGTTAGGGTATGTTTATAGAGATATTGAAAAACAAGCTAAACTATTAGAGTCTTTATATAGTATTCCTAAATTCGCTATTTTTGAAAATAAAGATAATATTTATAAATATCGGGGGAAAGATTCAAGAATTTCTACAAAAATTGCGTTAAGTCGAATTTTTAACATGCAAATTGAACTTATTCAATTAATTGAAGGAGAATGTATCTTCAAGGAATTTATAGACGCAGGAAAAGAAGGATTACATCATTTCGGGATATTTGTTGAAAATCTACAGTCTTATATTAACGAGTTCCAAGAAAAAGGTTATGACTTAATACACGCAGGACAAGTAGGTACACAAAAAGTGGCTTATTTTGATACTGAAAAAACTTTTGGAATATTACTAGAGTTTCAAGAAACAATTAAAAGAAAAAGAAGAAAATAAGTAAAATATAACATTATGGACATTCAAGAAATATTAACTGAACTTAGAAGATATCAACCACTAAAAGAATCACATGCTCAAGCAAGAAAAGTCAGTAGATTTTTATTAGACAAATATTTTAGCGAGATTCCCTATACAAATGAAAAAAAGGAATGGGAACTAAAGTTTTTTTATAAAGATATTGAATTTATTACAAAGAAATGGACTTTAGAAATTATTTGGGAGCTTGAAACATATAAGGGATCAATTTTTAACGAACTAAAGCGAGCAATAAAGGGAATATCATCAAGGTCGTTATCAATTTGCTTGAAAGAACTTCAAAATAATGGTATTATCACTCGTACTGTCCAAAATACGCGTCCTCCTAAGGTATTATATAAATTGAGTGAGAAAGGAAAGGGTTTTGTTGAATTAATGGTAATGCTTATTTTATACTTAAAAGAAAGTTAATGGCTTAAATAACAATTACTAACCTAGCATGGTATAATAAACTGAAGTTTACTATCTATAACTATATTTACTAGTTAATTTATAAATATTAATTAATTCAATCTTTATTAAAAAATATATAGTTTAAATTATTAAAAATTAAAAATGGTCTAAAAAATGACTGAAGTGTATCAAAAATTAGAAAAAATAGTTTCAGAAAAATCTCTATCTAACAATATTTACGTTCGCCATGCTTATTCAAGGAATGTCGACCCATTATTACAAGGTGTTCCTGATATAGTTATTCTTCCTAAAGATACGAAAGAAATCTCAGAAATTTTTAAAATAGCTAATGAAGAAGATATAAATGTTATCCCCCGTGGTGGTGGGGATTGCGAATTTGGTGGAAGTAAACCAATTGGAGACGGCGGAATTGTTCTAGATATGAAAAGAATGAATAAAATTTTAAATTTAGACGAAGAAAATCTCATTGTTACTGTAGAGGCAGGAATTTCATGGGGTAAATTAAACGAATATTTATCTCAATTTGGATTATATACAGGTTGCATGGGTCCAGGTTCTGGGATGACGGCATCTATTGGAGGGGGTATAAGCCACCATTCAGTAGGTGGTGGTGGTTGTGCAAAATACGGAGCTTGTACAAATCAATTAGTTTCGCTGGAAGTTGTTTTGCCAACAGGAGAAATCATTGAAACGGGCTCTCAAGCTAATAAATATTCTAAATTCCCATTTAATAGATTCGGAAATGGTCCTGATTTAGCGGGGCTTTTCTGCGGTGATAATGGAATTCTTGGAGTGAAAACAAAAGTATCACTACAAGTATTTCCACGGCCTCCTTTTGCTGATTATAAAACATTTCTTCTACCGCGGAAATCTGCCGAAGTTAGTGCTAATATCTTAACCGAAATCAGGCACAAGGGGATAGATGTGTACGATGCCATGTATATTCCCGATGTTGTTGTAAGTGTAGCATCTAAACTGGGTTGTTTTCCTCTATGGGAGAAAGTAAAACGTAAGCGAGGTATGTTTTTCTATACTATTGAGGCTAACTCGGAAAGAGAATTAGAAGAAAAAACTAAACAATTAGACGACATTATTTTAAGCAAGAAAACTGAAAATTTAGGACCAGAAATTTCCGATGGCAATTATGCTAAGTGGCACTACGTCGAACAAGGTCACTGGCAAACTTATCACAACCTCTGGGGCATGTATCCTGCGTTAGAACCTCTAACGGCAGAATGTTTTACCCCTATCAATACCTTTCCTACAATCTTAAGCGACATCGATCAATGGGATATGGAGCATTCCGAGGATATCGCAAAAATTTTTGAGATTACTAGAACGCGTCCAATCACGGGGAGCGGTCCGATCTTGTTGATTGATGGTAATAATGTGGAATTAACCTGCGGCTTTACTAGTTTTGGAAGTTTTTTTAACGGAGAACGACACGAAATCATAGATGAGATCAATTTAAAGCTCTGGAAATCCATTTTAGAAAGAGTCACTAAGTGGGGAGTGCAATGGTACATGATGGGCGAATTTATGTCTCGATTAATGGTTGAAATTGGAGCTTATTCGACAGAATTTTATAATTTCATGAAAAACATAAAAAATACGCTAGATCCTAAAAATATTTTAAGTAGAGGAAAATATAATTTTAAATAGAGGTAAATAAAATGAGTAAACTTCAAAATCTAAAAAAAGAATGGGAAGCAATCTTCTCTTGTATAAGCTATTAGAATGTGTCTAAAGCTGCAAAAGGGATGTGGAGATTGTGGGTACGCCATTAGACCGGCAGTTGGAAGATTTTTAACTTGCCCTGTTAAAGAAGCGAAGGGTGAAGCGGCTTTTGAAATCTTTTTTGCTCGTGGAAGAATGGGCGTTCTTAAGAGCATATTGGAAGAAAAAATACCTTTAAGTAAGGATTTAGCAGAATTTGTTTACCAGTGTTCTGAATGTGGGAACTGTAATGAAGTGTGTCATCAAACGCAAAATGAAAATATTGTCCTTAACACATCAAAGTGGATTGATCATGTCGAAGTTTGGAATGCTCTAAGAAAAGACCTTGTTGAAGAAGGATTTGCCCCTCTGGATAAGCACGCTAAATTAATTGAATACATGAATAATCCCGATATGAGAAACCCTTATGGCGAGGAGAAAGCTAAAAAAATAGAATGGTTTTCTGAATTTTCTAACGTGAAAGATAAAGGAGACCTTGTATTTTATGCAGGTTGTACTTATCCACTACGACAATCCATAACCTTGAAAAATATGATGAAAATTTTACAAGCCTCTGGAAAGGAAATCGCTATTTCAAGGGACGAATGGTGTTGCGGGTCGGTTTCATTGAGAATTGGAGATGAAAAAGCTGTCATGGAAAACCTGAATCATAACATTGAAGAATTTAAAAAAATGGGCGCTAAAACATTATTTACAGCGTGCGCAGGATGCTATAGGACGTTGAAAAAAGATTATCCGGAATTGTTAGGAGAAGAATTACCGTTTGAAGTAAAACATGTCACTGAAATACTAATAGACATGTTAAAAAATAACGAGATCCCTTTTAAGGCTGAGGAAGGCGATTTGTTAAAGGTCACATACCACGATCCATGTCATTTAGGGCGCCATATGGATTTATACGACATTCCACGAGAAGTAATTTACAAGATCCCGGGAATTGAGTTGATCGAAATGAAAAGAACTCGAAAAAATGCGTGGTGTTGCGGTGCTGGTGGAGGTGTGAAGAGTCAATTTCCCGAATTGGCCATTGACATCGCAAAAGATCGAATAATGGAAGCTATTGAGACTGATGCTAAAGTATTATTAACAAGTTGTCCTTTTTGCGACACAAATTTAAGCGATGCTATTAAGGAAATGGGCCCTGAAGTTCAAGATAAAATTCAATTAATGGATATAATCGACTTTATCGCTTCAAAAATGTGATAAAAAGTAGTTTTTAAGTTTTAAATTTTTTTTTTCCAATTTTTCAATATTCACTTTTTATAAAATACAATTTTAGTCATTTTTAAAGTACTCTCACGTGTAATTAATCCTTTTAATAAATCTCAAAGAGAATATATTTATTTAATCGGTTAACTCTATTATTAATTATTTATTAAAAATAACTTAAAAATGTAAAATGTCAAATCTTTATCAAAAATTAGAAAAAATCGTTTCAGAAAAATCTCTCTCTAATAGTATTTTTGTGCGGCACGCTTATTCGCGAAATGTGAACTCTGTTTTACAAGGCGTCCCTGATATAGTTATTCGTCCTAAAGATACGAAAGAAATTTCAGAGATTCTAAAAATTGCTAATATCGAAAATATTCCAATATGTATTCGAGGAGGAGGTTGCTGCGAATTTGGCGGAAGTAAACCAATTGGAGACGGCGGAATTGTTCTAGACACGAAAAGAATGGATAAAATTTTAAATCTAGACGAGGAAAATCTCATTGTAACTGTAGAAGCTGGAATCTCTTGGGGTGCCCTAAATAGCTATTTATCTCAATTTGGACTATATACAGGTTGCATGGGTCCGGGAAGTGGATTAACATCATCCGTGGGAGGGGGTATAAGTCACCATTCAGTAGGTGGTGGCGGTTGCGCAAAATACGGAGCTTGTACGAATCAATTAGTTTCGCTGGAAGTTGTTTTGCCAACTGGAGA
>JAUWRB010000015.1 GCA_030610785.1 Promethearchaeota archaeon | reverse complement strand
CACAACTTTCGGTGCCGAATTAGATAATTATCACCAACTCTGCTTTGAAAATTTTATTTCAGTTATTTACGACGTGAGTTCTACGATTGAAAACAAGGAGGCTTTAATTTTTTCGTTCCGCCAAGAAAAACATTACGAAGGACGATTAAATTTAAAACCCGTTAAAGATTACTTGTATCACGATCTCAAATCTCACATTTTAGCGGCAGTTGGATAAAGCAGATTTAAAAAAGGAAAACTAAAAAAATAAAAAACGCATAACTTAAGTTAATAAATAAGAAATAATTTTAATCGTGCCATGAAAAATAGTGAAAAAAAAAACACAGTAAGAAAGTTAGAGCCTGAATTAAAATTCAGTGTTGGAACCGTAGCATGGGCAATAATTGGTTTTATAATCTCTTGGATAAACATGCTAATTATTTCAGATTCAATGGAAGTTTGGACTTATTTAACAATAATTTTCACAATCATTATTCCGGGCGTTATTATCGCACTTAAGAACAGATATTGGGGATATAGCTACATCTTCGGGTTTTCTATTGCGGGTATTCCGTTCATGTTTATAATTGATCTTTTTATTGGAGGATATATTTTTACAACTGCTTTATTTATTTTTATAATTTTATGGTTAATCTTTTGGAAAACATGGAGGTCCCTTTCTACAATTAAAAGCTTTAAAAACTAAAAATTAATAATATTAAGCAATTTTTAATTAAATCCTATTAATTATAATAATAGAGTAATCAAGTTTTGCTGAAAAATGGGATATCTTCAATAAATACATTGATTACTTTTGATACAGCCTTGAATTTTTTTTTAATTGTTTCAAAAGAATTTTCACTTGTATCCAAGCTATCACCAACTAAATATGTCTCGTAAAAGCATTTTTCCATTTCGTAGCATAATCCCGTTGTATGTAAAATATCTTTACTTAAATTGAGTTCATTTAAAACTCTAGAGATTCCTTTAACCAAATCAGGAGAAAATTCCATTAATTTTATTAGAATTTTCTTGATATTATTTGTTTCTGTAGGGAAGCAACTAATTTTCACAACATCTTCACGGGAAATAAAAATCAACAAATAATAAGGCGTATTTGAAATTGTTTTAGTGATTTCTAACGGAAAAATGGGATTATTATTCAATTCTTCATTGGATATAATTAATCCTAAAGAGATTTTCTTCTTTTCTTCTTCTTCTTTTTCAGTTGTCATGATAATCAAAAATTTTGGAGTAATTTTGAGTAATTATCTCAATTAAAATATATATTAATTATTCTTATTAATTTTTATTTGTTATTTTTTCATTTAATAGTAATTTAGTTTTTGTTAAATTGGTCCTTATATTTAATAAAAAATTGTTTATTCTAAAATATTATGAAGATATTATTTATATTTTAAATTTAAGATGATTTTTAATTCTATAGTGTTTGCATATTAAAAGTTGGAAGTGTTTTTTATGTCTTTAAAGTGGAATACAAGAACATCAGATAAATCGTTTGGTTTTAATTTAGAAAAATTGAATTTTAAAGAAAAGATTTTTCACACAATTTATTTTATAGACAACATCACGGGTTCTTTACTAGTGAGTAATAACTACTTAGTTGGATCTTGTATATCCGAAACAAATGAAGACTTAATTAGTAGTTTTTTAAACGCTATTAACCTATTTATAAAGGAAATAAAAAAAGATGACAAGGAAGAGATACAAGAAATAAATTTTAAAGACACTAGAATTCTTTACGAGAAGAAAGGAAGATTAACTTGCATCGGAATTTCAAATAAAACAAACCTTAAACTAGAAAGGAAAATCATTCGAGAAATGATAAACGACTTTTATTTTAGGTTTGAACATAAAATAAATTGTTTTAATGGAAAGATAGATCCTTCGTTTTTAAATTATAAAAAAAGATTAAGGAATCAAGATTTAAATGTTTTTTATAAACCTGATAATCAAGCATGAAATATAATTATAGCATTTATGAAGGCTTTTCTTTTTCTTGATCGATTAAAGTAGCTTTTTTTTCAATTGATTCGCTAATAATAGCACCTGTCTTTTCTATGTCAACGTGCGCCCCGATATCCTTGAGAGTCTCACCTTTTTCCTTCTTCTTATCGATAAAATAGGCTTTTTTTTCAATATTTTCACTAATTTGTTCCTTACTTTCTTCGAACGATTTAATTCTATCTTTTTCAATAATTTTTAAATATTCGGCGGTCTCTTCTTTTTTCTTTTTGTAAAGATCGTCAACGATTTTTTTTTGTTTTTCGATTTCCTCTGGTGTTAAAGGTTTATCATTTTCTTCCAATATATTCACATTTGTTTAATTAAATTGTTTCTAAATATTATTAATAAAATTCCGATATAAAAATTTATTTATTATAATAAGCAGAATAATAAAGGAATTTTTATTAAATTTTAAACTAAATCAATTTTAATATTGCTTTTTTTAAGATTTTAATTTTTCATCTAAGAATTATATATTTCAAAATGAAAAAAAATATATATGAGCGTCAATTTATTAAAATTAAATATTTCATTTTGAAAAAAACTTTTTTAAAATAATTTCATGTGGCCAAAAAATTTTAATTTTTTTCATAGCTTTATGAAAGATCTATCAATTTTTTTTATATTTAACACGATAAAAGGTAAACCAGACGGTCTCACATATTACGATTTGACGCAATATGGAAATATCCCGCATTCAAAAATCTACCGAATCATGAAAAAATTAGAAAAAAGTGGAGATTTACTCCATCAGGACGCAAGTCAAGAAACTGGTAGACCAAAACATCTTTATTTTTTATCTGAACAAGGAGGGATTAAATTAAAAGAGCTCCAAACTAAACTTAGAGAATATTTTGAATTTTTTAAATCAAGGCTTCCTGACATTTCTCCTGATTTTGACCATAAAAAATTCTTAAAGGAAGCTACTTTCAAAGTTTGGGCCAGTCCAATCGAACATCTAATGGGGCAAGATATTTCAGACGAAGAAAAATATGAGAAATTATTAAATTTGGAATCATATATAATCCAATTTCTTAAAAAAGTTAAAAATGTGAAAAGAAAATTGGAAAAGAAACTTCAAATTAAATCAAATAAACAAGAAGAGGAGAAAATAATTTTATGAATTCTATTCAAATGATAATAAAATATTGGCTTATATCGAAGAAAGATTTTTTATTTGCCGTAGGATATCAACTATTATCAACTTTATTTGCATTGATGACGCCTATTTTTCTCGGGAGAATGATAGGTGGATTTGACCCAAGTAGCACTATTCCTTACACGGAAATAGATCTATACACGAATTTTTATTTTATTTTATTTTTTGCATTTTTAACCTTCATGGCAAACCGAGCTGGACGATTAAGAGGCGCCATTGTATCATCAGCGGCATTGTATCACCTGCGTGCTGATATAAATAGTGCTATTTATCGTCAATCTTTTTCCTACTTTGACAAAACCGAAACGGGTCAATTAATATCACGAGCGACATCAGATATTGAAGAAACTCAATTTATATTTGGGATGGGTTTAAATTTAGGAGTTCAAGGCGTGATTATATTAATTGGTGTTTTATTCACCGCTTTTTTCCTTAATATACAATTAGCATTGATATTTGTATTCATAATACCAATTTCTCTCGTTTTATCGTTATTACTTGCCAAAAAGTTAAAACCAATTTATTTAGAAACTAGACAAAGTTTCGGAGAATTAACTAATACTATTCGAGAAAACATTATTGGAGCCCAAGTAGTGCGCATGTTTAATAATCAAGAAAAAGAACGCCAAAAATTTTATAAAAACAATAAAAGATTTTTTAACGCCAGCGTACAAACTGCAAAAACAAATTCGCTGTACATGCCAATTAATTACGTTTTAATTGGATTCATGATGATTTTCAGTCTTTACTTAGGTGGAAATTTAATTTTACAAGGGTTAATTAGTTTGGAAACATTGGTAACATTTCAAGGTTATATAGGATTAACTATCCTTCCATTAGTAATGATGGGTCAAATCATGATGATGTATATTCAAGCTGATGCGGCCCTAACTCGCGTTAGAGATGTCTTAGAATCTACTCCAGATGTGAAGGATTTACCTGACGCAATTCCGATTGAATCAATGAAAGGTGATGTAAAATTTGATAACGTTTCTTTTGGATATACTCGAGAACATCGGGTTCTCAAGAATATATCTTTTAATATCCCAGCAGGTAAAAAAGTAGCCATACTTGGTACAACAGGATCAGGCAAATCAACAATAATTAATTTATTACCACGTTTTTATGAAGTGAATGAAGGCGTTATTAAAATAGACGATATTGACATAAGAAAATATTTATTGAAAGATTTAAGGAAAAATATTGGTGTCGTTTCTCAAGAAACTTTTTTATTTAATAAGACTATTGGAGAAAATATTGCGTTTGGGAAGGAAAACGCAATAAAGGACCAAATAATTACAGCATCCAAAATTGCTGATTTACACGATTTTGTCACTTCCCTCCCAGAAGGATACGATACAATCGTTGGAGAAAGAGGAACTCGCTTATCTGGAGGACAAAAACAACGTCTTTCAATTGCTCGAGCTCTTATCATTAAACCCAAGATATTAATTTTTGATGATTCAACTAGTTCAGTAGATGTAGAAACGGAGTATAAAATTCAACTTGGATTAGAAAAAATAATGAAAGGAACTACAACTTTAATAATTACTCAACGCATTTCCACTATTCGGGATGCAGACACCATATTAATATTGGATAAAGGTCGAATAGTAGGATTGGGCACCCACGAAAAATTAATTGGTTCAAATGTTTTATATAAACAAATATATGAAACTTTATACCAAAAACAGAGAGCAGGGAGGCCTCTTATAATAAAAAAAATCAATGGGGAAACAAATCATGAATAAAAACGATTCAAAGGAACCAATCGAGCAAGAAAAGGAAATTCGCCAACCTTCATCAGGCAGTCATCCACATTTCAGGTTTGGCGAAGAAAAATCGAAATTAGATCATGAACGGCATGAGTTATGGACATTTCTTTTTTCGTATCTGAAGCCTTACCGTAAAAAATTAATGTTTTATCTTGTTTTATTACTAATGGGAACGGCAGTCTTATCAATTAACCCGTTATTAGCCGCAAGCATTATTGATCGTGGGATTATCGGTCAGGACGCTCAATATATCCTGAACATGTGCTTCTTATATTTATCTTTAATGGTTTTTATGGCCATTACAAGTTATATTTCCCAGTATGGAATGGCAAAAATTTCACAAAATGTCGTTTTCGAAATAAGAAATGATCTTTTTTTTAAATTACAAGACATGTCTTTGTCTTATTTCGATCAACGACCCTCAGGAGATATCATTTCAATTACAACCAACGATATAGATCAACTCAATCAATTAGTAGGTGGTCAATTTGTTCAGATAATTAGTAGTTTATTATCGCTTGTTCTAACTATTACTGTCATGTACATTCTAAATCCTCTCTTAGCAACATTGAGTCTAATAATTTTTCCAATATTTTTAATAATGATGGTCATGTTCAAGCGGGTAATTACTGGTGTTTTTAAAGAAACAAGAAAAAGTATTAGCAAAGTTACATCTTCTATACAAGAAAATATTGCGGGAGCAAAAGTAGTACAAGCTTATGGGCAAGAAGAGAAAGCTTCCAATGAATTTAACGAAGCGAACAGACAAAATTATTTAATGATGGTTAGAATACGGCGAATCATGGCAGTATTTTTTCCATTAATCATGTTTGTCACTACAATTATGACAGCAAGTATCATTTTAATCGGTGGTTTTGCTATTCTAGGAAATGTATCTATTTTTGGTGTAATAGTTTCGGTAGGAGTACTCAGTGCGTTTATTTCTATATTAGCGCAATTCTTCCGCCCTTTCATGAGTTTCATGCAAATTCAACAGATTATCGAAGCAGCGTTAGCAGCTACAGATAGAATCTATTCTTTATTAGAAGAAACAGTTGAAATCCCAGATTCTGAGGATCCAAAAATATTTATTGACGTTAAAGGAGATGTAGAGTTCATGGATGTTAGTTTTGGATACTCTTTTAAAGATAAAAAAGAAGATATATCTGAACCGAATGAGATACTCGAGCCAAAATCCGAGATGATACAAAAAATGATGGCACAAAATCCAATGATGAAACGAGCGTTTAATGCTATTAAATCTTTCCCCGAACCTTATTCGTCCTTTTTGCTCAAAAATTTCGGCCGCATACCTCAAAATATCATGCAAAAATTATTCATTGGTTTGATGGGAAAAAATCCTGCTGCTATACCGCAAATAATCGATGAGATCTTAGCAGAATTTCACATTGCTGTTCCAAATACGGAGATGGCGCGTAAAAACCCAGAATTTCAAACTTCTTTTGATAGTGAAATTTCAACTACCTCCCCAATGATATCTAAAAAAACTGGTAGTTTTCCCACAAACTCCATGAGTTCAGAATTTATTTTAAAGATGGTAAAAAATTTAGAAAAACTTTTAATTAGCCAAACAAGCTTTAAAAAATCCGATGGAGGAGGAATGAGCAGTGGAAGTGGAGAAATGACGAGTGGAGGAGGAATGCAAAAACCTACACCCCAAAGAATTTCTCGAATGCTCGCAAGCATGCCTATCCCCTCAAAATTATTCGAAGATTTTCCAAAAATAGTAAAAAATGCCATAGCAGAACAGAAAAAAATTCTTCAACACGAACAATCCACGGGGTATGTATTAGAACATTTTAATTTAAAAATAAAAGCAGGAACTACTTTAGCCATAGTCGGCGAAACTGGTGCGGGAAAAACCACCATGATTAAATTAATAGCTCGTTTTTACGATATTAATAATGGGAGCGTCATTATTGATGGCATTGACATTAGAAATGTCCGTAAAAAAGGATTAAGAGATTTAATAGGGTTAGTACCTCAAGACGCCTTTATTTTTACCGGTACAATTCGAGAAAATTTACTTTATGCGTTTGAAAATCCTACGCCAAAAATCGAGCATGAAATGATTGAAGTCTCTAAATTTCTAGGCTTACATAATTTTGTTGAGACACTTCATAAGAAATACGATACTAAATTAAAAGAAAATGGCGCTAATATATCCATTGGACAAAGACAGTTAATTGCTTTCGCTCGCGCTTTAATTACTGACCCCAAGATTTTAATATTAGATGAAGCTTCTTCCTCGGTAGACCCTTATACTGAAACTCTAATTCAAAATGCTTTGAATAAAGCCCGCAAGGGTCGTACAACGATCATCATTGCGCATCGCCTTTCAACGATTAAAAACGCGGATCATATCGTTGTTTTAGGAGCTAAAAAACACGGAATTTTAGAACAAGGTACTCACGAAAGCTTAATGGCTTTAGGTGGAAAATATAAGCGTCTTCTTGAAATGCAACATAAAGATATTAAAGTTAAAAATTGATTGTCTTTTTTTTTCATAAATAGTTTTTAAAAAAATTATTAAAAAAACTAAATTAGGCTTTTCTTTTATCTTATTATTATAATAAAATTTTAATACCTGGTGTGAAAAAATTCCTTATTTTAATTACGATGGTAAAAAGTTATTTTATCAAATAGAAGAATCAGATAATGACAAGGCTTTAATTTTCATACATGGCTCAGGAGAAAGCTCATGTGTCTGGAAAAATCAAATGACTGATCTCAATATTACTTCTCATAAAATTATTGCGATTGATTTGCCATCACACGCTAAATCCGAAAGCTTTACGGTGCTTTCTCTCGATTTATATGTCGAAGTAATAAAAAAGCTTATTGATTCTTTAAATATTAAGAAAGTGGTATTATGCGGACATTCGTTAGGAGGCGCTGTGATACAGGCATATTTTTATAAATACACGAATGATGTTGAAGCATTGATTTTATTGGCTACAGGTGGAAGGTTACGCGTGAGTTCAATAATTCTTGATGCTATAAAGAATAACTTCCAGGAGTACCTAGATTCTGTATTACTCGGGGCATTTCATCGAAAGACATCAAAGGATATAATAAATAATTTAGTAAAAGAGACTTCAAAAATGGAACCTCAAGTAATTTACAACGATTTCAAGATTTGTGATAATTTTAACATGTTAGATAAAGTCAAATCGATCGATGTCCCTTGTTTAATAATTTGCGCAAATAGCGATAAATTGACACCGATAAAATATTCGCAATATTTTCACGATAATATTAAGGAAAGTCAAATCGTTATTATTAAGGATGCGGGCCATATGATAATGCTTGAAAAACCAAACGAAATTAATAAAGCGATTCAAGATTTTTTTGAAAATTATTTGAAAAAAAAATGAGATAATTTTGATTTATGCGTGAATATACTTACGGACCGTTTCAATCAAGACGCTTAAAACTCTCGTTAGGTATAGATATCTTACCTAAATGTAAGAAATGTACTTTTGATTGTGTTTATTGTGAAATTGGAACGACCGAAAAAAATCAATTAGTATCTCCTGAATATAGAATAAAGGCACCACCTTCGCATGGTTTTAGAAAAGAGTTGATTTCCATTTTGAAGCATGTTCCTCATTTACAGTCCATCACTTTCGGCTATAACGGCGAACCTACACTTAATGAGAACATTTTAGAATTCCTAGAAATCGCAATAAATGTTAGAAATGAAATGAAATGGATACAAGAAAAACCCAAATTAACTTTATTTACTAATTCTAGTACATTATACTCAAAAGAAATTCGGGAAAGAGTCATGCAATTTGATCTTATATTAGCAAAATTGGAAGCGGCGACTGATATGGACTTTAAAAGAACGAATCGTCCTCATAAAGATGTCCCTGACATCGAAACCATTATTGATTCATTGATTAAGTTGAAAAGGGAAATGCCAGAAAATAATGAGCTCGCAATTCAATGCTTATTTTTCAATTCATATCGAGATGATTTCATTCCAAACGATAACCCTAAAAATATCGAAAAGGTTGCTCACGCTATTAAAAGAATCAAACCCGATCTCGTTCAAATTTATTCTATTGCGAGAATTCCTGCTCAATATTATGTTTTTGCGATAGATGAGGAAAGAAAGCAACAGATTGTTAAAAAATTTAGAAATATTCTAAAAAACGATTCAATAAAAGTAAATTATTATTAAAATTTATATTCATTAAATTATTAAACGACATTCTAATTTGGTGATAAATATAGAAGATAAATTTATCGTAGGAGTTGATATTGGAGGTACTTGGATTCGAGTAGCTATTTGTACAGCAGATTTAAAAGAAGAAAATATTAAGAGTAAAAACACAAGAACTTTAAAGGAAAATGAGTATTCAATTAGCAATTCTGTATGCCAATTGCTATCAGAAATAATGTTAGAAAATGATGTTGAAAAAGAAAAATTAATAGGAATTGGGTTAGCTTCAGCAGGTCCCATAGATATGGAAAAGGGAAATGTCTTTAACAACGCTAACTTGGGATTTAGAGAAATTCCTTTAAAAAGACCAATTAGAGAAAAATTTCCAGGAATTCCGATATATTTAATTAACGACTGTAATGGAGCCGTGTTAGGAATACATTATTTTGAAGCTGAAGAAGAGGAAAAAGATAACATTATTTATATTACTGTCTCAACAGGAATAGGCGGAGGCGTGATTTGTAATGGACGCTTAATGTTGGGAAAAGAAGGAAACGCTGCAGAAATAGGGCATGGATTAGTAGATCCTAAGAGCAAGTTTCAATGTAATTGCGGAGCTTACGGTTGTTGGGAAGTATTTAGTTCGGGAACGGGAGTTAAGTCAAGAGCACTAGATTACTTAAAAGATAATACATTAAACTCCGATATTTTATTGGGTATAGCGAATAACGATAAATCTAAAATCACAGCTAAAGAGATATTTCAAGGAGCAAGAGAAGGAGGGGAGTTATCGAAAAAAGTTGTTGATGATTGTGTTTTTTACATGAAGGTAGGGATTGGATTAGTAAATAATTTTTACGATGTATCGTCCATATATTTTGGAGGTGCGATGATGAAAGATAAAGAACAAATAATTCCACCATTAATCGAACAATTTAAGATAGATCCACTAAGATTTACGATTAATCATCCTCCTAAAATAAAGGTAACCAAATTAGGAGACGAAGTCGGTTTAAGAGGGGCACTTGCGTTGGTAAAATATAAATTAGAAAATAACCCCATTATTCCTTAAAATGCAAACAAGTCTTTTGAAATAATTTGACATTATAGCGAATCTCTAATATTTATTATTTCAATTACACAAATTTTATTTTTAATGATTATTTTTTATAATTATTAACAATTCAATCAATTTCAAAAGTAATTATTAGATACTGATAAAAATGGTTAAAGTCGAATGTCCCTCGTGTTTTTACGAGTTTGAATTAGGCGGTGGAACGATAGTAGGGGAATTGGTGCCATGTCCTGATTGTGGGGTTGATCTGGAAATTACCAAGATCGAAGTGGATAAAGCTATTGTAGAGATTGCTGAAATGACTGAGGAAGATTGGGGAGAATAAAATTTTTTTATAGTTATCTCAAAATTATTTTAGATTTTTAATTAGAGTTTCGGCTAATTTTTTACCAATTAATTGAGTTAATTCATCTAAAGAAGCATTTTTAACACCATTTACGCTTCCAAAATGTTTAAGTAATTTATTTCTTGTAGCGGGACCTATGCCTTTAATATCATCTAAAAGCGAGCCGGATATTCGCTTTAATCTTTGCGTTTTATGGAGTTTAACCGCAAATCTGTGTGCTTCGTTTCTAACTCTCTGGAATAATTTCAATAAAGGAGAGTTTCTTGGTAAAATTATCGGTTCTTTCTTCCAGGGCACGTGAATTTCTTCAAATTTTTTCGCTAAACCTATCACAGGTATGCCTTCAATACCCAATTCTTTTAGGACGGCAACGGCGGCATTTAATTGTCCTTTACCCCCATCAACTAAGATTAAATCTGGCAAATGACCGTTTCTTTTCAAAATTGAAGTGTATCTCCGATTTATTACTTCTTTCATCATTGCCACATCATCAGGAGTAGATTTAGATTGTATGGTATAGTATCTGTAATTTTTATTATAAGGCTTTCCTTCCAGGAAATATACCATCGATCCTGTTGCGCTTTTTCCTTCAATATTAGATATATCAAACCCTTCAATGATTCTAGGCTCGTTTGATAAGTCTAATAATTCTTTAGCGCTTTCTAAAGCCGATTTAATTTGGTCTTTTTCTTTTTTTTTAATTTCTTCCATTTCAATTTCTTGCTCAACAAGAACTTTTGCGTTTTTATTCGCAATCCTTAATAAACCTAATTCATCATTAAATGGAGTTCTTATCTGAATTATATCTTTAACATCGTTGAGAACTACTTTAAATAATTCAAATCCTTCGTAAAGTTCCGGAACTATAATAGTATCTGGTAAATTTAGCTTAATTTCGTAATAAAATTGTTCCATTAAAGAATAAAATATTTTTTCTTTAAGAAAAACCTTTTCTCTTAAATCTATAATGAATTGGTCCTTACTTGCAATTCTGCCTTCGCGAACGTGAATGATTACCATTGCAATATATTTTTGTCCGCTGTCCCTGAAATAACCTATTATATCTTTATTTTCTCTACTCTCTAAGAGAACATTTTGTTGCGTTGTTGAATTATTAATTGCTTGTAGTTTATCTCTCCAAAACCCTGCTATTTCAAATTTTTGTGTTTCTGCCGCTTTTTTCATTTTTTTTTTTATTTGGTTTTTGAGCTCTTCTGTTTCGCCTTTTAAAAACATTTCAATTTTTTTAATATTCTCCAAATATTCTTTTTTACCAATCGCATCAATACAAGGCCCCGGACAAAGTTTTATTTGATAATATAAGCAAGGTCTCTTCCTTTTTCTTACCTTCCTTTTACACGAACAATATGGAAAATTTTTTCTTAAATCGCGTAAAATTCGAGAAATTTCTTTCCTGTCCGTATATGGTCCTAAAAATAAATTCTCTTTAGAATATTTTTCTGGACCTCGAATAATTCTAATTCTTGGAAATTCTTCTGAATAAAAGATGCATGCCCAAGGATACGTTTTTGAATCTCGCATGTGAGCGTTAAAGCGGGGATCGTGTTTTTTAATTTGTATATTTTCGAGGATAAACGCCTCTTTTTCGTTTTCCGTTACAATAAAGTCAATCGAATCAATTCTTTTTACTAGTTCTTTAATTTTTTCCTCATAGTACGGATCGTTATAACTCGTTTTTAAGAAATACTGATTAACTCTTTTCTTAATATTTATTGCTTTTCCAACATAAATGATTTTATCCTCTTTATCTTTAAATAAATAGACTCCTGGTTCCTTCGGCAAGCTTTTTCTCTGTAATTCTAAATTCGGCATTATATCAATTTGTAGATTCAGATATTAAATTTGATCGTAGAAAACATTTTTTAATGCATTTTAAAAAGAAATTATAATCAAATAATTTAATTAATATTTAATTTAATTGATATTTAATTTAATTGAGATGGTTAATTTAAGAATTTGTCCGAAATGCAAAAAACCAAAATTAAAAAGTGCCACTAATGTTTCAGGTTGGCTTGCTCCTGATATATTCGAATGTACTGAATGTGGTTATGTTGGACGCTTTTATGTTGAGATAGATTCTGAAGATTTCAAATTAGAAGAAATAAACGAATCTATTAAAAATAATAAAGAGTAAAATCTTAAATTATCAAATTATTTATGAGGGAATTTCTATATTCTTAATGAATAAAATTAAGATGAAAAAAAATGAAACAACTATTAAAAGACGTTGAAAGAATAAAATCATTAGAAATTCAAGGAGCTACAAATGTGGCGCTAAGTGCGATTGATTTTTTAAGTAATTACGCTCAAAGATTAAAATGCGTTCATATAGAGGATTGTATTACTAAATTAAACGAAGCAAAAGAAATTATTATAGTAACCCGTCCAACAGAACCCGCCATGCAAAATGGTTTGAACTATATACTAAAAAAATTAGAGAAAGAAAAAAATACATGTACAACAGAAAATATAAACGAGCTAATATCATGTTATAAAGACGAATATAAGGGCAAAATCGAAAGGAGCAAAAGAAAAATTGCTGAAATCGGAGCAAGGCGAATTCCGGATGTAGAAACGGACAATGAGTTCATCATAATGACCCATTGTCATTCTTCTGTAGTCACGGGTATTCTTTTAGAGGCAAAAAGACAAGGTAAAAATAACTTTAAAGTCATAAATACTGAGACTCAACCGAAATTACAAGGAAAAAAAACAGCAAGACAATTATTAGATGCAGGTATTGATGTAATTCATGTTGTTGATAGCGCCATGCGCTGGGCTGTGAATCATTTTGAAGTAGATATGATACTCATTGGAGCAGATAGTATTACGAGCGAAGGGACAGTATTGAACAAGATTGGAAGTAGATTATTGGCTCTTGTTGCTCACGAAGAACATGTACCGTTTTATGTTGCCAGTTCTTTGTTAAAATATAATCCGGTATCTCAAATTGGAATCTTAGAAAAAATTGAAATGAGAGACAGTTCAGAGATTTGGGAAAATCCACCAGAAGGAATAAAAATATTAAACCCCGCTTTTGAAACAGTAAGTAGAAGATATATTGATGGATTAATTACAGAAGCGGGAATTTTTGCTTCAAGTCACGCTCATTATTATTTTGCAAAATTATATCCTGAATTAGTGGAATAAAGGGCTACCGTGAATTATCCCCATTTTTCAATGGCTTTCTTTAATTCTGAATGATTTTTAGCGTAAGCCTCTAATGTAAAGCCTTCTAATGTCGCATCAACCGCTTGTCTTATTGCTCTTGCGCCAGCCTTGGTTCCTTCAGGATGACCGTGACATCCCCCTCCAAACTGATAAACCATGTTTTTCCCTAAAATTTCAATAAGATCGGGTACATGAAGTGGGCTTAAACCCCCTGAGGCAACTGGGAGAGTTGGCTTGATATTACCCCAATCTTGATCAAGCATTGTCATATTGTTATCTGTTATCTTTTGTTTTGTTATGACTTCATTTATATCAAGAACTTCTTGCTTGCCACCTTCCATTTTACCTACAACAGTTCCAGTGTGTAATTGATCCATGCCTATTAATCTCATTAATTTTGCCAGGGCTAACATTGTCATGCCATGTTTTTTATTTCGTGTTAATGCCGCATGCATCGCCCTATGTGCGTGAATAACAATATTTTTATCATCAAGATAATCTCTTATTTCTTGTAAGGCAGAAAATCCAATAGTTAAAATATCAACCATGATATATTCTCCGCCATTGTCGATCACATGATCTGCTCGTTTTTTCATGACGCTTAATTTCGCCGTGATATTTGGCATGTAAATCTTTTTTTCTCCCGTTTCGTTTTCTGCGTTATCACGAATTTTAAAAGTTTCTTCAATTCTTTTTTCAAATTTATTAAATGTCATGCTGGTTAAGTTTTCATCGTCTTTTACAATATCTAACCCCCCAATCCATGCCTCTCCACAAACTTTTGCGTGTTCTACCTCGTTTAATCCCACCTTTGGTTTTACAATCGTTCCAAGAAGGGGTCTTTTTTTTACTTTAATTAATTCTCTTATGCCTTGAATACCAAATTTAGGTCCTTTATAAGCTTTAATAAAGTCTTTAGGAAAAGATATGTCTAATAATCTCAGCGAGTTTAAAGCTTTCATTCCAAAAACATTCCCTGCAATTGCACTCATGATTTGGGGCATGTTATCTGCCTCAAAGAGCTCTTGAGTATATGCTATTTTAACGATTTGTCTTTTTTTGTCAATATAAAAAGCAGAAGGTTTAAGACGCTGGGCTATATCTGCAGACATTGTTGCTATTTCCGTCCACGTGCCAATAGAACTCTCTTTTGCGATTTCTTCGCATGCTTGTTCAAAACTCTTGCATTCTGGAGATTTTTTAACTTGATACATGGCAATAAGATCCTTTTCGTTCGGGTTATAACTTAAATCTAAATAATCTACCATAAAATTTCACCTATTTTTATTAAAATATTATCTAATTACAAAAAAAAAAGAAACATAAAAAATTTATAGTTTAAATTTCTTATAATGTATAATAAACATAAAAAATTTATAGTGATTAATTAATGAGTGAAGCAAGTACAAAAACTATCATTGTTGATGTTAAAGAGCTAAGCTATAAAAGCGAACAAATTGTTCTTGATTTAACCAGGTATCTGACGGAAGCTTTACCGCAAATTGAAGTTTCGCGCGAAGGAAACAAACTTGAAATAGTCATGCCGATTAACTTGTCAAAAAAAGCCATTAAACTTAGAATAAAAAAGTTTTTACATAAAAAAGCAATTAAAGACGATTATAGACCGATCTCGTTTAAAGAAGGGTATATCGTAAAGGAAAAGCGTCAAATTCAATTAACTTATTATTGATCCCTTGTTTCTTCAAAAATAATTAATGTTCATTCAAATTAAAAACTTTATTTTAACGTGTCTTCAGAAGAATTAGTTTTTTCAATTAAATCTTTAGACGATTTAACGCGATGCATTATTTTGGCAAGCTTACTAGAAGTGGCTGGATGGCCAAAACCAGGAAATATTCATCGCACGAAAAATTTTAAAGATACTCGTTTCGAACATTTTTTAGCAGGAATTGCTGCAATCCAACCTATTTTTAGAAGATTTTGCGAAAAAATTTATGATCATGAAATAAATACTGAAAAAGATTATAGCTTCGTGAAATTAGGTTATTTTTATAAAAAAGCTGTAAAAAAAATGATGAAATGGCAAGAAGGTGGAAATATATTGCTAGGACATGTTTTATTATTAGCACCACTTGCCGCAGCAGCCTCCATTTGCTTGAAATTACATAAAACCAATTTTAAGAATTTCGTTTTTAATGTGAAGAAAGTAATTGATAACTCAACCGTAAACGATACAATACAATTATACGAAGCTATTAGACTATGTAATCCAGGAGGGCTTGGGAAAATTGATAAGTACGATATAAACAACGAGGATTCAATAGAAGAAATCAGGACAGATAAAATAACTCTTAAAAAAATTTTTGAGCTCTCAAAGGAATACGATTTAATAAGTCAAGAATATTCCACGGGATTTAATATCATATTTAACGAAGGATTACCTTATTTTACAAAAATCTTTGATCAGACCAACGATATTAACACGACAACCGTCAATACTTTCTTAAAAATTCTCTCTGAGCATCCCGATACTTTAATTATTAGAAAATCAGGATTGGAAGCCGCTAAAATGGTCTCAAATAAATCCTCAGAAATTTTAAAAAATGGAGGGATTTCTTCAGAAAAAGGTTTAATTTTGTGTCATGAATTAGATTCTGCACTCCATGAGCAGAAAGGAAAATTAAATCCCGGAACAACCGCAGATCTAGTTGCGGGCGTAATATTTTGTGCATTAATATTTGGTTTGAGATTTTAAAATTATACAATAATAATAATAAAGGGTAATTATGGAATTTTGTGACGAATGTGGAGGCATGATGCTACCATCGAAAGTAGAGGGCAAAAAAGTTTTTAAATGTAAATGCGGAGCAATAAAGCCATTTTCAGATGGAAAGTCGGATTCTTATAAGATAAGTACCAAAATTAAACACCCTATTAAAGAAGAAATTACAAGTGCAAAAGATATAATTGAATGGAAAGAAAAAAATTTAAGAAGTTCTATAAAAAATTTTAGATGCTCTAAGTGCGGATATAATAAGGCCCATTTGGAAACGCGACAAACACGGAGTGCCGATGAAGGAATGACTCACTTTATAATTTGCCTTAAATGCGGAAAGATGATAAAAATTGGAAGTTAACTTATTAAAGTCATGCTAAAAGTCTTTTTATCAGGTCTTGTTCATTAATTTGTCCTTTAAATTTTAATTCAATTATCTTATTCGTGCTTTTTAAACCAGATTTTATGATGATTTGATTGGAATGGATTTTCATTTTTTTTTTCAAGAGGTTTAATAATTCTTTATTTGCCTTGTTTTTAATAGCCTTCGAACGAAGGTTAATTCTAATGAAATCACCATTTGTAATAATGTTTTGTGCTTTGGAATTAGGTTTGACATGTATGTGTAGTAGAAAACAATCATCTGATTTTTTTTCGAGAATTCCCATTATTTAAATCATTCTTATTTTCATTCAATATTAAATAATCTCATCAATTGTATTTTTTAAAATATTATAGGACGGTTTTGACAGTCGAATCCCTCCAGCCAACTTATGGCCTCCTCCCATTCCGCCCAATCTTTCCTTTATCAAGCTGATTATCTTATTTACTCCAACGCCATTATTTTGTTCTAAATATTTCCTCGTACATCGGATACTGAGTTTTATTGTTCTTGATTTTTTTTCTTCACCACCCAAAAATATCATCTTGTTAGGATCAAGAAGTTCATTAACCGTACTAAAGCTTGCAGTATCAGACCAGTTACTTGGTGGTATTTTTCCCCCTACTTCAATAAATATCGCTTTATTTGTTTCAAAATAAGGTAAATCATTAGATAGAATTTTCAGATTTCTAGCGAGATTACTGACATATTCGAAATATAAATTCTTTGCGTATCGAGTTATTGTTTTCAATTGAATAATTGATATGGCTGCGCTTATGTTTTTAAAACATAAAATATTTAAAAGCAGGGCGTGTTCAAATACAAGTTTTAGAATGCCTTGCTTTTGGGGCAATAAAGCAAAGTGCCCAATCGAGTTTATATTGGCACCCTCTTGAATTTTTTGAATTTCTGTATCATTTAAATCAATAAGTTTTTTATTTGGATTTATTTTTAGTTGATTCAGAAATAATTTAATTTTTGTGTCATCCTCCATTCCTAAGCCTTTAACAAATGGTAAAATACTATATTTTAAGGCATTTTTAATCGAATCATCCATTCTTCCAAATAAGATCAATCCTTCTTTATCTTCGAAAATTTCTTCGTCTAATAATTCTTGATAAACTTCTTTATTAAAAGATTTGAGTTTATCCATTGTTTTTAATGAATCGCCTGCAATACCGATGAGAGTTAACCATCCATGTTTCATTATATTTTGTTTAATTTTCTTGGCAAACATGTAAGTTAAAGTCGCTCCGGCTATATGTTCCAGACCATCATATCCATGAATCGTAGGATTTGTAAAAAATAAATTTTCAGGAATCTCATTTAAATCAATGGTAGCATCTACTTCGTGGTGGTCAAGAATGAAAAACATTTCTTCTCTCTGTTTAATAATAGGAATTAATTCTGCAAGATTAGAACCGACATCTGTAAAAATATAGGCCGTTTTATTTGTTTGGCTTTTTGATAAAATACCTTTTAAATAGTTTTGCCAAGAAATACTCCTATTATATATGAAATAATCATTATTTATATTCATTTTATGGAGTAAATTCTGTATAATGTGTAAGCAGCTTATCCCATCAGCGTCATTATGAGAAATATTAATGATTTTTTTGAAAGACCCATCAATAAAATTATCTACAGCATTATCAAGATCTAGAAAAAAACTAGTTCGATCCATGTTCATATTAAATATTGGCTATTTTTTTAAAAAAAAAATATTTTTTTTATAGAGGAATTGAATAAATTCAAAATATATTTTATAAATATAAATATTCCCATAGCTAAAAATGACATCAAAATTAAAATTTAAAGAAAAATTATTTAATTTTGTTTATTTTACTATTCAAATAAATTAGACCTAAAATAATAAAGATGATAAATAAATATCGGAATAAGCTAAAAGTATTAGTCAAAATTCTAATATTCACGTTAGTGATTTTAAACTTTTTAGTTCCGGTATTGGCGGCTGGTTTTAAAAGTTATCGTGTTTCTAACGATGACGATTTTTATAACGGTAATAATTATCCCAATATACAAGGATTCTCAAAAGACGATTATTCACCTATTCTTAGCGAAGAAAAACAAGGACTTGGGTTTATTAATGTAACTGATTTTAATTTTGGTGGTTTCGATGAAACAGGATTTTTCAATAATTCAATAAAATATCCTGATCTTTTCGATGATTTTAATTCTACAGCGTTAAATGTGAGTTCTGATAATTTAGAATTTATTAGAACGAGTAAAACTGCGCAAGTTGATAATCTTAACGATGAGGTGTTAGATTTTAATAAAATCACGGCCATTTTGAACGAAACATTAAATGTTCAATATAATAAATCTAAAAAAGCAGATATAAAAGGAGAATTGATTTATGGGCCAAGATTATATCCGTGTGTTTTAAGTCAATTATATATTAAGAACGAATCATCTCCCATTGTAGAAGTGAACGATGCAAATTATTCGATTGATGAGGATAATTTTCTAATTTTTGATTACGACAATTACTTTAATGGAGTTGAATATGCAAATTTTTCCATGTATCTTATTTGGGAATATAACTTGACAATTAATAATTGGGCGCTTGCTCAAATTAACGCGGGAGATTTAATCATGACTAATCCGGAAGAAAACATTACCGCTACATTTGAATATTATTTTTATTTAGAAGGAAAAGTATTTAACGGGACGAATTTACAGGACATTTCTTCAATTGATGAATTAATAGTTGAATTAAAGGTTAGTCCTCCAGATAAAGATTTATTAGAAAACCACACGTTAAAATTGAACGATATAATTATTAGCGATAAAAATCTAAAAACTTATTTACGCTCAGATAACTCTTTTTATTTTTCGCTTTCCGCAAATAATAACTCTTTTTATATTAATTTCACCTCAGATTTTACGATAAAATTTATCGATCCCGTTGATAATACTTGGGCTATTGACAGGCTCGTAGATCGGAGAAATATACGCGAAAGAATATATTTTCCCTCAATAATTTCAGGACCAGAGCATATATATTTAAAAAATCTCATTATACGTGAAACGACTATTACCTTTGATCAGGTTAAAAGTCACAGCTCGCTATTTGAGAGAAAATTTTCCTATTTTGATAAAAATCTTACCGAATTTGAAGAAGATATAGAAAATAGCGTAGTTTTTACTGATAATATCGTTAAAAAAAGAGGGCTGGAAATAAAGCTACCTTACATGATAAATGGAGAAATTAGCCCTTTTACTTTAAAATATGAAACAATCGAAAATTTAAAGATAATTATAACTGATAATATTCACATGCCTATATTGGGCTTGGAGGTTGAAATAAATTATTATGGGAAGAGATATGGAACATATATCTCAAATAATCGAACTCAACCTAATTGTCCTGTAGTTACCAACGAGAACGGAGAAATTTTATTAACGAATGTTTCTAACGGAAATTACATTGTTAAGATTTATCAAAACAACGAATTAATAATGGAAGCACCTGTTAGTTCCTATAGAGAGATCAATTATGTTATTACTACAATCCCTCATTTCCCATCATGGATTATTATATTCGGCAGCATGAATGGTATAATTCTAGTAGGAGGAATACTTTTTTATCTTAAAAATAAAAAAAGAGGGGGTAATTAAAATTGATAGTCATTTTTGTCGATAATATTGAGTCTTTCTTATTATTTCTTGAAAAGCGCATCATGAACGAGATTTTCTACGAATATAAGGAAATTAAAAATCAAATAAATTTGTCTAGCGAAGTGAAAATAGAAATTATATTGCACTTCCTCTCCAAAATTGAAGAATATATAATATTATTTGAAACAAAAATAGATTTCACGAAAAAAAGTAATTCTAATTTTGATGAGGACATCATTACTGAATTACAAAAAATTTTCAATAAGGTAGATTCTTCGTTATCTTTAGTAAAAGGAAAAATAAGAGAGATTTTTCTATCCTTTACATCGTAATATTTTCAATTAATCTGTAGCGGCGGTTATTTCACCATAACCTATTAGTCGATAACGTCTATTAATAATCCGGGATATAGCAAAAATAAAATTCTCAGGCGGACAAATAGGAGGATTTAATTTTATTATATAACTATTTTTTAAAATTTTTGTAACCACTCCAGCTGTTTTTTCGGTTCCTATAACTAATAAAAGCTTTTCGTTATGTTTGATGGATTGTACTTTGATCTGTACTTCAGAGCCTATGACTCTCTCTAAAAGAGTCATTTTTAATTTTACTGTGTTAAGAACTTTTGGTAAAGAACCTATCTTCCCAACTAAATGTCCTATTAATGAATCTCCTTTAGTTAAAAATGGATCTAGTTTTGTTCCTAATCCTACGAGTCCTCCTGGACATGCTTCATTAAAATGATCACTTCCTTGACTTATACTAACAACCGTTGATTTTATAGGCAAGTATTTATCTTTTACTCTAAGTCCGGGTCTAATTTCAATTTGATCCCCAATTTTAATTTTTCCTTTTAATACAGAGCCACCAATAACGCCTCCTTTTAAATCCTCGATCTCTGTCCCCGGTCGATTAATATCAAACGATCTTGCGATTAAAAATTGAAATGTATCGTCTTCTTTCGATTTAGGGGTGGGAATTATTTCTTCAAATGCTCTTACAATATAATTCAAATGAATTCCGAAAACAGCTGATATTGGGATAATTGGAGCATTTTCAGCAATAGTCCCTTTAATAAAGTCCTTTATTTGCTCATAATTCTTAAAAGATTGTTCTTTTGAAACAGCATCTATTTTATTTTGAATGATAATAATGTTTTTAATCCCAGCTATTTCTAAGGCTGCCAAATGTTCTCTCGTTTGCGGTTGTGGGCATATTTCATCGGCAGAGATTAATAAACACGCTCCATCCATTAAAGATGCACCACTTAACATGGTTGCCATTAAAATTTCGTGTCCCGGAGCGTCTACAAAAGAGATTCTTCGACGAAATTCTAGATCTTGTTTACATTTTGGGCACGTGTATCTTGGTTGACCTTTTTTTCTCTCTTTTTCTGCCATGTAGGCCGTTAAATACATGTCACACGAGGGACAATACAGAATTGTTGCGTTAGAATATCCAAGTTTTATTGAAATGCCTCGTTCTTGTTCTTCCGAATGTCTATCCGTCCAATCTCCTGTTAAAACTTTAATTAGGGTTGTTTTTCCGTGATCCACATGACCAACGAGCCCAATATTGCATTCTGCTTGTCTTTTCATCAATTTTTTAATATTGGAATCTTCTTTTTGAGCTACTTTAATAGGAGGGCTTGGTTTTTTTTCGGATGTTTTTTGCATTGTTTTTTGTTTTTTAATTTCTTTTGACTTTGAAGCATCAGCCTTTATAGAAGGCTCTCTTGGTTTTTTTTCTTTTACTTTTTCAAGTAATATTTTAGCATTTTCTATATACTTAATTGCCGAAGATTTGCCAATTCCTTTAACTTTTAACAGATCTTCAAGCTTAATTGATGCTAGTTTTTCAATTGTATCTACCCCGGCTTCTTTCATTCTCTGTGCTGTTGCTTTTCCAATGCCGTTGACATCTTCCAATTCTTTTCCCATAATTAAAATCCGTAGAAGTTTATTTGTAATATGATTAGGTGTTTTAATAAGTTCCCTAATTAAAATAAGGAATGTATTTTTTATTAAATTAATCCATAAATATAAGATTTAAGATTTTCAAAAATATAAACGAAAAAAACTAGTCCATTATTTTATTTAGGGAATTGTCTCTAAGGTTTTAATACCGCCCTTTTTTTTTTCGAGTTCCATATACGAAACTCTTAATAAACTGTCCACATAAAAGGTTGATAACTTATTACAAGACTCGTCCTTATGAACTATATAAACAGGAGCGGGATATTGTCTCGAATCAATATCTTCCATCTCTATTTTGAAAATAATTTTTTTATTACAATGCGGACAATAATTAAATCGAAGTGGTATGAAAATCAACTATTTTTAAAATTTATAATAATAAATAGATATATTTTTATTTTAATTTAATCACTCTAAAAATAAATACATATCAATTTATTTGTATTTTATTGATCCTAAAAATAAAATTATTATTAAGAAGATTAAATGAATCTTAAAAAAAAAAAAAACATCTCATTAATTATATTAATTCTTTTTATAATTGTTAATCTCAACTTTTATATTTTTAGCGATAATTCTATAGAAGCGAATAACTATATAAAAATAGAAGTATCCGATGATTTACCTAATGTTGATCTCTCCAAATTACCGAAGATAAATTACGACGCTCTTAACGAAAGCTGGTATCACCAAAAAATTGAAATGTTAATTATAACACCAAATAATCAAGACTTCGTGGACGCCGTAACGCCGTTAATGGACTGGAAGAACGAGAAAGGCGTAAAAACTATTATTTTAAAAAATTTTACGAAATATGAAGGAATAGATGCCGCTGAAAAACTTCGAAACATGATAAAAGCTTATTACGAAAAAGAAAATATTCAATGGGTTCTTTTAGCAGGAGACGCCCAAAAAGATTTAATTCCAATAAGAAAAGTATATAATCCGGATGTAATTGACGTTGGACAAGGTGATAGTGAACATGGAGGTTGGAATAATTATTATAAACCTACAGATTACTACTATGCTGATTTAACCGGCACATGGGACGATAATAATAATGGAAAATACGGTGAATCTATTTCTTACTCGGGGTATACTGATGAGATCTCGTGGACGCCAGATGTTTATGTGGGTAGGTTTCCGGTTAATAATGCGACTGAGCTTGGATATCTCGTTAATAAAACATTAAAATACGAGACCGATCCAATGTTGGGGGATTGGATGAATAAAATGTTATTAGCGGGAGCGGTTTCATCTACATCACCCCTTGAAGACGAAGCGCGATTGACAACATATATTTGGCAGAATTATATTCTCTCAAAAATGAATTTTACTCATTTACATAGAACAAATTCGAGTTATGATCCTCCAGATCCACCTTCACCCAACGAACAAGAAGGACTTACACGTGATAAATTTCGCGGTGAAATGAATTCGGGTTATTCCGTAATTATTTACGCTGGTCATGGAGAACCTACAAAATTTAACGATGCTTATGGCGATATATATTATAACACGGATGCGATGTCTATTACAAATATAAATATGACTTCATTAATTTATAGCGATGCTTGTACTACTTCTCCATATGATATGACAAACGATAGTATTGGAGAAGTATTAATAATGTTAAATAATTCAGGTGCTATTGGTTATATCGGAGCTTTAAGAGTAACGTGGTACTATGA